>NZ_JBHTDF010000019.1:0-221708 GCF_042666375.1 Nocardioides sp. GCM10030259 | reverse complement strand
CCGAAACCCCCGACCGACAACGTCGCACCGTCCGGGATGTCCGCCACCGCCTCCGCGGCCGACCTCACCACCTTGTCCATGGCGGCAGTCTCAGGGCTCGACCACTGGGTCGACGGGGATCTCTCGCTGAGTGACCATGCCCATGCCCTACTGTCCATTCAGTGAACACACCTCCCGACGTCGTCGGCCGCGTGGCCGCCGTCCTGCGGGCTGTCGCGAGCCTGGGGAACGGCGACGGCACGACCTCCGCGATCGCCCGGCGGGCCGCACTCGCCCGCCCGACCGTGCACCGGCTGCTCAGCGCGCTCCAGGGCGAGGGCCTCGTCGACCGCGACCGGGAGGGCCGGTGGCTGCTCGGCCCTGAGCTCTACCTCCTCGGCGCCGCCGCCGCGCGCCGGTACGACGTCACCGACGTCGCCCAGGCGTTCGTCCGCCGGCTCGCCCAGGCGACCGGGGAGAGCGCGTTCTTCTCGGCCCGCCGCGGCGACGAGACCGTCTGCCTGCTCCGCGAGGACGGCAGCTTCCCGATCCGCTCGCACGTCCTCCACGAGGGCATCCGGTTCCCGCTCGGGGTGGCGTCCGCCGGCCTCGCGATCCTCGCCCACCTGCCCGACGCGGAGATCGACGGCTACCTCGAGCGCACCGACCTGGTGTCGACGTACGGCGTCGGTCACGCTTCCCGGCAGGTGCGCGCGACGGTCGCCGAGACGCGGCGCGCGGGGTACGCCGTGAACCCCGGCCTGATCGTCGAGGGCAGCTGGGGGATGGGCGCCGCGGTCTTCGACGCGAGGGACCAGCCGCAGTGGGCGCTGAGCCTGACCGGCATCGAGCAGCGGTTCAACGAGGCCCGCCGCCGGGAGCTCGGACCGATGCTCCTGCGAGCCGCGCACGAGCTCGGCCGGGCCATCCGGCGGGGTCCTGTTACGCCTTCGTGAAATGTCATCCTGAACTATGTCGTACAAGGTACAAATCGTGTTAGGTTCCCCGAATCACACCGATCGGAGGATCCGATGAAGCCCCCGCTGTTCGCGTACGAGGACCCGCGCTCCCTCGACGACGCCCTCGCCGTCCTGGCGCGGGGCGGCGACGAGGTCTCGATCCTCTCCGGCGGCCAGAGCCTGATGCCGCTGCTGAACATGCGGCTGGCCCGGCCCGAGATCCTGCTCGACGTCAACCGCGTCCCGGGCCTCGACACGCTGCGCGTCACCGACGACGCGATCGAGGCGGGCACCCTGGTCCGGGCCCGTGCGCTCGAGCGCGACGGCGACGTACGCCGCCGCCTGCCCGTGATCGGGAGCGCGCTGAGCCACGTGGGACACCCACAGATCCGCGCCCGTACGACGGTCGGCGGCAACATCGCGCACGCCGATCCGTCCTCGGAGCTGCCGGGCGTGCTCGCACTGCTCGAGGGCGCCGTCGAGCTGACGTCGGCCCGCGGCTCCCGCTGGGTCGGGTGGGACGACTTCTTCGTCACCGTCTTCACGACCGCGCGTGAGAGCGACGAGCTCGTCACGAAGGTCCGCTTCCCGACCGCGCAGGGGTGGGATCTCTCCTTCGACGAGTTCGCGCCGCGGCACGGCGACTTCCCGATCGTGGCGCTCGCGCTCGGCACTCAGGTGCAGAGCGGCGTCCTCACCGGGTTGCGCATCGCCGTCACGGGCGTCAGCGACCGGGTCCGCCGGCTGACCGAGACCGAAGCGCTGGCGCGCGGCGGCCGGTTCGACCGCGAGCTGGTGCGCGAGATCTGCGCGTCCGCCCGGGCGGAGGTCGACCCGACCGGCGACAGCTCCGGCAGCACGGAGTACCGCCGCTACCTGCTCGGCACCCTGCTGGAGCGCCAGCTGACCGCCGCCATCGAGACCCCGGCCGCCTGAGCCACGCACCGAGGAGCACGCCCATCGTGAGTACCGCTGAGACCGGATTCGACGCCGACGTCGAGGAGCTGCGCGAGGTCACCGTGACCGTCAACGGCGCCGAGCGCCGGGCGACCACCAGCACCCGCACCCTGCTGTCCGACTTCCTGCGCCACGACCTGCGCCTGACCGGCACCCACGTCGGCTGCGAGCACGGCGCCTGCGGCGCCTGCACCGTGATCGTCGACGGCGCGACCGTCCGGTCCTGCCTGATGCTCGCGGTCCAGGTCGACGGCGCCGAGCTCACCACGGTCGAGGGCCTCGCCGAGGGCGATGAGCTCTCGCCGCTGCAGGAAGCGTTCTGGGACAAGCACGGGCTGCAGTGCGGCTTCTGCACCCCCGGGATCCTCTGCTCGGTCGCGGGAGCGGTCCAGGCGGGCGTCGACGTCGCCGAGGAGCTCGACGACGTGCTCGGCGGCCACATCTGCCGCTGCACCGGCTACCAGAACGTTCGCGCCGCCGTCCGCTGCTACCTCGAGAAGACGGAGGGGTGAGCATGACCCAGGCACCGGCCCGCCCGGCCTCCCTCGTCGGCGCGCGCGTCCGTCGTACCAACGACCCGCGCCTGCTCCGCGGCGACGGTCGCTTCGTCGACGACCTCCACCTCGACGGCATGCTGCACGCCCACATCGTGCGCAGCCCGATCGCCCACGGACAGCTCACCGCGTTCGACGTCGCGGACACCGACGCCGACCTCGTCCTCGGCCCCGAGGAGATCATCGCCGCGACCAGCGGCCTGTCCTGCGTGTGGGTCACCCCCGACCAGAAGCAGCTCACCGTCCCGATCACCGACACGCACGTCCGGTACGTCGGGCAGCCGCTCGGCGTCGTGGTCGCGTCGTCGCGGGCGGTGGCCGAGGACGTCGCCGAGTGGATCGACCTGGAGATCGAGGACCTCCCCGAGGTCGCCGACGCCGAGGCAGCGCTCGTGCCGGACGCGCCGCAGCTCTACCCCGCGTGGGGCACCAACGTGATCGCGACGCTCGAGATGGGCGACGGCGGGACCGACTTCCTCGAGGAGACCTTCGCCTCCTGCTCCCACGTCGTCGAGCGCCGGCTGCGGATCCCGCGGATCGCACCGAACCCGATGGAGACCCGCGGCGTCGTCGCGTCCTGGGACGCGGCCGTCGGGGAGCTGACGGTCTGGTCGTCGACCCAGACGCCGCACCACGTGCGCGACGAGCTGGCCAAGTCGCTGCGCCTGCGCACCGACCAGGTCCGCGTCATCACCCCGGACCTCGGCGGCGGCTTCGGCGCCAAGGAGCACCTCTACCCGGACGAGGTCATCGTCTGCCTGGCCTCGATGCGGCTGGGCCGCCCGGTCAAGTGGATCGAGGACCGGGTCGAGCACTTCACGGCGACCGTCCACGCCCGCGACGTCGTTCACTACGCGCGGATCGGGTTCGAGGACGACGGCACGCTCGTCGCGCTGCACGCCCGCACCATCGGCAACCTTGGTGCGCACGCCTCCAACGTGGGCACCGGCCCGCTCCGGGTGACCGGCCAGATGCTGCAGGGGCCGTACCGGATGAAGGCCGCCGGCTCGAGCATCCAGGGCGTCGCGACCAACACGACGCCGACCGGCGCCTACCGCGGCTTCGGCATGCAGGAGGCCGCGTGGGTGCGCGAGCGGATGGTCGACGAGGCCGCCCGAGAGCTCGGGATGGACCCCGCCGAGCTGCGCCGGATGAACATGTTCCGCGAGGACGAGCTGCCGCTGGTCACCCGCACCTTCCAGGAGTACGAGTCGGGCGACTACCCGCAGAGCCTGGACATCGTCGTCGAGTCCGTACGTGAGATGACCAAGGAGGTCGAGGACCTCGGGCCCCGCGTGCGGCACGGCATCGGCTACGCCAGCCACGTCGAGTTCACCGGGCTGGGACCGAGCCCGGTGCAGAAGATCGTCGGCTTCCACATCGGCGGCTTCGAGACCGCCGAGGTCCGCGTCGACATGGACGGGTCCGTCATCGTCCGCTCCGGCGTGACGTCGATGGGCCAGGGCATCGAGACCACGCTCGCCCAGATCGCCGCGCAGAACCTGGGCGTGCCGCTGGAGAAGGTTCGGGTCGAGCTCGGCGACACCAAGACGGCGCCGTACTCCGGCTCCGGCTCGATCGCCAGCCGCTCTATGACCGTCGGCGGCGGTGCCACCGTCGTCGCGTCGGACGAGCTCGCCGCCAAGATGCGCCGGATCGCCGCGCACCAGCTCGAGGCCGCGCCCGAGGATATCGAGGTCGTCGACGGCTCGTTCCGCGTCGTCGGCTCCGGTGAAGGTGCCCCGTCGATCACGTTCGAGAAGCTCGCATCCGACGCCTGGCTCGGCTGGGACCTGCCCGAGGGCGAGTCGCCCGGGCTGGAGGCGAAGTTCGTCAACGACCCGACCAACATCGCCTACTCCTACGCCACCCACGCCGCCGAGGTCACCGTCGACCTCGACACCGGCAAGGTCGACATCCACAACTACTGGGTGTGCCACGACGCCGGCACCGTCATCAACCCGACCATCGTCGACGGCCAGGTGATGGGCGGGGTGGCGCAGGGCATCGGCATGGCGCTCCACGAGAAGGTGACGTACGGCGAGGGCGCGCAGCCGACCACGACGAGCTTCCTCGACTACCTGATGCCGCTCAATGGCGACGTCCCGGACCTGACGCTCTTCCACACCGAGCACCCGTCGCCGCACACCCCGGGCGGCATGAAGGGCGCCGGCGAGGGCGGCCTCATCCCGGCGCCGGCCGCCGTGGCCAACGCGGTCGCGAACGCCGTGCCGGAGATCGCCGGCGAGATCGTGGAGACGCCGCTGAGCCCGCACGCGGTCTGGCAGCTGGTGCACCGCGCCGGCCTGCACGACATCCCGAACGGCGAGGGGGCGCGTTCGTGAGCGAGAAGGCGCTCCGTGCGGAGCACATCACCCACCGCTACGGCGGCGCCCTGGCGCTCCGCGACGTCAGCTTCGACGTGAAGCCCGGCGAGATCCACGCGCTGGTCGGCGAGAACGGCGCCGGCAAGAGCACGCTGGTCAAGGTCCTCACCGGCGCGCTCGCGCCGAGCGAGGGCGACCTGCGCATCGACGGCATCATCCGGCACATGGGATCGCCGCGGATCGCGCGGGCGCTGGGAGTCGGCGTCGTCCACCAGGACTACAACCTCTTCCCGGATCTCTCCGTCGCGATGAACATCTGCGGCGTCGACTCCGGCACGAAGCGGTCGTTCCTCACCCACCCGCGCCGGATCCGCCGCGCGGCCACGGCGTTCCTCGACGAGTTCGGGATCGACGTCGACCCCGACCTCCCGGCCGGGGAGCTCGAGGCCGCCGAGCGCAAGATCGTCGAGATCTGCCGTGCGCTGATCCACCGACCGCGCTACCTGCTGCTCGACGAGCCGACCGCGGCACTGGAGCCCCAGGAGACCCACCGGCTGCTGGATGTGATGACCAACCTGCGCGAGCGGGGGACCGGCATCATCCTGGTCACCCACCGCCTCGGCGAGATCGCGCAGGTCGCCGACCGCGCCACCGCGCTGCGTGACGGTGCGAACGTCGGGTCACTGACCCGCGAGGAGCTGACCCCGGCCGCGCTCACGCGGCTGATGGTCGGCGCCGACGTCGAGCAGCTCGACGGGCCCCCGCACCCGGCCCGGGGCGAGCGGCTCGAGGTCCGCGGCGTACGCCTGCGGCCCGATGCGCGGCCGGTCGACGTGACCGTGCGCGAGGCCGAGATCGTCGCAGTGGTCGGGCTGATCGGCTCCGGCTGCGGCGACCTGCTCTCGGTCGTCACCGGCGCCCGCCAGGCCAGGGAGGGCACGCTCACCCTCGACGGCCGGCCGGTCCGGGTGCCGACGCCGAGCGCCGCGGCCCGTCTCGGCATCGGCTACGCGCCCGAGGACCGCAAGCGGCTCGGCCTGGTCATGGGCCGGTCGATCCGCGAGAACATGGCGCTCACCTCGCTGCCGCGCTGGACCCGCTACGGCTTCGTCCGTCGCCGCCAGCTCGAACGCGCGGTCGAGGACAACCGGGGGCGCTTCGACATCCGCTGCCGCGACTTCGGCCAGCCGGTCGAGACCCTCTCGGGCGGCAACCAGCAGAAGGTGCTGCTCGCGCGGCTCCAGCTCGCGCAGTCGCGACTCATCGTGCTGCACGAGCCGTCCCAGGGCGTCGACGTCGCCGCCCGCCGGGCGATCCACGAGTACGTCGTCGACTACGCCGGCAACGGCGGCAGCGTGCTCTTCAGCAGCACGGACATCGACGAGGTCCGCGCGATCGCCCACCGCATCTACGTGATGCACGCCGGTGAGGTCACCGCCGAGTTCGACAACGTCGGTCCCGACCGGCCGGCTCGCGCCGACCTCACCCACGCCATCTCCGTCGACCCGCGTCTAGAAAGCCTCGTGAGGTGACCTCCATGACTTCCACCGTCGCCCATCCCGTCGAGCAGAAGGCTCCGAGCCGACTGGCCAGCCGGGTGCCGTCGTTCGACGTGCTGTTCGTGCCCGGCCTGATCGTGGCCCTGTGCGTGGCGCTGACGATCGCCTCGCCGTACTTCCTGAACTCACGCAACTTCGGCCAGATCCTCATGCAGGGCGCGGTCCTCGGCATCGTCGCCGTGGGTGCGACCTTCGTGATCATCGGCGGCGACCTCGACCTCTCCGTCGGCTACAACGTCGCGCTGTCCGGCGTCACGACCGCGATGATCGCCAGCGACACGGGCTCGTGGCAGGTCGGCGCGGTCGCCGGTCTCGGCGCCGGCCTGGCGCTCGGCCTGGTCAACGGCTTCCTGACGACGGTGCTCAACGTGCCGTCGTTCGTGGCCACGCTCGGCACCGGCACGGTCGCCGGCGGTCTCGCTCTCTACCTGACCGGCGGCAGCACGATCTCCGGCCTGCCGGCCGGCTTCGGCGACCTGGCCAAGACCGAGATCCTCGGGCTCCAGACGATGGTCTGGTTCATGCTCCTGCTGTTCGTGCTCGGCGGGATCCTGCTCCACCGCACCAGCTTCGGCGTGAAGGTGTTCTCGACCGGCGGCAACCGCCAGGCGGCGTTCCTCTCCGGCATCTCCGTCAACCGGATCCGGGTCTCCTACTTCGCGCTCGCCGGCCTGTGCGGCGGCATCGCCGGCGTCCTGCTCACCTCGCGGGTCCAGGCCGGCCAGCCCGGCGTCGGCTCCAGCCTCACGCTCTTCGCGACCGCCGCTGTCATCCTGGGTGGCACCAGCATCCTCGGCGGCCGGGGCTCGATGGCCCGGACCTTCGCGGGCCTGATGCTCATCGCGGTCGTCCAGAACGGCCTCGACATCCTCGGGGTCGAGTACTCACTCCAGCAGGTCGCCATCGGTGGCGTCTTCATCCTCGCCGCCTGCACCGAGGCGCTGCGCCGACGGCGCTGACCTCCCTCTGGTCCGGTCGCTGCCGGTCTCTCGGACCCCCCTCCAACTGAAAACAGCAGTGCACCACCATCAGTGAAACAACTTGTCATACATATGAGGAAGGCAATCCCATGAGACTGCGCAGAGCTGCCGCGGCGTCCCTCGCCCTGATCGCGGCCCTCGGCCTGGCCGCCTGCAACCGCGACGGGGGCGGCTCGGGCTCCGACCCGAACGCGATGCGCATCGGCGTGTCGTTCTACACCAAGACCATCCCGATGTACGTCGAGATGGAGAAGGGCATGCGCGAGGAGGCCGACGAGCTCGGCGTCGAGCTCGAGTTCGCCTACGCCGACAACTCGGCCGAGACCCAGAGCAACCAGATCAACACCTTCGTGACCAAGGGCGTCGACCTCATCCTCGCCTCGCCGGTCGACGCGGAGGCCCTCGTGCCGGCGTACCAGCAGGCCAGGGCCGCCGACATCCCGGTGATCTCGGTCGGCAACAAGGTCGACGACGCCGAGGAGGACGCGTACGTCGGCCCGAGCCTGGTCGCGCTCTCGCAGCAGACCATGGAGAACACCATCGAGGGCATGGGCGGCAAGGGCGACCTGCTGCTGATCACCGGCCCGCCGCAGATCGCCTTCGTCCAGCTCCAGAAGCAGGGCTGGGACGCGGCGCTCGCCGAGCACCCCGAGGTCAACGTCGTCGACACGCTCGTCGTGCCGGACATGACCACCGGCGCCGCGGTCGACATCGCCAACAGCGGCTTCGCCTCCGCCCCGGACGTCGACGCCGTTCTGTCCAGCCTCGACGACATCGCGCTCGGCGCGCTCCAGGCCGCCCAGGGCCGCAACATGGACCTGGACAAGGTGTTCTTCGCCGGCTGGGACGGCGGCCCGGCCGCCCTCGACGCCGTCGAGTCCGGTGACTACGACATGACGCTGAGCATGCGTGCCCAGACCTGGGGCACGATCGCGGTCCAGACCGGCGCCGACTGGGTCGACGGCACGGAGCCCGACGGCCACTACGTCGACACCCCGAGCGTGTTCATCACGCCCGACAACATCACGACCCTGAGCGTGGAGGACCGCTCCTAGTCAGGGGCACCTCTCCAGGCCCGGCCCGCCGTCGACCCCCGCGGCGGGCCGGGTGCTCGACCACCTCTCTGCCGCACGGAAGGCTCGTCATGCTGCTCACCAACAGGTTCACGGTTCCGGTCCCGATCGACCGCGCCTGGGACACCCTGCTCGACATGGAGCGGGTCGCCCCGTGCCTGCCCGGCGCCGCCGTCGACAGCTTCGACGGCGAGGTCTGCCAGGGTCGCGTGAAGGTGAAGGTCGGCCCGATCTCGCTGCAGTACCGCGGTGAGGTCACCATCGACGAGCGCGACGACGCCCAGCGCCGGCTGGTGATGACCGGCCTCGGCAAGGAGGTCAAGGGCTCCAGCTCGGCCTCCGCCAGGATCCGCGCGAACCTGGTCGAGCAGGGCACCGCGACCGAGGTCCAGGTCGAGACCGAGCTCGACCTCACCGGCAAGCCGGCGCAGTTCGGCCGCGGCATCATCACCGACGTCAGCAACCGGCTGATCGGCACCTTCGCCACCAACCTCGAGGGGCTGCTCACCGCGGAGGAGCCGGCTCCCGTGGCGGCCGCGACGACCGCCCCGTCCACTCCCGCTCCTCCGATCACTCCGGTTGCCGAGCCCGACGCACTCGACGCGCTGAGCCTGCTGCCCGAGCCGGTACGCCGCGTCGCGCCGGTCGCCGGCGGCGTCCTGATCGGCGTGGTCCTCGGCTGGCTGCTGCGCCGCCGCTGATGCCTCCCCACGCACGCACGGTCCTGGTCACCGGCGGCAGCTCCGGCATCGGCGCCCGCCTGGTCGGCGAGCTCGCCGATCGCGGAGACCGGGTCGTGGTGCTCGACCGCGACCGCCCTGCCGACGACCGGGTCCGGTTCGTGGCGGGCGACGTCCGCTCCGCCGCGGACCACCAGCGCGCCGTCGAGGCGGCCGTCGACGACGACGGCCGCCTCGACGTGCTGGTGGCGAACGCCGGCGTCCACGACGGCGGCCTGACCTTCGGATCCGACCTCGGCGCGCTGGAGAGCGACTTCCGGCGCGTGCTCGACATCAACCTGACGGGCTACCTGCTCGCGCTCGGCGCGGCCGCCCGCCCCCTCGCCGCCGCTCGCGGCTGCGCGGTGCTCACCCTGTCCGACGCGTCGTTCGACGTGGTCGGCAACGGCGCCGGCCTCGCCTACGCCGCCGCCAAGCACGGCGCGCTCGGCCTGCTCAAGGTCGCCGCCCGCGAGCTCGGGCCGGCCGTCCGGGTCAACGCGGTCGCGCCTGGCGGGGTGGCGACGGCGATGTCCGTCGAGTCGGCCGCCGGCGAGCGCACGCCGCTGATCGCCGACGCCGACCAGCTCGCCGCAAAGCTCGCAGGCCGCACCGTGCTCGGTCGCGGCGTCACGATCGACGAGGTCGTGGCGGCGTACCTCTTCCTGAGCTCGGAGCAGGCCGCCGGCATCACCGGCCAGGTGCTGCGGGTCGACGCCGGTCGCCTCAGCTGAGGGGATCGGCCTCAGTGCCGGACGACGTGGAAGCGCACGTACTGGTCGTTGACCAGCGCCTCGCTGAGGGCGAGGGCACGGCCGTCCAGGTTGTGGTGGGACTCCCACAGCCGCAGGAACGGCGAGCCGAGCGGCAGGCCGAGGTGCTCGTCCGGCTCGGTGACCAGTGAGGGCACCAGCTCGATGACGGTGTGCTCGATCGAGCCGTGCGGCCAGCTGCGGCTGAACTCGAAGATCGAGTCCGCGACGTCGAGCCCCTCGCCCGCGCGGAGGCGGAGCTGGTCGGCGGGATCGCAGTACTGCAGCGGGATCTCGTCGCTGATGAAGATCGCGGGGGCGCCGTCGGCGGTCATCGTCTTGGCGGTGCGGATCATCGTCGCGTCGGGCTTCACGCCGAGGATCTCGACGGCGCGGTCGGTCGGCCGGGCCTCGAGCCAGTAGCGCTGCTCGACCTCGACGACATCGTGGGTCTCCTCGAGCAGGCCGCGGAAGCCGATGAGCCGCTGGAGGATGATCGCCTGCCGACCGACGTGCCGGCGCACGATCGTGCCGCGGCCGGGCGTCCGGCCGATGACGCCGAGCCGCTCGAGCGTCATCAGAGCGCCGCGCACGGTGGTCCGGCTGACGCCGAGCTGCGAGGCGAGCAGGGGCTCGGTGGGCAGCCGGTTGTCGGGGAAGGTCCCGTTGAGGATGGCGTCGAGCAGCACCGAGGTGGTGCGCTCGGTGAGCGAACCGGTCCCGACCTGCGGGAGCCGGTTCGAGGTGACGCTCATGGGACCCGGACCGGGTCGGGCCGGCGGGACTCGCCTGCCGGGAGCGGGACCCGCCAGGCGCGCAGCGAGAGCGCAAGGAGGTCGTAGTAGCCGACCAGCGTGATCAGGTCGGCGAGCGTCGTGCGGCCGAGCAGGCGCAGCGCCGCGTCGTACGTCGTGTCGTCCAGGTCGCGCTCGGAGACCAGCGACCGGGTGGCGGCGAGCACGACCTGCTCGCGGTCGGAGAACGTCGCCGGCGTCTCGCCGGCGTCGAGCGCGTCGAGCTCGTCCTGCGTCATGCCCACGACCACGCCGACCCGCTCATGGGCGTACCACTCGAAGTCGGACTCGCGCAGGTGAGCGAGCGCCAGGATCGCGATCTCGCGCTCGCGGGCGTCCAGCGTGCTGCCGTATCGGATGTCCGCGCCGAGCTGCTGGACGGTGAGGCCGAGCCGCGGGTTCACCAGCATCGCGTTGAACGGCCCGTGCAGGCGCCCGTCGTCGTCGGTGAGCCGGAACGGGCCGGAGCCGCGCGGGCCGCCGGTGATCTCGTCGTACACAGCGCGCTGATCCTCGGTGAGCTCACCCGGGGTCGGGTGGGGCAGTCGTCCGATGTCCACTCCGTTGTTCACGCAGAACCTCCTGATTTCGGTGATGAGGATCTTGCCGCTTCCGACGGTCTCTGGCAATATGTATGACAAGAAACAAAGGAGGCGCCGTGAGCGACAGCAGGAATGACCGGCCGGTCACCGTCACCCGGGCGGTGTGGGCGGACGACGAGCTCCTCGATCGCGAGCTGCAGACGGTCTTCGCGACCTGCTGGCAGTACATCGGTCACGAGAGCGAGGTGCCGGACGCCGGCGACTACGTGCTCCGCAAGATGGGGCGCGACTCCGTGATCATGACGCGGGACGAGGAGGGCGCCGTCCGGGTGCATCTCAACACCTGCCGCCACCGCGGCGTCCCGCTGTGCCGCGCCGACAGCGGCAACACCTCGCACTTCCGGTGCAGCTACCACGGCTGGACCTACGCCAACACCGGCGAGCTCCGCGGCGTGACCTACCAGCGCGACGTGTTCGGCAGGGACGGCCTCGACAAGAAGCAGCTACCGCTCTTCGCGCCGGCCCAGGTCGACAGCGTCTTCGGCATGGTGTTCGCGACGTGGGACGCCGGGGCGCCGCCGCTGGCGGAGTACCTCGGCGACATCACGTGGTACCTCCAGGCGGTCTTCGACAAGTACCCCGACGGCCTCGAGGTCGTCGGCGCCCCGGTGCGCAACATCATCAAGGCGAACTGGAAGACCGAGGGCGAGAACCTCTCCGGCGACGGCTACCACACCACGATCACCCACGCGTCGGCGTTCGAGCTCGGTCTCTTCGCCACTGAGAAGGACCTGGTCAAGCTCAGCGACGAGGTCGCGCCGAAGTTCACCGGGCGCACCGTCACCACGCCGCAGGGCCACACGATGCGCGTCCAGCGGCTCCCGCTGGTGCTCGAGGGCAACCACTACTTCGGCTACCCCGAGGACCTCTGGTCGGCCTTCGACGAGCGGCTCGACCCGGCCCAGCAGGGGCTGATGTCGGCCATGTCGGTCGGCCACGGCTCGATCTTCCCGAACATGTCGTTCATCGAGAACTTCAAGACGAACGTCGACGGGCCCGACCTGCACGCCCGCTACGTCCGCATCACGATCCGCTACCCGATCGACGCGACGACGTCCGAGCAGCTGTGGTTCTTCCTGTGCCCGCGCGGCGCCGACCCGACCTGGGCCCGACTCTCGCAGCTGGCCTACATGCGCACCAACGGCCCGTCCGGCCTCTTCGAGATCGACGACACCGAGAACTTCGTCGGCATCTCCGAGGCGTCGGTCGGCTCGGTCTCAAAGACCCTGCCCGTCCACATCGAGGGCGGCTACCACCACCCGGCCACCCCTCCGGAGGTCGGCTGGCCCGGCAACGTCGTCGACGGCGACCGGACCGAGCGCACCATCCGCGCCTTCCACCGCCGTCACGGCGAGCTCGTCGGCACGCCGGGCGAGACCGGCGAGGAGGTCTCCGCATGAGCGTCGACATCGCCGGGGTCCGCACCCCGCTCCGTCGCCCGCGCCCGCTCGACCCGGCGGTGCACGCCGAGATCGCGGCGTTCGTCGCCCTCGAGGCCGAGCTGCTCGACGACCGCCGCTACCACCACTGGGTCGAGGTCGTCACCGACGCCTTCGTCTACCTGGTCCCGACCCCGCGGACGCCGGACACCCCGTTCAAGCCGCACTGGGACGAGGCGACCATGCTCATCAACGAGTCGAAGTGGTCCCTCGCCACGCAGTGGTTCCGGCGCTTCGACGAGGACATCTACGAGATGGCGTGGGGCGAGAACCCCCCAGTGCGGTTCCGCCACCTGGTCACCAACGTCCGTGCGGTCGGGCTGGCCGAGGACCGCTACGAGGTGAAGTCGAACGTCGCGCTGGTGGCCACCCGCCAGTCCGACCTGCCGAAGTACCTGACCGCCGAGCGCACCGACGAGCTCGTCCGGGTCGACGGCGAGCTCTACCTCGACCGCCGCTGGGCGGTGCTCGACCAGGTCGTCATCGACTTCCCGCAGCTCCGGATCATGCTGTGAGCGCCGACAAGAGCCTCACCGAGGGCTTCGTCGTGGCGAACGAGTTCGCCGTGGTGAGCCTGCGCAAGGTCCACACCCGCAACGGCGAGCGGCTCGAGATCCGCTCGCTCGGCCACGACCAGTCCGTGCTCCTCGACGCGATCGCGCTCGAGGCCCTGACCTGGTCGAACCCCCTCGAGGTCGGCCAAGGCCTCGAGACCCCGTTCGGGCCCGACCCGAGCGACCCCGTGCAGAACCGTCACGGCGTACCGACGCCGACCCCGCCGATCCAGGAGGAAGACCAGTGAGCAAGTACGAGCGCGGCGACGCCCGCGCGTGGGCACTCGAGTCGCTGCGAGGCGCCTGCGGCTGCGTGAGCCCGACGTTCACGAGCGACCTCTCCGGCCTCAACGAGGCGGCGATCCGCCACGACGTCGCGTTGGCCAAGGAGCACGGCCTGTCCGGCCTGCTCATCGTCTCCGAGGGCGGTACGACGGCCGCGGAGATGCGCCGGTTCACCGAGATCGTCGTCGACGAGGCCGGCGACGACCTCATCACCGTCCTGCAGGCCAGCCAGCCGACGCTCGCCGACACGGTCGCGTCGGTCGAGCACGGCGCAGCCGCCGGAGTCGACCTCGTGATGCCGTCGTACCCGCTCTACTTCAACCCAGACTCCACCGACGAGGTCTTCCAGTTCACCAAGGCCGTCGCTGACGCTGGTGACGTCGGCGTGATCATCTTCGCGATGGACCAGTGGAACTTCGGTCGGCTGCACGCCGCCGGGTTCTCGGTCTCGCTGCTCGAGCAGATGGTCGACGGCATCCCGCAGGTCGTCGCGATCAAGAACGAGGTCGGCGGCCCGGGCGTCGGCGGCATCGCCGCCGTCTTCGAGCGGTTCACCGGCGAGGTCGTCGTGACCGACCCGCTGGAGTTCAACGCCCCGGCGTGGATCGCCAACTACGACATGCAGTTCATGGGCACGTCGAACTACGAGGTGGCCGGCCCGGTCATCCCGCAGATGTTCGAGCTCCTCTCCGACAAGGCCACGTGGGAGAAGGGCATGGAGCTCTACTGGCAGATCGCGCCGGCGCGCCGCGCGCACGCCGCCGTCTGCACGCCGCTGGTCGCCAACAGCGGCCTGGTGCCGCGGATGCACTGGAAGTACCAGGGCTGGCTCAACGGCTACAACGGCGGCCCGATCCGCCAGCCCCACATGCGGATCAGCGCCGCTCAGATGACCACGCTGCGCAACGCCGCCGTCGCGTCCGGCCTGGACGTGACCGGTGACGCCGACGAGGCCTTCTACGCAGGACGGAACCCCCGATGAGCGCCGCGCCCGACGACGCCACGCCCATGCGCCTGCTGGACGGCGCTGCGGTCGACGCCCTCGCCACCGCCGAGCTCGGGCTCGCAGCCGCCGAGGCCGCCGCCCGCCTCGACCCCGGCAAGGTGGCGACCGGCCGTCTGCAGGTCAACGGCGACGTGTCCTGGTCGCGCATCATGTCCGGCTCCCTGACCGACCTCGACGTGTTCGGCTACAAGGAGTTCCACCGCGTCGGCAAGCGGGTCCGCTACCACATCCACGTGTTCCGCGAGTCCGACGGCAACCCGCTCGGCATCGTCGACGGCCGCCGGATCACCAGCCTCCGCACGTCCTCGCTCGCGGCGGTCGCCGTGCGGGCGTGGGCGCGGGGACAGGCCGAGGGCCGGTCGGTCAGGGTCGGCGTGATCGGTTCGGGGGAGGAGGCTCGGGAGGGTCTGCGCGCGCTGCGCGGCGCCGTACCCGTGGAGCGCGCGAGCGTCTTCAGCCCGACGCCCGCCAACCGCAAGGCGTACGCCGACGAGCTCGGTGCCGCGCTGGACCTGCAGATCGACCCGCTCGACAGCCAGGATGCCGTGCTCGCCGACTGCGACGTGCTCTACGTGGCGACGTCGTCGAAGAACGAGCCGATCCTCGGCGCCGCCGACCTCGGGAACATCCCGATGGTCGCGGCGGTCGGCGCCACCCAGCGCATCGACCGCGAGCTGCGCGGGGACGTGTTCCCGGGCTCGGTCGTCGTCGTCGACGCCCTCGACGCCGTCCTCGAGTCCGGCGACGGGCACGAGGCGATCGAGCAGGGCTGGGACCCGCAGTCGTCACTGCTGCTCGGTGACTACCTGGACCGGCCGGACCGCGACACGACCCGGACGCTCTTCAAGTCCATCGGCAGCGTCGAGCAGGACCTGGTGCTCGCCCTCCACCTCCTGCAGGCGGCGGAGGAGCAGGACCTCGGCACCGTGGTCGACCCCATCGGGAGCCTGCGCCTCATGCGCTGACCCCACGCCACACCCCACCCACCGGGCCTCGCACGAGGCCCGGTCCACCAACCATGCTCACCCGAACGAGGAGCCCCATGCGCATCGTCGACATGACCCACCCGTACAGCATCCACACGCCCGGCTGGGTCGGCTACGCGGGCAACAAGATGTACTACACGCAGAACCTGCAGACGAACCAGATCGTGTCCCAGCGCATCGAGTCCTCGCTGCACACCGGCACGCACCTCGACGGCCCGATGCACGGCACCGACGGCGGCCTCGACATGGCGTCGCTCCCGCTCGACAAGCTCATCCACCCCGGCGCGATCGTCGACGTGTCCGACGTCGTGAGCGACTGGGACCTGATCGAGCCCGAGCACCTCACCCGCAACGTGGAGATCAAGAAGGGCGACATCCTGATCATCCACACCGGGTTCATCGACTACTACCAGGACATGCCCAAGCAGGACCTCGTCCGCTACTTCACGATGCACCCGGGCGGCAGCAAGCGGCTGGCCGAGTGGATGGCCGACATGGAGATCCGCTGGTGGGGCATCGACGCCGGCTCCGGCGACCACCCGATGAACACGACCATCCGCAACATGCGTCCCGACCTGCTCGCGCAGTTCGAGAAGCACGTGGGGATGACCTACAAGGAGTTCTTCGGCGAGTACACCTACACCCACCACATGTCGGGTCGCGAGATCACCTCCGACATCTTCCCGATGCACCACCTGGCCTTCCAGGACGGCTGCATCCACGCGGAGAACGTCGGCGGCGACCTCAAGACCGTCCTCAACCAGCGCGCGATCATCGGCGCCTTCCCGTGGAAGATCGAGGGCGGCGAGGCCTGCCCGTGCCGGATCATGGCGTTCTTCGACTGCGGCGAGGACGAGGTCATCGAGGGCCTGGCGGGCTTCGCCGGCGCCGGGAGCTGACGTGACGCCGCTCCGGGTCGGACTCGCGCAGCTCGCCCTCGCCCCTCTCGAGGTCGCGGCGAACGTCGCGCGCACGGTCGACGCCGTCGAGAAGGCGGCGGCCGAGGGCGCGCGCGTCGTGGTCCTCCCGGAGCTCGCCAGCTCGGGCTACGTCCTCCATGAGCCGCTGGTGCGGCCGCTGGCCGAGGACGTCGCCGCCCCCGGGCCGGCCCTGACCGCCTGGTCGGAGGTCGCGGCCCGCACCGGCACGACCGTCGTCGCGGGCTTCCCCGAGATGGAGGACGGCCGGCTCTACAACGCGGCCGCCGTCTTCGGCCCGGACGGGCGGCTGCTCGCCGTCTACCGCAAGCTCCACCTGTTCGCCGGTGAGCAGGACGTCTTCACGCCGGGCGATCAGGGCCTGCCGGTCGTCGAGGTCGACGGGCTCCGGCTCGGCGTGCTGGTCTGCTACGACCTGCGCTTCCCCGAGGCCGTCCGGATCCACGCGCTGCGCGACGTCGACCTCGTCGTCGTCCCGACGGCGTGGGTCGGCGGCTTCGACGCCCCAGGCGCCCGCGAGGCCGACATCGGCCAGGTCCGCACCGCCCGGGTGATGGCCAACGTCAACGCCACCCCGCTCGCGTGCGCGAGCCAGGTCGGCCAGGCCGGGCCGTTCTCGTTCCTGGGCAGCTCGGTCCTGATCGACCCGTTCGGCACCGACGTGGCCGCGCCGGCCAGCCGCACCGAGGAGACGGTCGTCGTGCTCGACCTCGATCGCACCCAGCTCCAGCTGGCCCGGCACCGGGGCGAGGGGATGTCCCCGCTCGACCAGCGGCGCACCGACGTCTACGCCGCGCTGCTCGGCTACACCGATCCGACCGCTTCGCCCGAGGAGGGGTAGACCATGGTCGACTTCATCAACAAGCAGCGACCCAGCACCCTGGCACCGTCGCAGGAGATCTTCGAGTGCCGGATCACGCACGTCCGGTACGTCGCGCTCGGCGTCGCGAACCTGGATTCGAGCCTCGGCTTCTACCGCGACGAGTGGGGCCTGGCGGCCGAGCACGTCGAGGGCGACCTCGCCTTCCTCGCGGCGGAGGGGTCGACCGACCCGTTCGCCCTGCGGCTGCGCGGCGCGGGGGAGAACCGGCTCGACCTCGTGTCCTTCGCCGTGCCCACCCGCGCCGACGTGGACTGGTACGCCGACCGGCTGGTCGCCGCCGGCGTACGCCTGGTCACCGAGCCGGGTCCCGTCGACGGCCTCGGCGGCGGCTACGGCTTCCGCTTCCTCGACCCGGTCGAGGGCCGCACGCTCGAGATCGCGGCCGACCTCACACCGCGGACCGCGCGCGAGATCGGACACCGCGAGCACCTGCCCACCGGTATCTCCCACATGGTGATGAACAGCGCGCGGCTGCCCGAGCTGGTGGACTTCTTCCACCGGCACCTGGGCTTCTACAAGAGCGACTACCTCGACGACGCCATGGTGTTCCTCAAGGGCGCGACGCCGGTGCACCATCAGTTCGCGGTGTCCGCGAACATCCACGCCAACGTCAACCACGTCGCCTACGAGACCCGCGACATCGACGAGTACATGCGCGCCGCCGGCTCGATGCTGCGCCGCGGCCACCAGATGGTGTGGGGCCCGGGACGGCACGGGCCGGGCGACAACACCTTCGCCTACTTCTCCGACCCGAACGGCTTCGTCGCCGAGTACACCACCGAGCTCGAGCCGATCGAGGACATCACCACGTGGCAGCCGCGCATCTGGCGCCGCGTGCCGGAGGAGTCCGACCAGTGGGGCACTGCGTGCGCGCGCAACCCCGAGCCGTTCATCGGCAAGCCCGACACGGGTCTCTGGACCCCGCCGCCCGTCTGACGATCGCAGGAGAATCCACATGAAGCTGTGCACCGACACCTACGTCGGAGGCCGCTGGGTCCCGTCGGCCGACCGCGTGCCCGTCGTCGACCCGGCCACCGGCGAGCCCATCGCCGACGTGGCTCTCGCGAGCGCCGAGGTCTGCCGGGACGCGGTGGACGCCGCGGCCGGAGCCCTCGAGTCGTGGTCCGCGACCCCGCCGCGTCAGCGCGCCGAGATCCTGCGCCGCGCCTTCGAGCTGATGACCGAGGAGGCCGAGGAGCTCGCGCGGCTGATCACCCGGGAGAACGGCAAGGCCCTGCCCGACGCCCGCGGCGAGGTGGCCTACGCCGCCGAGTTCTTCCGTTGGTTCTCCGAGGAGACCGTGCGGGTCACCGGTGAATACCGCCTCTCGCCGGCCGGCGACAAGCGGATGATCATCACCCACGAGCCGATCGGTGTCTCGCTGCTCATCACGCCCTGGAACTTCCCGGCGGCGATGGCGACCCGCAAGATAGCGCCCGCCCTCGCTGCCGGCTGCACCACGATCCTCAAGCCCGCCTCGGAGACGCCCCTGACCGCCCTGGCGATCGCCGAGCTCCTCGAGCGCGCAGGTGTGCCGGCAGGCGTGGTCAACGTCGTGATCCCGCGCTCCACCGGACCGGTCGTCAAGGAGATGCTCGACGACGCGCGCGTGCGCTGCCTGTCGTTCACCGGCTCCACCGAGGTCGGCCGCGTGCTGCTGCACGCCTGCGCCGACACGGTCGTGCGAGCGAGCATGGAGCTCGGCGGCAACGCACCCTTCCTCGTGCTCGACGGCGCCGACGTCGACGCCGCGGTCGCGGGCGCGATGGTCGCCAAGATGCGCAACGGCGGCTCGGCGTGCACCGCGGCCAACCGCTTCTACGTGCACCGTGACGTCGCCGAGGAGTTCACCGCCCGATTCACCGAGCGGATGGGCTCCCTGGTCGTCGGCCGCGGTGACGCCGAGGGCGTCGAGGTCGGCTCGCTCGTCTCCGACGCCGAGGCCGACAAGGTGCGCGAGCTGGTCGCCGGGGCGCTCGCCGCAGGCGCCCGCCGGGCCACGCCCGAGGCCGTCGTGGCCGGTGCCTTCCACGCGCCGACCGTGCTGGCCGACGTACCGTCCGACGCGGCGATCCTGCGTGAGGAGATCTTCGGCCCGGTCGCGCCGGTCGTCGTCGTCGACTCCGCCGACGAGGCCGTGGCCCTGGCCAACGACACCGAGGCCGGCCTGATCGCCTACGTGTACGGCGAGGAGGCCCGCGCGCTGCGGGTCGCGAGCCGGCTCGAGGCGGGGATGGTCGCCGTCAACCGCGGCGTGGTCTCCGACCCAGCGGCGTCGTTCGGCGGCGTGAAGCAGAGCGGCCTGGGCCGCGAGGGCGGCTTCGAGGGGATCCACGAGTTCCTCGAGACCAAGTACATCGCCGTCGACATCTGACGAACGGAGCACCCCATGAAGATCCTGCTGGACCAGTCCGTGTGCCGCGAGTACGCGAACTGCGTCATCGAGTCCCCGGACGTCTTCGACCTCGACGACGTGACCGGCAAGGTGATCGCCCTGGTCGACGAGCCCGACGGCGCGCTCGTCGGCGAGGTCCGCGCCGCGGCCGCGTCCTGCCCGGTGCACGCGATCACGCTGGTGGAGTGATGGAGGCCGGCGTCGTCCTCGTCGGCGGGGGCGTCGGTGCCGTCTCGGTCGCGCGCCGCCTCCGCGGGATCGGGTACGCCGGGCCGCTGACCCTCGTCTCGGACGAGGGCGTGGCGCCGTACGACCGCCCGCCGCTGTCGAAGCAGTACCTCGCCGGCGCGCTCGGCGACGACGAGCTCGGGCTGTTCCGTCCCGACGAGCTCACCGGCCTCGACGTCACGCTGCTGACCGGTCGGGTGGCGACGGGGCTCGCCCACGGTGACCGCGAGCTGCTCCTCGAGGGCGGCGGCCGGGTGCCTTACCGCGTGCTGGTCGTGGCGACTGGCGCTCGCGCCCGCCGGCTCCCGTTCGGCGACGACCTCACCGGCGTCCACTACCTGCGCACGCTGGCCGACGCCGAGCGCCTGGCCGGCGACGTCGGTCCCGGCCGCCGGCTGGTCGTCGTGGGCGGTGGCTTCATCGGGCTGGAGGTCGCCGCGACCGCCCACGCCCTGGGCGCCGAGGTGACCGTGCTCGAGACGGCGCCGCAGCCGCTGACCCGCGTCCTCGGCCCGTCCGCCGGAGCGCTCGTCACCGCGCTCCACGGCGAGCGGGTCGACCTGCGGTTCGGCGTCGCGGTCACCGGCCTCATCGGCGACGGCCGCGTGCGCGCCGTGCGCGCCGACGGTGAGGAGCTGCCCGCCGACGCGGTGGTCGTCGGCATCGGCGCGATCCCCAACACCGAGTGGCTCGACGGCTCCGGACTGCGCGTGGATGACGGCGTCGTCTGCGACGAGGGCGGCCGCACGACGGCGCCGGGCGTCTACGCCGTCGGCGACGTCGCCCGCTGGCGACACGGCCGCACCGGGACCGAGCAGCGCGTCGAGCAGTGGCAGACCGCGGTGGAGCAGGCGAGCGTCGTGGCCGCGAACATCGCCGTGGACCTCGGCGTCGCGGAGGCCGCGGCCGAGTCGTGGGACGCGGTGCCCTACTTCTGGTCCGACCAGTACGAGCACAAGATCCAGTTCTGCGGACGGCCCGGCGACCTGGTCAGCGACCGCCCGGTCCGCCGCGGCGTGGTCGCGTGCTTCGCGGACGCCCCCGACGGCGTCGCCACCGGCGTCCTCGCCGTCGACAACCCGGCCGCGCTCGCCCGCGGGCGCCGGATGGTCGCCGCGGGCACCCCGTGGCCCGAGATGGTCGCCTGGCTGGAGTCCCTGTGAGCGTCGCCCTGGTCACCGGGGCGACCTCCGGCATCGGCCGCGCGTTCGCCGACGAGCTGCACCGCCGCGGCTGGGACCTCGTGCTCGTCGCCCGCGACGGTGAGCGCCTGGCCCAGGTGGCCGCCGAGCTCGGCGGCGCCGAGGTGCTGGTCGCCGACCTGGCCACCCCGGCCGGCTGCGCGTCCGTGGTCGCCCGGCTGGGCTCCCTCGACCTGCTCGTGAACGCCGCCGGGTGCGGCACCAGGCACCGGTTCCCCGACGAGGACCTCGCCGCCGAGCGCACCATGCTCGACCTCAACGTCACGGCCACGCTGCTGCTCTCCCACGCCGCGGCCCGGGCGCAGGTCGGCGTCGTCAACGTCGCGTCGACCGCGGCCGTCTGGTCGACCGGCACGTACGCCGCGTCGAAGGCCTGGGTCCTCGCCGCGACCCGCGGGCTCGCGGACGCCGTCCGGCCCGCGGGCGTGCGGGTGACGGCCGTGGTGCCCGGCTTCACGCGCACCGAGTTCCATGCCCGCAGCGGCACCGACGCCGGCGGCGTACGGCCGTGGCTGTGGCTGACTGCCGAGCAGGTCGCGCGTGAGGGCCTCGACGCGTGGGAGGCCGGGCGGACCGTGTGCGTGCCCGGCCGCGCCTACCGCGTGCTGGTGCCGCTCGCCCGGGCGCTGGGCGACCGGCCGCGTGCACGACTGCTCCGCGCGCTCGGCCCGCTGCGCCCGGCTCAGGACGGCGGCAGCTCGCGCGGGTCGAACAGCCGCAGCGCGGTCTCGGACTCGTAGCGCTTGCCCTCCGGGTAGGACACCAGCTCGAAGAACGCGCCCCACGGCGCGCGGAAGAACACGAACCGCGCGGCCGGACCGGATTCGGGGCCGGGCAGCGGCATCGGTGCGCCGAGCACCTCGACCCCGGCCGCGGCCAGGGTCGCGACGGCGCCGTCGATGTCGTCGACGTAGACCGCGACGTGGTGACCGCCCCAGTCCGAGGGTGCCGGCCAGCGCTGGAACTCGTCGGGCGACTCGAACTGCAGCAGCTCGACGTTGCAGGAGCCGAGCCGGACCATTGCGATGCCGACGACGCGCGACGCGGCGTGGCGGGCGAAGTGCGACGCGGTGTTCGGCCCCGCCTCGTAGGGGCCGTGCCGGAACACCTCGGTGGCGCCGACGACGTCGACGAGGAACCGGACCGCCTGGTCGAGGTCGGGGACGGTCAGCCCGACGTGGTCGACGGCGCGGAGGCCGTGCGCGCGCAGCGTCACGTCCACACCCGCCCGCCGTTGACCGCCTGCACCGTCCCGGTCACCAGCTGGGCGTCCTCGCCGACGAGGTAGCGCAGCGTGGCCGCGAGGTCCTCGGGCCGGGCGAGCTGCTTGACCGCCTGCCGCTCCCGGTACGCCGCGAGCTTCTCGTCCGGCACCCGTCCCTCGATGTCGGGGGTCAGCACGATGCCGGGCGCGATGCAGTTGACCGTCACCCCGTCCGGGCCGAGCTCGGTCGCCAGGCCGCGGGTCAGGCCGACGAGCGCGGCCTTGGTGGTGCCGTAGGCGACCATGTCGCGCGCGGCGGCGTCCCACACGATGCTCGAGGTCAGGTTCACGATCCGGCCGTGCCCGTCGGCGCGCAGGTCGGGCAGGAACGCCTGGGTCACGAGGAACGCGCTGTCGAGGTTGACCCGCAGCACCCAATGCCAGGAGTCGAGGGTCTCCTCGGTGAAGGGGCGGTACGGCGAGATCCCGACGTTGTTCACCAGGATCCGTGCCGGGCCCAGCTCCGCACGCACGGCCGTCGCGAAGTCCGCGACCGTCGCGGCGTCGGCCGCGTCGCCCGTCCGGCCCAGGAACCGCCGGCCCGCGGCGGCGACCTCCGCCTCGATCTCGGCGGTGTCGAGCATGTCGAGCACGGCGACGTCGTGACCGAGCCCGGCCAGGGTCCGCGCGAAGGTGCGACCCAGGCCCTGCGCGGCTCCGGTCACGACCGCGACAGACGGGTGGTGGGACATGGGCGTTCCTCCTGTACTTTGTACGACATAGTATCCGAAACGAGAGGAGTACGCCGTGCGTGCCGTGCGCAGGATCAGTCCGGGGATCGTCGAGGTCCGTGACGTCGAGGCCAGGACGCCGGCGCCGGGGGAGGTGCTCGTCGACGTCGAGTACGCCGGGGTCAACCCGTTCGACGCCCAGGTGCTCCGCGGCGAGATCGGCCCCGACCCGGCCGCCGAGCTGACCCTCGGCGCCGAGGCGAGCGGCCGGGTCGACGGCCGCCTGGTGCTGGTGAGCGGCGGGGTCGGTGCGGCCCGCGACGGTACGTTCGCGGCGCAGGTCGTCGTGCCGGAGTCGTCGGTGCACACGCTCCCGCAGGACGCCGACGCCCGTGCGGTCGCCACCGTCGGGGTCGCCGGCAAGACCGCCTGGCGCGCGGTCCACCAGCTCGCCCGGGTGACCGCCGACGACGTGGTCCTCGTCCTGGGTTCGGCGGGCGGGGTCGGCGCCTTCGCTGCCCAGCTGGCCCGCAACGCGGGTGCCACCGTGCTGGCCCACACCGGCTCCGCCGGCAAGGCCGACCACCTCGCCGGCCTCGGCGCCGAACCGGTGGTCGGCGCCGACCCGGGAGCAGTCGTCGCCGCCGTGCGCGACCGTGCGGTCAGCGTCGTGCTCGACCCGCTCGGCGGCGACTACGTCAGCTCGCTGCTGCCGGTCCTCGCCCCGGGTGCGCGGGTCGTGACCTACGGGGTGCTTGCCGGCCGGACCACGACGATCGACCTCGGGGTGCTCTACGGCCGCGGAATCCAGCTGCACGGAACGAGCGGCGGGACGACCTCGCCGCAGGAGGCTGCGGGGGCGCTGACCGGTGCACTCGACGCGGTGGTCACGGGGGCGGTCCGCGTCGACCACGAGGCGCTGCCGCTCGAGGACGGACCGCAAGCGTTCGCCCGCCTCGCCGAGAGGTCGGTCCTGGGCAAGCTCCTGCTGCGACCGTGACCCGGCCGGAGCGGCGACATGACAGACGCCTTCGAGTTTCTCTATTGTTCTTTGTATGCTGAATCTCCGGCGAGGCGCCAGCCACGCGGTGGTTGGATGGAGCCGACGATGACCGCAGCGGGCGAGGACGGCAGCAGGCTCTCAGCGGGCAACCTGCCGCGTGTCGGTCAGGGCTCGCTGACCGAGCGCACCACCCAGGCGTTGCTCGAGGCGATTCTCGAGCGCCGATTCCCCTCCGACCGACTCCCCAACGAGCCCGACCTCGCTGACCAGATGGGTGTCAGCCGCACCACGATCCGGGCCGCGCTGCAATCGCTCGATCGGCTCGGCGTGATCTCCCGAGCACCGGGGCGTGGCACTCAGCTGCGCCCCCACATCGGCCGTGAGTCGATGCTGCTGCACCGAGTCATCGGCCTCAAGGCGATGCTGGAGAACCAGTACGGCAGCGTCGACGTGGACCAGACGTTCACCGTCACCGAGGAGCTGAGTCCGCTCGCCGCGGATGCGTTGGGGCTGGGACACGACACGCAGGTCCTGCTCAACGACAAGACGTACTCCGTCCAGGGTGAGAAGGTCGTGCGCTTCCTCCAGGAGGTTCCGCTCGTCCACGTGGTGCCAGCCGACGCCGAGGCCCTGGTCGCTGGTCGTGTCGAGGCCCCGCCGTCGATCTTCGAGTGGAGCCGGAGCTGGCCAGGTCGCGAGATCGACCACTCGGTCGTGGAGCTCGTACCGCTCGTCGCCTCGGGCGACGACATCGCCGCCGGGATGATCGCCGTCGGGGCGCCTCATCTCGAGATGAGGGAGACCCACTACTCCGACCGCAACGAGCCGATCGCGTACGGCCGGGAGGTCGTCAACGACGAGTTCGTGCGAATGCGCCTGGTCCGAACTCGCTGAGCTCAGCACGAGCCGCGCGGACCTCGGGACGGCGCAGCGGGCGGCCCCGATCAGGACACTCCACGCTGTCGGCGGGCGCCCCTACTCTCCGAGCATGAACCGCATCGACCGGCTCTACGCCCTGGTCGAGGAGCTGCGCGCCGCCGGGCCCCGCGGACGTACGGCGCGGCAGCTGGCCGGCCACTTCGAGGTCAGCGTCCGTACGATCGAGCGCGACCTGAGCGCGCTGGGCCAGGCCGGCGTCCCTCTCGCCACGCGGACCGGACGCGCCGGCGGCTACACGATCGACCGGTCGATGAGCCTGCCGCCGCTCAACTTCACGCCGCGCGAGGCCGCGGCCGTCGCGGTGGCCCTGAGCCGCAGCGAGCACGTCCTGTTCGCGCGCGACGCCCGCAGCGCCCTGCAGAAGATCGTCGCCGCCATGCCGGACCGCGCCGTCGCGGAGGCACGGACGGTCGCGGACAAGGTCCGGCTGCTGGTGCAGCCCGTGCCCGCCCCGGACGCCGGCGTCGCCGAGACGGTCTGGCGAGCCGTCCGCGGCAACTCGACCCTGCGCATCCGCTACCTCGACGTCGGCGGGCTCGAGACCGAACGCGAGGTCGACCCGCAGCACATCGTGGTCGGTCCCAACGGCTCCTATCTGACCGCGTGGTGCCACCTGCGGGCGGACGACCGGGTCTTCCGGCTGGACCGCATCAGCAGCGCCGTACGCATCCCGTCGCCCCCGCACCCGGTCCGCGTCGCGCCGGAGCCCGTCGTCGACGGTCACACGACGAAGTTCCCGGCCGCGGCACTTCGTCCCGAAAACACCGACACAGGGTTGTCGCAGGTGCCGGAGAAGGTCGGAGCAGCCCACCGGTCCGGTGGGTGACCCGACAATCTCAGGAGGCTCGCCATGACCAACCCAGCTCCCGGCACCCTGGCGTGGTTCGAGGTCGCCACCAGCGACCCGGACGGCGCCGTCAAGTTCTACGGCAGCCTGTTCGACTGGTCGTTCGACGCCGACGGCCCCGCGGCCGCCGGCGGGATGGACTACCGCAACATCACCGCGTCCGGCGCGGACCAGCCGATGGGCGGCGTCTTCGGCACCGGCGGCCAGGTGCCCGACCACGCGGTGTTCTACATCCTCGTGGCGGACGTCGAGGCGACCTGTGCCGACGCGGAGCAGCTCGGCGGCTCGGTAGTCTCCCAGCACCTCGAGGCACCGCCCGGCGCGCCGACCTTCGCCTACCTGCGCGACCCCGCCGGCAACACGTTCGGGGTCTTCGCCCCACCGGCGGGCTGATGACTCGCACGAGTTCCCGTCCGTCCCCGCCGGAACCGCCCGGCGGGGACGACGCGCGCGAGCTGTACGACGAGCTCACCGACGACCTTCTCTACGACCCCGCCATCGGCCGAGCCACGATGATGGGCTACCCGTGCGTGCGGCTGGCCGGGAAGTTCCTCGCGTCGTACGACGACAGCGCTCGCTGCCTCGTCGTGAAGCTTCCCCGCAACCGGGTGACCGAGCTGGTCCAGAGCGGCACCGGCATCCCGTTCGCACCAGCCGGGAAGGTCTTCCGCGAGTGGGTCGCGCTCCCCACGGCCGAGCGGGCCCTGTGGCGGCAGCTGCTCGCCGAGGCCGTCGAATTCGCGCGCAGCCAGTGAGTGCGCCGCCGCCTCGAGGAAGTCGTGAGGCGGCGGCGCACTCGCCGATCGGCAAGCGGGATCGGTCAGCAGGGGCGGATGTAGTTCGTTCGGTCGCCGAGGGAGGTCGAGCCCGCGTAGAACGCCGGCCGGGTGTAGGAGAGGAAGCGCCCCGAGTAGTCGTAGAAGCGGGCCCTGGTGCCGGGGGTCTGGTTGTTGACGTAGGCGCCGAACCAGCGGGGCGTGTAGTGCCAGGTGCAGCTCGACATGCGGTCGACCATGCCCGTGAAGTTGGAGAACGCATAGGTGCAGAACTGGTAGTACTCGCAGCCATGCACGGTTGAGGCGGCAGGGACGACGCTGAGCTCGCGTGCCCGGGTCTCCCCGGGGAGCGGCACCAGGGTGTCGCCGCCCTCCCAAGCGACCTGGTTGATCGCTACCTGAGTGCCGCCGGTCCGATCGATCACTCGGTCGACCCGAGCCTGCAGGGACTGCGCCTGGGCGGGCGACAGGCCGTGGGAGACGGCCTGGTCGTGAAGCTCGGCGGTGGGGGTCGCGGCGACGCGGGACGGCGGGTTGTACTCCCGGTCCGCTGTCGCCGGTGCAGACGTGAGGGCCAGCAGAGCCGTCGCGGCGGTGAGCAGAAGGGTGAGCTTCATCGATTCTCCCGAGCTGTTGGGTGTGGTTGCCGAATAGACTCTGCGGCGCGGCGACCGCCGATGACAGGTCGGGAACCGGACAGAAAGCGGACACGTTCCGGACTCGATCTCGGGGGAGAGCGACATGATCCGCGGGGCACCTCCGCCGACAGGAGAGGGCGCCGGCGCTCTGCTCCGCCGATGGCGGGAGCGCGCCCTGCTCACTCAGGAGGACCTTGCCCAGCGCGCCGGGGTCGACGTACGGACTGTCCGCCGGCTGGAGGCCGGTGAGCTCCGCCGCCCCCGCAGCTCAACGCTCCGGCTCGTGGTCGCGGCGCTCGCGCTCGACGAGGCCGATCGCGCACGACTGCAAGCGGCGCTGACCGAAGCCGCGTCGCCACCCACCGTCAAAGCCGAGTCGACCGCCCCGCGCCAGCTGCCCGCCGACCCGGTGGACTTCGCCGGCCGCACCGAAGAGCTCGACTACCTGCTCACCGGACGCGGCGACGGCGTACCGGTCTGGAGCATCGACGGCATGGCTGGCATCGGGAAGACCACCTTGGCGGTTCGCGCAGCACACGCGTGCGCCGGCGGTTATCCGGACGGTCAGCTGTTCCTCGACATGCACGGTGCCTCCGGGCGGCCACTCGACCCAGCCGACGCCCTCGACCGGATGCTGCGATCGCTCGACGTCCCTGCGGAGGCCGTGCCGCCGGGGATGGACGCGCGTGCGGCGATGTTCCGCAGCCAGGCCGCGCAGAGGCCGGTGCTCCTGCTCCTCGACGATGCCGCCCACGAAGACCAGATCCAGCCGCTGTTGCCCGGCGCGGGAGACAACCTGGTGATCGTGACAAGTCGGCGCCGACTGACGGGGCTCGACCGCGGCCGAACGGTGTCCTTGAACCCCCTGCCGACAGTGGACGCAGTGCGTCTGTTCTCCGTATCGGCGGAGTCGCCCGCCCTTGTCGCCGGTTCGCCCCACGCAGTGACTGAGGCCGTCGAGCTGTGCGGCCGCGTGCCGCTGGCGATTCGGATCGCCGCTGCCCGACTGCGCTCGCGACCGGCATGGACTCTCGACGACCTCAACTCACGGCTCGGTGCCGGCGATCGGCTGGCCGAGCTGGTGACCGGCGCCCGTGGCATGGGAGCTGCACTCGACACCTCGGTCGACCAGCTCGACGTCGACCACCAGCGCCTCTATGACCTGCTCGGCCTCATGCCCGGGCCGGACGTATGTCTTCCGGCCGCGACCGCCTTGGTCGACGCCGACCGCCGGGGAACACGAGCGATGCTCGACGTGCTCGTCGAGTGCCGTCTGGTGGAGGAGGTGCGCCCGGACCGATTCGCGATGCACGCGCTCGTACGCGAACACGCCCGCCGCCGCGGGGCTGCGCGGCGCGGCGAGGCGGAGGCGGCGATTCGAAGGATGCTCGATCACTACGTCGTCGCTGCGGCGAGGGCGGCGCAGGTCGCCTACCCGTATGTGCCGGCGGCGGCAGTCCCCGGCGGCCTGGTCGATCCCGATGCGCGACCTGATGTGCCGACGACCGGGCAGGACGCGCGACGATGGCTGGACGCGGAGCTGGACAACCTGCTGGGGGCTGCGCTGACCGCCCGCGAGAGATCGCTCGGACTGCATGTCGGCAGTCTGTCCGGTTCACTGGAGCGGCATCTGGCGACGACGGGTCGACATCGGGCGGCCGTTCCGCTCCACCGGGCTGCGCTCGACTGTGCGCGACGTGACGGGGACCGGGTTGCCGAGGCGTTTGCGTTGTGCCGGTTGGCGTTGGTTCGCCGGCGTCTCGGTCAGCCTGACCATGCCGCGCTCCTCTACCGCCGGGGTCTGGCCCTCGCACGGGAGACGGACAGCGCACTCCCCGCCGCCACGGCTCTCGTCGGGCTCGCCAACCTGCTGCGGCTTCGAGACGACTACGCCGGCGCGCATGACCTCCTCTCGGAGGCCTTGGCGCTAGCCCGTACGGCGGAAGGCGCGGCCGCGCTCCCGGAGGTCCTGGTCTACTCGGGCCACGTCCTGCGTCAGCGTGCCGAGTACGACGAGGCAGTCGCGTGTCTCTCCGAGGCGTTGAGCCTCGCCCAGGTGGTCGATCACGACCAGGTTCGTCTGGACGCGCTCGTCGGACTGGGACTGATCCGGGTAGTCGTCGGCGACGATCGCGGCGCCGGCGACCTGTTCACGCAGGCTCTCGCTGTCGCGTGCGCGAGCGGGTACCTCATGGGCGAGGCGACCGCGCGAGTGGGGCTCGGACACGTGCTGCTGCGGCAGCGGGACTCGAGTCGCGCTGCGGCCGTGTTCGGGGATGTGGAGGCTCTCGCCGACCGCCTCGGCAGCCGCAACTGGCTCTATGAGGCGATGCTCGGCCGTGCGCTGGCGTGCCGTGACTCCGATCCGCGGCAAGCCGTCGAGCTGGGCGAGCGCGCGTTGGCGATCGCGGAGGAGTTGGGAGCGCGGGCCGACGCCGCCCGGGCGCACGACCTGATCGCGGGTGCGCTCGCCCTTCTCGGTGACCGTTCCGGTGCCGCCGAGCATCTGGACCGCGCTCTGGAGCTCATGGCCGACGTCGGCGCTGACATCATCGAGAGCGGCGTCACCGCCGCCTCGATCGCCGAGCGGCGTGCACTCCTGGCGGAGTAGGTTCCGTTCGACGGGGCTTGCCTACGCTGGGGCCGGTCCGTCGAGCACGAGGTCGAGGTGGCGGCGGGTGTCGGCCACCCGCAGCGGGCCGGCGGTGCTGCGCACGTCGACCGGAACTGCTGCTGGCGCTGAGGCATGTTCGGGTGGGCAGGCGATCGCTCGTTCAGTTTGGCCATGACAACCTCGCAGCGGCCTGACACGCTCATTGCAGGTCTCGGCGCTTCTCGGGACGCCATCGTTCCGAGGAGCTCAGCATGAAGACACGCGTTCGCCCGATCTCGGCATTATCAACAGCTGCTCTGGCCCTTGCTGTGCTGTCGTCCCCAGCTCAGGCGCAAGTGGTCGACTCCGGCCACTTCGTGGACGAGTTCGAGGGCCAGGTCCCTGACGACGTCTACCTCTGCCAGTTCACCGACGACCCCGCGGACGGAGGGGTCCTCGCGGTCGACAGCGGTCGGGTCCGGGTCAACTTCATGCTCAACCAGCGCGGTTCGGGAAGTTTCCCCTACTACCGCGAAACGGTGCATGGCACGGTCGTGACCACCAACATCGAGACCGGCGGCACCTTCACCCAGGTCTTCAGCAACAACTTCCACGATCACGTGATCACCGACAACGGCGACGGCACCATCACCATCACGGTCTACGCTGCCGGTGGGACCCGGTTCTACGACCAGAACGGCAAGTTCGTCCTGAAGGACCCCGGCGCGGTCCGGTATGCCTTCGACGTCGACTACAACGACACGCCCGGTGACCCCTCCGACGACACCGAGGTCGAGGACAGCTTCCGGATCGTCCGGTCCTCCACCGGCAACAGCGACTTCTCCGATCGCAACTTCTGTGAGGACCTGCTGACCTTCACCAGCTAGTTGTTCGCGGCCGTGGCGGTCAGCAGCTGCGGCGAACCTCTCCGCGGCACTCGTCGCGTCCGCGCCCGCCGATGAGCGTGTCGCGACCGCCACGGCCGACCAGGACGTCCCTCCGGCCGCTGGTCGTCCAGAGCTCGCCGCGAAGGAGGTTGTTGTCCGCATCGCCGTAGATCCGGTCGGCGCGCCAGGTGCCGGCGACGTTCTGGACCCCGGTGACCGCTCCTCGCACGCGGGCGTGCTCCAGGGTGTGGTGGGCGAGGTCCACCCTCGCGCCGCCGCCGCGCAGGAGCGCCAGGTTGAGCAGGTCGACCCCGGGACCGCCTGCGACCTCGACCCGGCAGACCTCGACCTGGCCGCAGGTCGGGATCTCGGGGCGCCAGATGGTGGGCGGGAAGATGTCGTCAGCACCACGGCCACCGGCGAGCCGGAACGTCCCCGCCTGGGCGCGCGTGTCGACGGCCATCCGCAGGAAGTATCCGCGGACCTCGTCGTCGCCCGGTCCGCCCTCGAGGGTGCCGCCGTTGTAGCTGAGTAGCTCGTCGTCACCGGGCCCGCCGTGCACGGTGCCGTTGCCGACGCGGACCGCGTCGCTGCCGGGACCGGCCCACACGGTCCCGTAGGCGATGTTCGCCTCATCGTCGCCGCCGCCCATGCGGACGCGGCTGCGCCCGGTTCCGAACGCGGCGCTGAACAGCTCGTCCGCGTCGGATCCGATGAAGGTGTCGCCGGTCCCGGTCCCGCCGAACATGCTGATGGCGCCGGTGAAGCGGTCGTGGCCCCACCCATCGACGGTCCCGGCCGGCACGTCGATGGTGACGGGCGGCCCGTCATCCGGGCTGCCTGGCGTGGAGTCGCTGTAGCCGAGGTAGACCGACCGGGTGCCGTCGATCACGTCGTCGCCGGCGCCAGGACGGACGTAGATGCTCTCGTCCACGGGGGACGTGCCCGTGATGATGTGGTCGTCGCCATCGCCGGCGTTGACCGTCGAGTACCCGTGGGTGCAGATGACGTCGTTGCCGCCGAGCGCGTTGATCTCGACGTCGGCGAACCCGTCGTTCACGATGACGTCGGGGCCGTCGGTCCCGGTGAGCACGTCGCTGGTCGCGGTTGCGGTGACGGTGGCCGGCTGCCCGTCGCACGTTGCCGCAGCGGCGTGTGCGGCCGGTCCGGCGAAGGTGACGGTGGCCAGCGCCGTGGGAAGGAGCACGATGGCGCTCAACGCCATCGGGGTCGAGCGGCGACTGCGGGTACGGCGAGCGAGCCGGGAGAGCATCACAGCCGTAGAACCGTTGGAACGTGCCACAGCGTTACACCGAACCAGGTCCCGCAGCGAATGCTGCTTACTTTCGCAAGTTGCTTGCGAAAGTAAGCAGGCAACTATTGCCACTTTCGTCAGAGCCGCCCTAACTTGGTGATCCAGTTCACACGAGAGGCGTCGGGTCGCAGCTCCACTGGTACTCAACACAAGCCGGGCCGTCCGGCGTCCCCTGTCAAGGCCAACGGCGACGTCAGCTCCTCTCACCGTCACCCGAGCGTCATGCGACGCAACCAGGCACGAGGAGGAGCGCCATGGATCGACCCAACGCCCGTCAGTCCACCCCACGACTCAGCCGACGACACTTCATCGGGACGACCGCCGGCCTCGCCGTCGGTGCAGCGACTGCCGGGCTCGGCCCGCTCGGCGCGCTGCCGGCCGCGGTCGCCGGCAACGGTCGTCTCATCCCGGCCGGCAAGGTCGGCACGATCACCTTCACGCAGCGCGACGTCCCCGGCCGTCTCGCGATCGCCACCGGCAACCCTGCCTTCGGATTCCTGGGCGGCCCGGGATTCCCGCAGGACCCCACTGACCTCGGCCCGCTCGTCCCGCTGCCGGGCGGCTGGCGAGAGCTGTTCGAGTTCTTCGCCAAGGTGGGCATCAAGCAGGTCGAGTTCGCCGGCTACGGTCAGAACGCCGCAAACCCTGGTGGGACGGCGGGCTACCCCAATGACGGAAATGCGGCCGGACGCGCCGCTTACCTCGACTACGCCCGACGTCTCCGCGCCTTCCTCGACGAGTTCGACCTCGAGGCGATCGGCAACCACGGCTTCATCCCGAACACCTGGTTCGGACCCAACAGTCCGGGCGGCACCATGTCAGCGGCGGACGAGCTGCGGCTGCGCACGGAGCTGGAGTTCGCCGCGATTCTCGGCATGCCCTTCATGGGAACCGGCAACGACCCGACGAGCGCCAACAACCGCAACATCGAGCCCTGGACGGTCGCGTGCGAGAAGTGGAACGCGCTGAACCAGATCAGCGTCGGCGAGTTCGGCATCCACATGTACACGCACAACCACTCGCCGGCCTACAACTTCCTGCAGGACGGACCGATGGTCACGGTCACCGAAGACCGCGTCACCGGTGCCCCGATCGCTCCCACCCAGGTGCGGGCGGAGTCCGGCAAGCGACTCATGCAGCACTACCTCGACAACACCGATCCGGGCCTGGTGGTCATCGAGATGGACATCTACTGGGCACACGTCGCACAGCACCAGTGGCGCTGGCGCTACGACGAGAGCGGCAACCGGGTGGAGGACATCTTCGACCCGCTGGCGCAGGTGGCGACGCAGACCAAGCGCTATGCGCTGTACCACGCCAAGGACGGCGACCGGACGCTCGACCCGCCTGGCGTCGGCAACGGCTACAACTTCGTGCCCTTCGGTGACGCGAGCAGTGACATCGACTTCGAGACCTTCTTCGCGGGTCAGGGCGCGAAGGGCTTCCACAACCCGAACTACGAGCAGGACAACGCACCGGGCGGATCCGCTGACCCCGGGCGGTCTCTCCGGTTCACCCACTTCAGCGCCTACAACATGAACGGCCTGCGCGGCTAGCGCAGCGCCCGAACGCGCTCGGCTCCGGCCGCACCCTCGACTGGTCCTCGGAGGCGGCCGGAGCCGATTCAGGAATCCACAGAAGGAACTCCCATGAGCAAACGTAGCAAGCGACTGCGCCGCGCAGTCGCGCCGTTGGCCGTTCTCGGGCTGGTAGTTGTCGGCCTCACTTCGGCGTACGCGGCATCCAGCCCAGCCGCCGCGCCCAGCGCAGCGGAAGACGCCAGGGGCTACCGCGTCCTGGTCTTCACCAAGGCCGCCGGTGGTCAGCATCCGGCCACGGCGGCCGGCGTCGCGGCGATCCGCGAGCTCGGCCAGGCCCAGCGATTCGTGGTGCAGGTGACCAACGATGCGCGGAAGTTCGACGAAGAGCACCTCAAGCAGTACCGCGCGGTGGTCTTCCTCAACACCTCGGGTGACGTGCTGAACGACGCCCAGCAGCTCGCCTTCGAGCGCTACTTCGCGGATGGCGGCGGCTTCCTGGGCGTCGGCTCGGCGGTCGAGACGGAGCCGGGCTGGCAGTTCTACACCGAACTGCTGGGCACCCGGGCGACGGGCCGGACGTCGGTGCAACCCGGGACGATCAAGGTCGCCGACCGGACCCACGACGCCTCCAAGAGCCTGCCGGAGTACTGGACGCGCACGGACGCCTGGTACAGCTTCGACACCAACGTCCGCGGCAAGAGCCACGTCCTCGCCACGGTGGTCGAGCACGTCGATGACCTCGGGTCGTTCGAGATCCAGCCCTGGGGCGGCCGGCTCGAGGGCATCGAGGGCGCCACGATGGGCGCCGACCACCCGGTGACCTGGTGCAAGGACTGGCGGGGCGGCCGCTCCTTCTACACCGGGCTCGGCAACACGGCCGCGAGCTTCGCGGAGGTCGACCTCCGCAGCCACCTCGGCGGTGCCATCACCTGGGCGGCCGGTCAGGCGGACCCGGTCTACAGCGACTGTGGCGCGACGGTGCTGGCCAACTACCAGCAGACCGCGGTCGCCCTGCCGCCCAACATCAGCGAGCCGATCGGCTTCGACGTGATGCCGGACGACCGGGTCATCCAGACCGACCGCCGAGGCGGCGTACGACTGCACGACCCGGACTCCAACACCACGACGGTCCTGGCACAGATCCCGGTGTACACGGCCAGCGAGGACGGGATGTACGGGCCGGCGATCGACGCGGACTTCGCGAGCAACCAGTGGGTGTACCTCTACTACGCACCGCCCACGGTGAAGGACGTCAAGCTCTCGACCGGCGAGGTCGTCACCCAGACGACACCGACGGCGAATGCGCCGAACACCGGCGCCACACCGTCCGTGTGGGACCCCTGGGTGGGCTACTTCCAGCTGTCGCGGTTCAAGTTCGTGGACGCGTCCGGCGGCGATCCGGCACACCTCGACCTCGCCAGCGAGCAGGAGATCCTGCGGGTGCCGGTGAACCGGGGAGCGTGCTGTCACGTCGCGGGCGACCTCGACTTCGACACGCACGGCAACCTCTGGATGGTCACGGGTGACGACACCCCAGCGGGTGGCGGCAACTCCGGTGGCTTCGGGCCGTTCAACGACCAGCTGACGGCAGACGGCCAGTTCAACGCACCGCACGTCGATGCCCGGCGCTCCGCCCTCAACACCAACGACCTGCGCGGCAAGGTTCTCCGGATCACCGTCAAGGACGGCGACATCACGCCGGCGGAGGCCAACCGGTTCGGCGGCGCGTACGCCGTGCCGGAGGGCAATCTCTTCCCGGTCGGCACCGACAAGACCCGGCCGGAGGTCTACGCGATGGGCTTCCGCAACCCGTTCCGGATCCAGGTCGACGAGAACGACGTCGCCTACGTCACCGACTACTCCCCGGACTCGAACACGCCGCAGAACTTCCGCGGACCGGCGGGCACCGGGAGGGTCGAGATCGTGCGCAAGCCGGCGAACTACGGGTGGCCGTTGTGCTACCGGACCGACCTGCCGTACTACCGCTGGGACTTCGTCACCAGCCAACCGTCGGACGACCCGCCGCAGACACACGAATGTGACAACCCGACGCAAGGACCTCGCAACGACTCACGCTGGAACCGCGAAGGCGGGCCGACCGTCGAGCCCGGGCTGGAGTACTCGCCACCGATCACCAACCCGGACGTCTGGTACTCCTTCACCCCGGAGAACCGAACCGACAACCCGCTCGGAACACCGTGCTTCGCCTACTACAACGGCTCTGGCACCACGAGCTGTCCGCGGCTCTTCCCGGAGCTCGGCACCGGTGGGGTAGGGCCGCACGGCGCGGCGAAGTACTCCTATGACCCCGAGAACCCGGATCCGACCAAGCTCCCGCCGTACTACGACGGCTCGGTCTTCTTCGGTGAGTTCACCCGCGACATGTTGCGGGAGATTCGACTGGACTCGCAGGGCCGGGTCTTCAAGATCAACAACCTGCTCGACTGTGGGGGCCTCACCCCGCAGCGGGTGCCGCAGACCGGCAACCCCTTCGAGTGCGACAACCCGATGGACCTGCAGTTCGACGAGAACGGGCACTTCTACCTGCTCACGTACGGCGACGGCTTCTTCAACATCAACAACGACGCCGGCATGTACCGATGGGACTACGTGAAGGGACAGCGGGCGCCGATCCCGGTCCTGTCCGCGTCGCCCACGAGCGGTCCGGCACCGCTGACCGTCGAGTTCTCCAGCGACGGCTCGCGGGATCCGGACCCGGGCGACTCGATCGGGTTCGAGTGGGACCTGGACGGCAACGGGACCGTCGACTCGGTCGACCCGAACCCGGAGTTCACCTACACGACACCGGGACAGTTCACCGCGCGACTGACCGTGTTCGACTCCAGTGGCAAGTCGGCTTCGACGAACACGACCATCACGGTCGGCAACACCGCTCCGACGGTGACGGTGGTGGCCCCGGTCGAGGGTGGACTGTTCGCCTTCGGTGAGAGCATCCCGTTCTCGGTCACGGTGACCGATCCGGAGGACGGTGTCGTCGACTGCAGCCGCGTCGAGGTGACCTTCGTGCTGGGCCACGACGAGCACGGTCACGCCGAGGAGACGGTCAACGGATGCGCGGGCGTGCTGCCCACGGATGCGGCGGACGTCTCCCACGGCGGGAACGTGTTCGGCGTCGTGAGTGCGTCGTACACCGACCTCGGCGGCGCAGGCGCCGTGCCGGCCCTGACCACCGTCGACCAGGTCAAGGTGCGCCAGAAGCGTCAGCAGGTCGAGTTCGTGCTGGAGGAGTCCGGGACGAACGTCGCAACGACCAACGACCCCGATGGTGGCGGCCAGCACCGCGGCAGTCTCGGCAACGGCGACTGGCTCGCCCTCAACGGGCCGTTCGACCTTCAGGGCATCGACGACCTCACCTTCCGGGTCGCCAGCACGTCCGCGACCGTCCCGGCAGGCAGCCCGATGGCTGCGGTCGAAGTACGCCTGGACGCCGTCGCCGGGCCGCTCCTCGCAACCGCGACGCTGAACTCGACGGGAGGTACGACGGCCTGGGCGAGCCAGACCGTCGATCTCAGCGACCCCGGTGGCGCACACAAGCTGTACCTGGTCTTCCGATCCGTTCCCGGAGGCCAGACCGGCAACAACCTGTTCAACCTCAACTGGGCGGAGTTCGGCGGCCCAGGTGTCGCTGGACCTTGATCCGTGGCCGGAAGGGGGCCCGCCGGCAATCGTCGACGGGCCCCTTCCGGCGACGCTCAGTCCCGTGAGCGCAGCACCTCGACACCCGCGCCGGAGAGATCGTCCAGAGCGCTCGTCCGGCCCGTTCCCGCCATCAGCAGCGAGAGCATCGGTCCGCGTGCTTCCGGTCCGGAGCCGTGCGTCCAGTCGGTGTCGGTCGCCCTCAGGGTGACGCCGTCGATACGACGCTTCGTGCCGATGAGAGCGTTCGAGCCCTTGTAGAAGTCGAGCACCTGGCGCACCGCATCCGAAGGATAGGCGTGCCGGATTCCGAGCGGCCGCCTGATGTCTTCGGCGTGGACGATCGCCTCGCCCAGCCACGTCGTCGACGGGCCCGGCGGGTGCTTCCGACTGTGTTGCACGTCCCGGAAGCTCTGCAACGTCTGCGCCGGGGCGTCACCGCGCCACTGCTCGATGCCCCTGCGGCTGAACCGCTCGAAGCTGAATCCGGCGCCGGCCAGCCCGCGTAGGAACGCCGACGTCGACGTATGGGCGGTCGAGGTCATGTGCGCGAGGGCGTCCTGAACGGTCCAGTCCGGGCACAACGACCGTGTCGTCCACCGATCGACGGGCAGGTCGGCGAGGTCCTCCGCAAGTGCGCCGCGTTCCGCAGCGATCGTCGTCCAGATGTCCGCCATCTCAAGGACTCTAGGATGCGTGCCGTGGTCATGCACGTGGAACCTGTTCTCGTGACCACGCCTCAGGCCGACCGCAGCGGGCCCGTTCGCTCGCCGGTGCGAAGCGTCGCCCAATAGATGCGTCCGCCTGCGGGAGCGGCGGTCTGGCCACTGGCCGCTGCGAGTGCCTGCACGATCTGCAGCCCGCGACCGCGCTCCTGGATCGCGTCCGTGGTGTCGGAGGTCGCGCCACCCGCCGCGTCGGTGCTCCGCGGACGAGGATCCGGACTTCCGCGGTCGCGCACCGCGATGTGCAGCAAGCCCTGGCGACACTCCAGCCGTAGCTCGATGTCGGAATCGGCGTGCTCGAGGCCGTTGGTGACCAGCTCGCTGACGATCAACGTCACCTCGTCGGTGAGGTCCGGCACTCGCCATCGGGCCAGCACGTCGGCGGCGAACCGGCGGGCCCGGCCGGGCGCGGTGGGCGCGGGTGCGAGAGCCAGCCGTTCGCGGCGCACCGGCGGCTCCCTGAGCTGCTGAGCCATCGCGCCCTCGGCCGAGTCGGCGAGGGCGAGATAGCGTGCTGCCCCCGTCGCCCGGAGGGCTTCTGCTGGCTGACCCCGCGCACCGGCAAGCCAGATGACGGGGCCCGGCCAGGGTGCCGACCATTGAGCCGCGACCCAGACGGCGACACAGACCGGGTCGAGCCACGTCACCGCCGACAGGTCGCAGACCACGCACGTGGGACCGTCCGCCATTGCTTTCGCCAGGGCGCTGCTCAACTGCGATCCATCGAACGAACCGACAGGTCCGCTGACCCGCAACACTGCGCAGGAGTCGGTGTCGGCTCTGCTCAGGTCCACTGCCTCGGGCCACCTCCCCGGATCCGCAAACCGCTCACGGCCAGCGGGTCCGCACCGCGCCGGCGGTGAGTGCCATCTCGCAACCTCCCGACCCGGATGGGGGTCGGCAGGCTCCGATGCTCCTGAACATGACATGTACCCACGCTCGTGCAGGGCCATTCGGTCGTCGCGAGCAGCCACCAGCACGGCCCGGTCCCCGGCCTGGGTCACCAGCGCGGCCTCGCGCGCTGATCGCTCGATTCACCGTCCCGGCCTTCGTCGGGCCCGCAACATGGTTCAGGCTCGGAATCCACGGATTCCGAGCCTGAACGCATGGGTCGACCTGATGCTGCGCGGCTAGAGACCGCGACGTCGGCGGGACAAGCCGCGAAACAGCGTGCGGGCGCCGCGTTCGATCTCGCCGGTCGAGCCCGTGGCACCAGTAGTGCTCCCCGTGCGGGCAGGGCGCCCGGTCGTACCGTAGGCGCGTCCGCCGCCGAGGACGCGTGTCAGGATCCCTCGAATCATTGCAACTCCTCCCACTGTTCGCTGGCCTCGAGGTATCCGAGAGCAGGCGCGTCATGCACCTCGCTGCAGATCTGCCTGGTCAACCGCAGACGTGCCGTTGTGGAGCCTTCGGGGACCGCGGCAGCTGATCGATGAGGGTGCCGGCGCCCCCGCAGCCTGGAGCGGGGGCACCGGCGTGCGATCACGGGACGCCACGATCGCCGTTTGCCGACCCGTTACGGGGGGATGGGGCCGGGAGCCATCGACGACCGCGCGTTCCGTGCGCACGATCGGATGCTGCGTAGGCGGGATACCCGGTCCGTTGCTGAGACCCTTGCCCCTTACGAGTTCAGGCTAGGCGCCGCGACGCTCGGCGACAAGAGGTGGCGGGCCCTTGCGTCGAGCCAGTCGAATTCGCCCATTGGGGTGAGATCCGCGTCTCTGCCCGGGACTACGCTCTCGCCATCCAGGACGCTCAGCAACGGCGCCCCGGACTACGGGGTGGAGCGTCAGCCGTGGACGCCACATTCGACTTCTCGTACAACCCGCCGGTCGCTGTCCTGTCGATCGCGGGCGAGCTCGACACCGACAACCGCGACCAGCTCGCGTGGCGGCTCGTCGAGCTGGACGCGCTCGGCACCACCATCGTCCGCCTGGACCTCGGCCGGGTCAGCTACATCGACGTCGGCAGCCTGCGCCTGATCGACGACGCGCGGCGAAGGCTTCTCGGTCGCGGTGCGGCACTCGAGCTGGGGTCCGTCACGCCGTACTTCGCCGTGGTCTGCGGCCTGGCCGGCTACGTCGCCCTGGCAGCGCAGGCCGAGCGGCTCGGCGGGGAGCCGTCTTCCTGACCCAGCTCGACAGGTCGCGCCGCTACCAATCGGGTCCGGGCTCGGAGATCATCGATCTCCAGGCCTGGAAGGGGCGAGCCATGACGACCGAGTCCACCGACGGCCCCGGCCGCGGCGTCGGCGCGGAGCAGGCCGCGCGCGAAGAGGACCTCGTGGAGCGCGTCGTCCGGTCGTTCGACTCGTGCGAGGACCCGCGCCTTCAGGAGCTGATGCGAGCCCTGGTCCGGCACCTGCACGCCTACATCCGCGAGGTCCGGCTGACCGAGGCGGAGTGGGGCGAGGCCATCGGGTTCCTCACGCGGGCGGGGCACATCACCGACGACAAGCGCCAGGAGTTCATCCTGCTCTCCGACGTCCTCGGCGCGAGCATGCAGACGATCGCGGTCAACAACGAGGCCTACGGCGACGCGACCGAGGCGACCGTCTTCGGCCCGTTCTTCCTCGAGGGATCGCCCGAGGTCGCGAACGGAGGCGACATCTCCTTCGGCGCACCCGGCGAGCCGTGCTGGGTCGAGGGCACGGTCACCGACCACGAGGGCAACCCGCTGGCCGGCGCCCTCATCGAGGTGTGGGAGGCCGACGAGGACGGGCGGTACGACGTCCAGTACGCCGACGGCCGCACCTCGGCCCGGGGTCACCTCGTCACCGAGGCGGACGGCTCCTACCGGTTCTGGGCCATCACGCCGACGCCGTACCCGATCCCGCACGACGGGCCGGTGGGCCGGATGCTGGAGGCGGTCGGCCGATCGCCCATGCGCGCCAGCCACCTGCACCTCATGGTGTCCCACGCCGGCTGCCGGACCCTCGTCACCCACATCTTCGTCGCGGGCGACGAGATGCTCGGCTCCGACAGCGTCTTCGGCGTCAAGGACTCCCTCGTCAGGGAGTTCGCGCAGCAGCCCGCCGGCACGCCGACCCCCGACGGGCGGGCGATCGACGGGAGCTGGTCGCGCACCCGCTTCGACATCGTCCTCGCGCCTGACGGCGCCTGAGCCCGTCGAGCTCGACGGCACCGATCCCGCCGTTCCGGCCGGTCTGGACCTGCCCGCGACCTGAGCGTGCGGCGTACTCCCAATTGGGGATCCCGAGCCGCTTGTGCCCGAGCGACAGGGCCTCCAGGCGCTGAACTCAGCGCGGCGCTCGGGTGCTCACCTACTCAAAATTCTCTAGGCAAAGGAACCTGCCATGCTGCACAACACGCTCACCCGAGTCCGCAACCTCCGCAAGGACGAGGGCGGCTTCACCCTCATCGAGCTCCTCATCGTCATCATGATCCTCGGCGTCCTCGCCGGCATCGTCGTCTTCTCGGTCCGCGGCATCAACGACCACGGCGAGGCGTCGTCCTGCAAGGCGACCGTCTCCACGGTGAACACCGCTGTCGAGGCGTACTACGCCCAGAACTCGAAGTACCCGACCGGCAACGGCGACCTGGTGCCGGACTTCCTGCACGACAACCCGGCGGCCGGCTACATCACCTACGGCGCGACGGACGCCGTCGCTCCCACCGTCAAGCTGCTGTCGGCCTGCTGATCAGCCTCCGGGGAGGGCCGAGATCAACTTCTGCGGCCCTCCCACCGGCCACCCACTCCATCGACGCCGAGGGGCACGCACCATGCACACCAACCTCCACCGGATCGGCAGCCGGATCGACGAGCTGCTCGCCGCCCTGTGGCACGCAGGCGGCACCGACCTCCTTCTCTCCGCCGGCCTCCCGCCGATGCTGCGGGTCTCCGGCGCGCTGACCCCGGCGCCGGGCGCCGCGTCGCTGACCGCGGCCGACACCGACGCCCTGCTCGCGGAGGTGCTCACCCCGGAGCAGGCGCGGGAGTGGGACGACCGCCGCGAGTTCGACTTCGCCTTCTCGTGGCGCGACGACGCCCGGATCCGCGGCAATGCGTTCACCCAGCGCGGGTCGACCTCCGTGGCGCTGCGGATGATCCCGCGCTCGATCCCGTCGCCGGACGACCTGGGCATCCCGGCCGTGCTGCGCGACCTGACGCTCAAACACCAGGGCCTGATCCTGGTGACGGGCCCGACCGGATCGGGCAAGTCCACGACGCTCGCGTCGTTGATCGACCTGATCAACAGCTCCCGCGGCTGCCACATCATCACGATCGAGGACCCGATCGAGTACGTCCACGACCACAAGATGGCGGCCGTCAACCAGCGCGAGGTCGGCACCGACACAGCCCACTTCTCCGACGCGCTGCGCAGCGTGCTGCGCGAGGACCCCGACGTCCTGCTCGTCGGCGAGATGCGCGACCTGGAGTCGATCCAGTTCGCGCTCACCGCAGCCGAGACCGGCCACCTGGTCTTCGCGACGCTGCACACCAACGACAGTGCGCAGTCGATCGGCCGCATGATCGACGTCTTCCCGGCCGAGCAGCAGGCGCAGATCCGCGTCCAGCTCGCCGCGGCCCTGAGCTGCGTCGTCTACCAGCGCCTGGTGCCGACCACGAGCGGCGGCCTGGCCGCGGCGTACGAGGTGCTCACCGCAACGCCCGCTGTCCGCAACCTGATCAAGGAGTCCAAGACCCACCAGCTCCGCAACAGCCTGGTCACCGGCGCGCGCGACGGCATGATCACCCTCGAGCAGTCGCTCTCGAACCTGATCCAGCAGGGCGTGGTCACCGAGGCCGACGCGGTCGCGCGCAGCCTGTACCCGCAGGACATCGACGCGCGGCCGCGGCTCGCGATGGGGGCCTGACGCCATGAAGATGCGGGGGCGCCACGCCGCCCAGGAGCAGCCGGCGCCGGTCACCAGCCGCGCGGCGAGCGACGACCGGCTCGCCGGGGTGCTCGTCTCGGTCGGCCTGGCACAGCCCTACCAGCTCGACGCAGCGACGAGCGCCTCCGCCGACGGCACCCTCGCGGAGCGGCTGATCGCCGCCGGCACCGTCACCGACGACGGCCTCGCGAGCACGCTCGCCAGGCACTACGGCGCCGACCTGGTCGACTTCCGCACCGCTCGCCCCGAGCCGGACGCCGTGGCACTGCTGACCGGCGACCGGGCGCGCGAGCTGCGGGCGCTCCCCGTCAGCGTGAACGACGGCGGGGTGCTCGTGGCGGTCGTCGACCCGTCGCCCGAGCACCTGGACGTGGTGCGCGCCGCCATCGGCCGCCCGGCGGTCCCCGTGGTCGCCACGCACCGCGACCTCGACCGTGCGCTGGCGATCGAGTACAAGGCGACCCGTGAGGTGGGCAGCCAGGTCGAGGCGTTCGAGGCGCGCGACAGCCTGCGTCGGGACGTCGACCGGCTCGAGACCGCCCAGGTCAACGAGGACGCACCGGTGGTCCAGGTGGTGCAGAAGATCATCACCCAGGGGCTGCGCGAGCGGGCCTCGGACATCCACATCGAGCCGTCCGGCGAGCGGGTCCGGGTGCGCTACCGCATCGACGGCGCGCTCGCCGACGTGCTCGACCTGCCCGGCTCGATCGGCCCCGCCATCGTGAGCCGGCTCAAGATCCTCGCCGGCATGAACATCGTCGAGCGGCGCCGGCCCCAGGATGGCCAGATCTCGCTCGAGGTCGAGGGCCGCGAGGTCGACATCCGCGTCGCGAGCACGCCCTTGGTCGGTGGCGAGAAGGTCGTGATGCGGCTGCTCGACAAGTCCCGCTCGCTCTTCCGGCTCGAGCAGCTCGGGATGCCGGCGGACACCGCGGACCGATACACGCGGCTGATCCACTCGCCGTACGGCATGGTGATCTGCGCCGGCCCGACCGGCGGCGGCAAGACCACCACGCTCTACGCCTCGCTGGGCGAGCTGAACACGCCCGACCGCAACATCATGACGATCGAGGACCCGGTCGAGTACACCTTCGACTCGATCAACCAGATCCAGATCAACGAGCAGGCGGGCGTGAGCTTCGCCGGCGGGCTGAAGTCGATCCTGCGCCAGGACCCGGACATCATCCTCGTCGGCGAGATCCGGGACGTCGACACCGCGCGGATCGCCGTGCAGTCCGCGCTCACGGGCCACATGGTGCTCTCCTCGCTGCACGCCACCGAGTCTGTCTCCGCGCTCTACCGGCTCGTCGACATGGGGATCGAGCCGTTCCTGATCGCCTCCTCGGTCACGGCGGTCGTCGCCCAGCGCCTGGTACGCCGCAGCTGCACCAACTGCCTGGAGCCCTACACGCCGTCGCCCGAGGAGCTCGGATTCCTCCAGAGCGTCGGCGGGATCGACCCGGCCGACGGCTACCGGCACGGAGTCGGCTGCCACCTCTGCGCCCAGACCGGCTACCTCGAGCGGATCGGCGTCTACGAGCTGCTCGCGGTCACCGACGAGGTGCGGGAGCTGGTCGTGGACCGGGCGCCGCACGACGAGATGCGCAAGCTCGCCCGCAGCCAGGGCATGCGCACCCTGCAGGAGCAGGCGGCGCGACTGGTGCGCGACGGCACCACCACCGCGACCGAAGTGATGCGGTCGATCTACGTGACGGGAGTCTGAGATGCCCAGGTTCGCCTATGTCGGCGTCAACGTCGACGGCCAGTCGGTCAAGGGGACGGCGAAGGCCGCAAGCCGTGGCGACGCCGAGGTGGCGCTCTACCAGCGCCACGTGCGCAACCTCCGCGTGACGGAGAAGAAGAGCCTGCTGAGCTACGAGATCTCGGGCCCGCGCATCAAGCGCGAGGACGTCATGCACCTCTCGCGCCAGATCGCCGCCTTCCTGCGCGCCGGCCTGCCGATCCTCGAGGCGGTGCACACCATCGGCGCCGAGAGCGAGAACTCCTCGCTGCGCCGGATGATGCACGAGATCGAGGACGGGCTGCGCGCGGGTGAGCGGTTCTCCGACTGCCTGGAGCGCTACCCGAAGGTCTTCCCGCCGTTCTTCCGGGGCATCGTCCGCTCCGCGGAGCTGACCGGCGAGCTGGACACCGTGCTCGCGCGGCTCTCGCTCTACATCGAGCGGGACCTCGAGGCGCGACGCAAGATCAAGTCGGCGCTGGTCTATCCGATCGCCGTCTCGTTGATGGCGGTCGTGACGGTGCTGGTGCTGGCCCTCTACGTGCTGCCGAGGTTCGAGGAGTTCTTCGCCGACCTCGACGCCGACCTGCCGCTGCCGACCCGGATGCTGCTGGCCACCACGGGCTTCCTCGGGCAGTGGTGGTGGGCGCTGGCGGCCGGCTTCGCGGTGTCGCTGGTGGTCTACCTCGCGGCCATGCGCACCCGCCGGGGGAGCTATGCCCGCGACGCGTTCCTGCTCAAGGTGCCGGTGCTGGGGGAGACCATCCAGTACGCCCTGGTGGAGCGGTTCTGCCGGGTGCTGGCCTCGATGGTCAGCGCCGGGGTCAACCTGACCGAGTCGCTCGCCGTGTCCACCGAGGCGCTGCGCAACCGGGTCTACGTCAAGCGGCTCGGCGAGGTCGCCGAGCAGATGCTGGAGGGGCAGGGGATCGCGGGCCCGCTCGCGCGCACCGGCCTCTTCCCGGGCACGGCGACGCAGATGCTCCGCGTCGGCGAGGACACCGGCTCGCTCGACACCCAGCTCGAGGTCACCGCCGAGTACTACGAGACCGAGCTCGACTACAAGGTCGCCAAGCTGACCTCGCTCTTCGAGCCGCTCGTGATCGTGGTGATGGGCGGCATCGTCGGGTTCGTCGCGGTCGCGCTGGTGTCGGCGATGTACGGCATCTTCAACCAGGTGGAGATGTGACGTGCGCGTCCAGTGGCGGAGCGACAGCGGAGAGACGCTCGTCGAGGTGCTGGCCGCGGTCATCATCCTCGGCATCGCCGGCGTGGCCATCGTGGCCGGCCTGCAGCTGAGCGTGCAGGCCTCCGACATCCACCGCAAGCAGACCACCGGCAGCGCCTACGCCCGCAGCTATGCCGAGGCGATCGAGCGCTGGGTCGCCGCGGACGCCGGTCACTACGTCGAGTGCGCCGGCGCGAGCGCCTACACCCCGGCGCTCGTGGGGTTCGCCGTGCCGAGCGGGTACGACGCCGACCACGCCGCGGCCAAGCGGGTGGCGCCGGACGGCGGCGCGGCCGGCCCGTGCTCCGGCAACGACACCGGCGTGCAGCGCATCGACATCACGGTGGCTGCACCCGACGGCCGGGCCGTCGAGGAGCTGACCGTGCTGCTCCGGAAGGCCTGCCCGCTGACGCAGCCGGGCCCGTTCGCGCCTGCGGCGCCGGTGTGCCCATGATCGCCCGCCTTCGCCGGCGCGCGTCGGACGACGCCGGCTTCACCCTGGTCGAGATGGTGATGACCGTCGCCATCGTCGGCTTCATCTCGGTCGCGCTGACCGGGGTCGTGTTCAGCTTCATGCGCAACACCGTGGAGACCCAGGCCCGGATGACCGAGTCCCACGACGTGCAGTTCGCGGCGGCATACTGGCAGCGCGACGTGGCCAGCACCGGCGTGCGCTCGACGACGTACGACCCCACGAGCCGCACCTTCGAGCTCGGGCAGTCGGTCGACGCGGTGCCGGCCTGTGGCCTGCCCGCGGGCGCGACAGCGGTCGTGACGCTCGCCTGGAACGAGTACACGTCGCTGGTCTCGACCGACGCCCCGACGGTGGTCAAGGTGACCTATGCGTCGCGGGCGGCCGGCGGTGGCTACGAGCTGCTCCGGGTCCGGTGCGTCACGAACCCGTCGACCGTCTCAGTGGCCGACAGCCTCACGGCGCCTCCGACGCTGACCTGTGACGACGCCTCCGGCGCGAACACCCCGTGCGCCGGTGACGGCGCGCCGAACCCCGTCCCGAGCATCGTCAACCTCCGGCTGTCGGTGCTCGACGCCGGTGGCCACAACACGACGCCCTACGAGGTGACCCTCGCGGGTGAACGGAGACAGTCATGACCGCCCGGCGCCTGCGCGAGGACGACGGGGCGATCCTCGTCATCGCGATCATCATCGTCACCACGGTCGCCCTCGTGGTCGGCGCCGCGCTCACCCGCGGCGACGGCTCTCTGCGCGCCACCGTGGCGCTGCGCGAGGTCGCGGGATCGACGTACGCCGCCGACGGCGCTGCCCAGGTCGCCATCAACAACCTGCGCAAGGGCCACTGGACCGGCGACGTCGCCAAGCCCGCCGACTGGCTGTTCCACAACGACGCCGGGACCGGCTGCTTCGGCTACAACACCGACGGCAGTGTCGAGGACGGCATCGAGCTGCGGGACTTCTACCCCGCGTCGAAGTCGAGCGGCGACGGGCCGACCTCGGCGTACGTCACGTGCACGCCGGAGGTCGCCACCGGCGCCCAGGGGGCCGCTGTCCCGATCAGCAACGCCAACAAGCCAGGCACCGCGGTGCTGACCCTCGGCTCGGGCGGCGAGAACGGGTTCACGTTCAAGGCCAACGGGTCCGGCGCGGCGTTCCGGGTCCGCGGCGGCGTGTGGTCCGACTCCAACATCGTGCGCGACAACAACGGCGTGCTCGAGTCGACCGGCAGCATCCGGGCGCACACCGGCTGCAGCCCGGTCTCCGCGATGGTCGCGCCCGTCGTGAACTGCAGCGCCGTGTCGGTGTCCGACCCCGCGTACAGCAACGAGCTCGACCTCGCCGGGCTCGGGATCCCCCAGCTGCGGACGCCGCCGGCCGGCTGCCCCAGCGGGTCCGTGACGCTGCAGCCGGGCTACTACGACGACGTCACGAGGCTGAACGCGCTGACCCCCAACGGCGGCAGCAGCTGCTTCATCCACCTCGCGCCGGGCACCTACTACCTCGACTTCCACAACAACCCGGCCGACGCCATGTACGACGCCGACATCGCCAACGGCGCCGGCAACGTCTGGCAGGTCGACTCGGGGACGATCGTGGGCGGCACGCTCACGTCGGACACCACCGTGCCGGGCCGCTGCGTGAACCCGATCAACGACGTCAACGCCCAGGGCGTGCAGCTCATCTTCGGCGGCGACAGCCGCATGGTCGTCGACAAGGGCGCCCTGGTGGAGCTCTGCGCGAGCTATCACAGCAACCGGCCCCCGATCGCCATCTACGGTCAGAAGACCGGCGAGACGACGCCGACCGTGCTGAGTGCCGCCGCCGGCGACGACGGTGACCCGGTGGGCCCCGCCAACGTGTCCGTCCCGACGCCCGCCACCTTCGGACCCGCGGCGGCGGCGGCGCTCGGTGCCGTCGGCGGCGGGAGCACGTCCTGGACGCGGTCGGGTACGCCGAGCTCGGCGACCGTCAGGATGGACGGTTTCGCGCCACCCGCCGGGCTCGAGGTGCCCCAGGGCGCCGTGCTCACCGGGGCGCGGCTCCAGGTGACGCACGGTGAGAAGACCGCGTCGGGCATCTCGTTCAAGCCGCAGGGGACGCCGACGACCCTGACCGCGAACCTGCCCGTGCGCACCAGCGTCACGACGGACCCGGTCGACCTGACGACGCTCCCCGGATGGGGCACGATCCAGAAGCACGTGCACGACAACGGCTTCACCGGCGCGGACGTCGTCTTCACCGGCAACCCGAAGAACGGCGAGACCACCACCCTCGACTCGGTGCAGCTGGAGCTGACCTACTACGTGCCGGGCCTCCGCGGGCAGACCACGACCGCCATCCCGGGCAACACGGTCGCGACCGTGGGCGGCCAGCCGCTCATCAAGGTGCTCGGCAACAGCACGCTCGCCTACGTCCAGGGCACGACGTACACACCGCTGGCGTCGCTCGACCTCGCGCTCAACAACATCGCGGAGTCGGTGTTCCGCTTCGGCGTCATCGCGCGCTCGATCAAGATCTTCGAGACCGGGTCGTTCGCCTACCCGGGCTACGTCATCGACCTGCCGAACAACTCGCCCGGTTGGGGCTTCGACGTCACGTTCGTGCAGCTGAAGGTCTACCTCTGCCCGAGCTCGTCGACCTGCTCCCCGTCGACCGGATCGCCGGCGCTGACGTCGCGGGTCCAGCTGCGGGATCCCAGTGGTGAGCCGGAGCCCACGAAGCGTCAGGTCAGCGTGCTGAGCTGGAGCCACGTGCGATGACCGAGATCCCGCCCGTGCTCGTCGCCGGCCTGGCGGCCGTGCTCGGCCTGCTGGTCGGGTCGTTCCTCAACGTCGTCGCCCACCGGGTGCCCCGCGGGGAGTCGGTGGTCCGGCCACCGTCGGCGTGCCCGAGCTGCGGCGTCGAGATCCGGGCGCGGCACAACGTCCCGGTGCTCGGCTGGCTGGTCCTCCGCGGCCGGTGCTACGACTGCGCGGAGCCGATCAGCGCGCGCTACCCGCTCGTGGAGGCCGCCACCGGCGTCCTCTTCGGGTTGGCCGGCTGGCGGTTCGCGGCCGAGCCGGCCCTGCTCGCGGCGTACCTCTTCTTCGCGGCCGTCGCGATGGCGCTCGCGCTGATCGACCTCGACGTACGCCGGCTGCCGAACGTGATCGTGCTGCCGTCGTACCCCGTGCTCGCCGTGCTGCTCGCGCTCGGCGCCGACCGGCCCGCGCTGCTGCGGGCGGCGGTCGGCGCCCTGCTGCTGTTCGGCATCTTCCTCGGCCTCGCGCTCGCGGCCCCGGGCTCGATGGGCCTCGGTGACGTCAAGCTCGCCGGCGTCGTGGGCGGGATGACCGCCGCGCTCTCGTGGGGTGCGTTCCTCGTGGGCGCGTTCGGCGCCTTCCTGCTCGGCGCGATCGTCGGCGTGCTGCTGATGCTGCGTCGGGGCGCGGACCGCAAGATGGCCGTGCCCTTCGGGCCGTTCATGCTGCTGGCCGCCTGGGCCTCGATCCTCGGCGCGAGCGGGCTCGGCCAGGTCTACCTCCAGCGGATCGGAGCCTAGGCGAGCCGGCGCGCCAGCGTCGGGATCACGATCGCCGCGGCGACGGTGTGCAGCGCGATGAGGGTGGCCGCGGTGGCGGCGTCGAACCCGAAGGTGAGGTCGGGGACGTAGGACAGGAGGGTCAGCACCACCGTGGTCCGCACGAACGTGGACCGCGGGTGTCGGGCCTTGCGGGCCAGCGCGGCGGCGATGCCGACGCCGATCAGCGAGAAGATCATCGTCATCTGGGCGAAGGCCGCGAGCGGGAAGCTCGTGCCGTCACTGCCTTCGAGCGGTACGCCGGCGGCCGATGCTGCGGCTGCCAGGACGGTCGTGGCGACCGACGCGACGACGGCGGCCGCGAGGCCGTGCTTCCAGACCGGCTGCCGCTGGGTCGTCGACTGAGTGGTGGTGGCGGTGGGGATCTGCGTGGTGGTGGTGGACATCTCGTGCTCCGTCTCCTCGGCGGGGCACCCGGTGTGACCCGCTCCTGCCCTGTCCACGAACCGTTGGGCGTGGATACGACAGGTCGCGAGAGAACTTGCAGCGGAGCCGGTCAGCCCCGGCCGGCCTCGGCCTCGCTGCGTGCCTTGAGCCCGGCGAGCTCCATGTCGACGTACGCGCGCGTGCGGCGCATGGTCAGCGCCGCGAACAGCCCCGACAGCCAGCCGGTCTGCTCGATCGACAGCTCCACCCGGCAGCGGGTGTCGTCGATCGGGGTGACGACGTGCTCGGCGTGGCTGAGCATGCCGGGGGAGCGGTTGGTCCAGGCGAAGCGCAGCGGCGGCTCCCAGGCGTCGATCAGCCAGCTGGCCGCGGGGAACTTCGGCTGCGAGATCCGCACGACCGTGCCCGGGCCGGGCGGTCGCTGACCCGACACGACCTCGACGTTGTCCATGGACGCCGTCCACTCGGGCATCGACTCGACGTCGCTCAGCACCCGCCAGACGACGTCGGCGGACGCGGCGACCTCCGTGCTGGTTCGGTATCCGGCCACGGCGGCTCCTCCCTCGTCGATGTCCCGAACAATAGGGCCCCGACAGATCGGACCTTCCCAACCCGGCCCTTCCGGCCTACTGTCGGCTCACCCTCTTCTCGGGGGCAACCAGCCGGAGGTGCGCATGTCTGCTCGGTCCTCGTCCGCCACCCGTCGCGTCCGGACTGCGCTCCGGCCGCTCGTCGTCGGCCTCACCCTGGTGCTCGCCGCGACGCTGGGCCCGCCCGTGGCCTCGGCCGGCGACCCGGGACACTCCGGCGACGCGCCGTACCGCGGCAAGGTGATCTCGCTGCTGCGGCACATGACCCTGGAGCAGAAGGTCGGCCAGCTCTTCGTCATCGAGGTGGCGGGTCGCGACGCGAACGACGTCAGCGACACGGCGAAGACCGTCAACCAGCGTCTGTACGGCGTCGACACCCCGGCGCAGGCGATCGCGAAGTACCAGCCCGGCGGCGTCATCTACTACACGACCCGCAACAACGACGACAACATCGGCAACCCGGCCCAGGTGGCCACGCTGTCCAACGGCCTGCAGAGCGCCGCGCTGGCGCTGCCGCGCCGGATCCCGCTCCAGATCTCGGTCGACCAGGAGGGCGGCGCGCTGGTCGCGCGCTTCGGTCCGCCCGCGACGCAGATGCCCGGCAACATGGCGCTCGGCGCCGGTCGCTCGACGGCGGACGCGCGCAGGTCCGCCGAGGTCATCGGCACCGAGCTCGCCGCCGTCGGCCTCACGCAGGACTATGCGCCGGTGGCCGACGTCAACGTCAACCCGAACAACCCCGTCATCGGGATCCGGTCGATCGGGTCCGACCCGGCGCTGGTCTCCGACCTGGTCGCCGCCCAGGTCCGCGGCTACCGCGCCGGCGGGCTCTCGTCCGTGGCCAAGCACTTCCCGGGCCACGGCGACACCGGCGTCGACAGCCACTTCGGACTGCCCGAGGTGACGCACACCCGTGAGCAGATGGACGAGATCGACCTGCCGCCCTTCCGCGCCGCGATCGCGGCCGGCGTCGACACGATCATGACCGCCCACGTCGTGCTGCCGGCGATCGACCCGGGAGTGCCGGCGACGATGTCGGAGAAGATCCTGACCGGCCTGCTGCGCGACGAGCTCGGTTTCGACGGGCTGATCGTCACCGACGCGCTCGACATGCAGGGCGCGACGTCGACGTACCCGCCCGACGTGGCACCGGTGGAGGCCTTCCTGGCCGGCGCCGACCAGCTGCTCGTCCCGCCGCAGATGGACACGGCGTACGGCGCGGTGCTCGACGCGGTCCAGGACGGCACGATCAGCCGGCAGCGGCTGGACGCGTCGGTCTACCGGATCCTGCTGCACAAGTTCCAGCGCGGGATCTTCCAGGACCCGTTCGTCGACGCGGCCGAGGCGCCGCAGGTCATGGGCGCGCCGGAGCACCTGGCCGACGCGCAGGAGATCACCGAGCGCACCACGACGCTGGTCAAGAACGACGCCGGCCTGCTGCCGCTGTCGTCCTCGCCGGGCAACGTGCTCGTCGCCGGGTGGGGCGTCGGCACCACGCAGGGGATCGCCAACGCGTTCACCGCCCGGGGCGCGACGACCCAGGTCCGCGAGTCGGGCACGACGCCGTCGTCGACCGCGATCGCCAACGCCGTAGCGGCCGCGCAGACCAGCGACCTGGTCGTCGTCTCGACCAACAACGCCTACGCCATCAGCGCCGCCACCGGCCAGCCGACCGCGGCCGCCGCCGCACAGACGCGGCTGGTTCGCGAGCTGCTGGCGACCGGGAAGCCGGTCGTGGTGGCGGCCATGCGCAACCCCTACGACGTGGCGTCGTTCCCCGAGGTGCCGACCGTGCTCGACACCTACGGCTACACCACGGGCCAGGTCGAGTCGCTGGTGCGGGTCATGTACGGCGAGGTCGACCCGGCCGGCCGACTTCCCGTCTCGATCCCGCGCGCGGACGGCACGGGCGACCTGTTCCCGTTCGGCCACGGACTGGGGTACTGACGACGGCAGCGCCGGTCGCGGACCGAGCGCTACCGTCGTTGCATGGACCCGAAGGGCAACGGACCCGAGCGCGACCACGACGCGGACAGTCGTGACACGGCCGCCTCCCGTCGTGACGTGGCCGCCGGGGATCGGGACGCGCTGGCGGGGCTCCGAGACGAGCAGGGGCGGCAGCGAGAGCGGGCCGCCCTGGATCGTCTCCGGGCCGAGCGGCTCCGCGAGGATGCCCGGGATCAGCCGGATGAGGTCAGCCGTGCACGACGCAATCCGGATGCCGAGTACGAGCAGGCGGTCATCGACCGTGAGATGGCGGTGACCGAGTCCGACATGGCACGCGAAGATCTCCGCGACGCGCTGGACGCCGCCCGGGACGACCGGATCTCAGCCGCCGCCGATCGTCGCGCGAGCCGGCACGACCGGGACGACTCGGCCGGTGACCGGAGCTCGTCCATCGCCGACCGCGATGCAGCGGCCGCCGACAGGGACCAGGCCGAGGTCGACGTACAAGTCGCGCGCTCGGAGCCCTGACGCCCGCAACCGGTCGGTACGGTGACGTCATGAGCGAGACCGGGACCGCCCAGCCCTCCGTCCCCGACGGCGCGGTCGTCGTCGGTGTCGACGGCTCCGAGACCTCCGACCGCGCGCTCGAGTGGGCCGCCAGGTACGCCGCGCTCGAGGGCCGGCCGCTCGTGATCGCCCATGCGCTGGGCACGATCGGTGCGCCGGAGGCGGCGGGCATGCAGTTCGACGGCGGCGCGACGTTCGCCCTCGTCTACGACCAGCTGCGCGCCGACGGCGAGACGATCGTCGCGGCCGCGACCACGAAGGTCGCCGACGCGCACCCGTCGCTCGAGACGTCCACCGTCATCGAGCACGGCGACCCGCGCCAGCTGGTCCTGAGTCTCGCCGAGCACGCCTCGACGGTCGTGATGGGCAGCCGGGGCCGCGGGCCGTTCCGCAGCCTGGTGCTCGGCTCGGTCACGGCGACCGTGGCCGGGCGTGCGCGGTGCCCGGTCGTGGTGATCCCGCCGGCCGAGGACTAGGACCGGAGGATCTTCTCCATCGCCTTGCCCTTGGCGAGCTCGTCGACGAGCTTGTCGAGGTAGCGGAGCTTCTGCATCAGGGGGTCCTCGATGTCCTCGACCCGGTAGCCGCAGATGACGCCGGTGATCAACTTGGCGTCGGGGTTGAGGTCCGCGTCGGCGAAGAAGTTCTCGAAGGTCGTCTCCTCGGCGAGGTGGCGCTCCAGCTCGGCCTGGTCGAAGCCGGTGAGCCACCGCATGACCTCGTGCAGCTCGTCCTTGGTGCGCCCCTTCTTCTCCACCTTCGCCACGTAGTGCGGGTAGACCGAAGCGACTGGTACGGCGAACACCCGGTGCATGCTGTGGAGCGTAGACCGGGTCGCTCAGGACGGGAACCGGCGAGCGCGACCCCTTGCGGGCGGACGAGAACCTGTTCTAAATTGGACAGGTGTCCAGTCAGATGTCCGCGCTGCCGCGCCAGGGTCTGAACCCCCGCCAGGCCGAGACCGTCGAGCGGTTGATGGCCGCGGGCACGCAGGAGCTGCGCGCGGTCGGGCACGAGGCGCTCACCGTGCGCACGGTCGCGCAGCGGGCGGGGGTGTCGCCGGCGACGGCGTACACCTACCTCGCGTCGAAGAACCACCTCTTCGCCGAGCTCTTCTGGCGCTTCCTCGCCGACGACGAGCACGAGCCCGAGGGGGCGGACGCCGTCGCCCGCCTGCAGTCGGTGACCCGACACCTGGCGCATCGGCTCGCGGACGCGCCTGAGCTCGCGGCCGCGGTCACGCCGGCGCTGCTCGGCGGCGACCCCGACGTGGCGCGGCTGCGGCTGCGGATCGGCGCCGAGCTCGTCGACCGGTTCAGCGCCGCCCTCGGTCCGGACGCCGACGCCGTCGTGGTCGAGACGGTGGCGCTGGCGTTCTCGGGCGCGCTGCTGCAGGGCGGGATGGGCCTGCTGACCTACACGGAGATGGGCGAGCGGCTCGACGCGGTCGTCGCCGTGATCATGAAGGGCCACGCCGCATGAGTGAGATCGTCTTCGACCCCTACGACTACGCGTTCCAGGAGGACCCGTACCCGACGTACCGCCGCTGTCGCGACGAGGACCCGCTGCACCACAACGAGGACCTCGACATCTGGTTCCTGACCCGCCACGCCGACATCCAGCACGCGGTGCGCACCGAGGGTGTCTACTCCAACGCGATGGGCGTCTCCATCGACAAGAGCGCCTGGGGCCCGGACGCCCACCGGGTGATGTCGTTCCTCGGCATGGATCCGCCACGGCAGCAGCGGCTGCGGTCGCTGGTGTCCAAGGGCTTCACGCCGCGGCGGGTCACCGAGCTGGCGCCGCAGATCGAGCGGCTCACCGATCACTACCTCACGCGATGCCTCGAACAGGAGTCGTTCGACTGGATCCACGACTTCGCCGGCAGGCTGCCGATGGACGTCATCTCCGAGATGATGGGCGTGCCCGAGGCCGACCGCGCCGAGACCCGTCGACTCGCCGACCTGCTGGTGCACCGCGAGCCGGGGGTGCGCGACGTGCCCCCCGCCGGCTCCGAGGCGGCGTTGACGCTGGTCGTCTACTTCACCGAGATGGTCGAGGAGCGGAAGCGGCGACCGACCGAGGATCTCACCAGCGCACTGCTCTCCGCCGAGCTCGACGGCGACAAGCTGACCGACGAGGAGATCATCGCGTTCCTGTTCCTCATGGTGGTGGCCGGCAACGAGACCACGACCAAGCTCCTCGGGCACGCGATCTTCCACCTGACGCGCCATGCCGAGCAGTACGACCAGGTCTTCGCCGATCCCGAGGACTCCCGCGACCTGGTGGTCCCGTGGATCGAGGAGACGCTGCGCTTCGACACCTCCAGCCAGATGGTGGCCCGGCACCTGCTCAGTGACGTCGAGCTGCACGGCAAGGTGGCTCCCGCGGGGTCGAAGGCCGTGCTGGTGCTCGGCTCGGCCAACCGTGACGACCGCGTCTTTGGCGATCCCGACCGCTACGACATCTTCCGGGAGAGGGAGGAGCTCGCCCAGCTGCTCAGCTTCGGCGGCGGCCGGCACTTCTGCCTGGGCGCCAACCTGGCCCGCCTCGAGGCGCGGATCGTCCTGAAGGAGCTGGTACGCCGCGTGCGCACGATCGAGGTCGCGCACGACGACTGCGAGCGGGTGCACTCCGTCAACGTCCGCGGCTTCGCGTCGGTGCCGGTGCGGATGGAGGCTCGATGAGCGAGAAGTACGCGCAGCCCTCACGGCGACCGGCCGTCGTCACCGGTGCGTCGTCGGGCATCGGCGCGGCCACGGCGCTCACCCTGGCCGCTGCCGGCTTCCCGGTCGCGCTCGGCGCCCGCCGTACCGAGAAGTGCGAGGAGGTCGCGGCGCAGGTCCGCGAGGCGGGCGGCGAGGCGGTCGTGCACGCGCTCGACGTCACCGATCCCTCCTCGGTCGAGACGTTCGCCGAGAAGGTGACCGCCGAGCTCGGCGACGTCGAGGTGGTCGTGTCCAACGCGGGCGCGGTCGGACCGGGGACGATCCACGAGGTCGACAGCGAGCGCTTCGCCCGCGAGCTCGACCTCAACATCACCGGCGCCCACCGTCTGGTCCGCGCGTTCGTGCCCGGCATGGTCGAGCGGCGCCGCGGCGACCTGGTGTTCGTCTCCTCCGACGTCGCGGTGCGCGCGCGGCCGTTCATGTCGTCGTACGCCGCGGGCAAGTGGGGCCTCGAGGGCATGGCCCACGCGATGCAGATGGAGCTCGAGGGCACCGGCGTCCGCGCGTCCATCGTCCGGCCGGGCCCGACGTGGAGCGAGATGGGTGCGGACTGGGACGTCGACGAGGCGGCGTTCGTGCTCAACCAGTGGGTGCGCTTCGGGCAGGCCCGGCACCCGCACTTCCTCAAGCCGACGGCGATCGCCGACGCGATCGCCACCGTCGTCAGCGCCCCGCGCGGCGTGCACCTGAACCTGGTCGAGGTCTCTCCCGAGGCACCCCTGGAGGAGCGATGAGCATTCCCGAGGTCTCCTACGCCGTCCCCGACGACGGGCACGGCCACCTCGCAGAGATGCGGGTCGACCCGATCGGCCTGTTCCAGCGGGTGTACGACGAGTGCGGCGACATCGGCCGCTTCCGGCTCGCCGACAAGGACGTCGTGCTGGTCTACGGCGCCGAGGCGCAGGAGCAGTTCTTCCGGGCGCCCGACTCGACGCTGGACCAGGCGGCGGCGTACCCCTTCATGACGCCGATCTTCGGCAAGGGCGTGGTCTTCGACGCCTCGCCCGAGGAGCGCCAGCAGATGCTGAAGAACCAGGCGCTGCGCGGCGACATGATGCGTGGTCATGCCTCGACGATCGAGGCCGAGATCCGCCGGATGGTCGCGGACTGGGGCGACGAGGGCGAGATCGACCTGCTCGACTGGTTCGCGGAGCTGACGATCTACACGACCTCTGCCTGCCTGATCGGCAAGCCGTTCCGCGAGGAGCTCGACTCCTCGTTCGCCCAGCACTACCACGAGCTCGAGCGCGGCACCGACGCGCTCGCCTACGTCGACCCCTACATGGACATCGAGTCGTTCCGTCGCCGCGACGCGGCGCGGGAGAAGCTCGTCGAGCTGGTGCAGGGGATCATCGACCGCCGCAAGGAGCGGGGCACGGTCCCGAAGGAGGGGCGCGACCTGCTCGACGTGCTCATCTCGATCGACATGAGCGCCGACTACATCACCGGCATCTTCATCTCGATGATGTTCGCCGGGCACCACACGTCGTCGGGCACGGCGTCGTGGGCGCTGATCGAGCTGATGCGACACCCCGACACCATGGCGGCGGTCGTCAAGGAGCTCGACGAGCTGTACGCCGACCCAGACGGAGATGGCGCCGTGGAGGTCTCCTTCCAGGCGCTCAGGTCGATCCCCGTGCTGGAGTCGGCGCTCAAGGAGACGCTGCGGCTGCACCCGCCGCTGATCATCCTGATGCGCGTGGTGGCCGAGGAGATCGAGCTCGCCGGGCACACGATCCCGGTCGGCACCGTGGTCGCCGCGTCGCCGCGCGTCTCGAACCGGATCGCCGCGGACTTCCCCCGGCCGGACGCCTTCGACCCGGGCCGCTACATCGACCCGCGTCAGGAGGACCTCCAGAACCGCTGGACCTGGATCCCCTTCGGCGCCGGCAAGCACCGCTGCGTCGGCAATGCGTTCGCGATGATGCAGATGAAGGCCATCTTCTCGGTGATCCTGCGCGACTACGAGTTCGAGATGGCGCAGCCGTCGGACACCTACCGCGACGACGTCTCCAAGATGGTCATCCAGCTCGAGCAGCCGTGCCGGGTGCGCTACCGCCGGAGGGCGCGATGAGCGGAGATGGCCGATGAGCTTCACGGTCGTCGCCGACCTCGGGCTCTGCCAGGGGCACCAGATGTGCCAGGGCGAGGCGCCCGACGTGTTCGGGTTCGACGACGACACCGACCAGGTGAGGGTGCTCCAGGAGCACCCCGACGAGTCCCTGCGGTCCGACGTGCAGTCGGCCGTGCGCTACTGCCCCGCCATGGCGTTGGCAATCGAGGAGGAGTGAAGGTGTCAGCTCTCAGCAGGGCCGAGATCGAGGAGTTCTGGGACTCCTGGCTCGACGTCAACCGCAAGGCCGAGGCCTCCGGCGACTGGCGCGTGATGGCGGAGTGGTACGCCGAGGACGCGACGTACGGCTGGATGTACAGCCCCGACGAGCACTTCATGGCGGTCGGCCGCGACCAGATCCGCGACTACGCGATCGGCATCGAGATGGACGGCCTCGACGGCTGGCACTACGACTACCAGTGCACGATGATCGACGACGCCAAGGGCATGGTCGTCGGCTTCTGGAAGCAGAGGTCGGGCATCCTCGACGACGCCGGCGAGGAGTACGAGATCCTCGGCATCGGCGGCTCGTGGTTCGGCCTCGAGCGGCAGGTCGGCGGGGCCGACGTCGGCCAGGTCAAGATCGCCTGGCAGCGCGACTGGTTCGACATGCCGTCGACCGCGCACACGTTCATGCAGATCGTCGAGGCCGGCAAGGCGCCCGACACGCTGCTCAGGCGGATGTCCGTCGGGGGGCTCAAGGTGCCGGGTCACTACCGCCACAAGGAGATGCCGTCGACGGTGTGGCCGCCGCCGGTCGAGCGCGGCGACCACGTCACCCAGGAGCCGACGCGATGACCCTTCGAGACGCCTCGTCCCTCGGCTCCTCAGGACAAGCCCTGCCCCCTCCTGCCCAGCAGCTGATCGACGGCAAGCTCGTCGGCGCGGTCTCGTCGTACCCGATCCTCAACCCGGCCACGGGGCAGGAGATCGGCGTCGCCCCGGACGGCACCGCCACCGACGTGGACGCGGCGATCGCTGCTGCACGCCGGGCCTTCGACGAGACCGACTGGTCGACGAACGCCGAGCTGCGGGTGCGCTGCCTGCGCCAGCTCCACCAGGCGCTGCTCGACGACGGCGACGCGTTCAAGGCGCTGACGACCGCTGAGGTCGGGATGCCGGGCTTCATGATGGGTGCGGCCGGCTTCGACGTGCCGGTCGAGGGGCTGAAGTGGGTCACGGACCTGCTGGAATCCTACGAGTTCGAGAGCGACCTCGGCGTCGCGGCGCCGATGGGCATCCCGTCGCGGCGCACGGTGCGCCGCGAGCCGGTCGGCGTGGTCGCGGCGATCTCGCCGTGGAACGTGCCGACCCAGATCAACCTCGCCAAGGTCGGCCCCGCTCTGGCCGCCGGCTGCACGGTCGTGCTGAAGCCCGCGCCGGACACGCCGTGGCTGGCGGCAGAGCTCGGGCGGCTGATCGCCGAGCACACCGACATCCCGCCCGGCGTCTTCAACGTCGTGACGCCGCGCGCCAACGAGGTCGCGGCGCTGCTCACGACCGACCCGCGCGTCGACATGGTGTCCTTCACCGGCTCCACCCAGGTTGGCAAGGCGATCATGGCCGCGGCCGCGCCGACCCTGAAGAAGGTGTTCCTCGAGCTCGGCGGCAAGTCCGCCGCGATCGTGCTCGACGACGCCGACATCGGCTCAGCTGCGGGCGCCACGGCGTTCGCGGCGTGCATCCACGCCGGCCAGGGCTGCGCGATCACGACGCGCCTCGTCGTGCCCCGCGAGAGGTACGACGAGGCGGTGCAGGTCGCCGCCGCGACGATGGAGTCGATCGGCGCCAAGGATCCCGCCGACCCGGGCGCGATCTGCGGCCCGGTGATCTCCGAGGCCCAGCGCGACCGCGTCGCGTCATACCTCAGGCTGGCCGAGGAGGAGGGCGGCACCTTCGCCACGGGCGGTCGTGTCATCGAGCAGGACGGCTTCTGGATCGAGCCGACCGTGATCGCCGGCCTCGACAACTCCAGCCGGCTCGCGCAGGAGGAGGTCTTCGGCCCGGTGCTGGTCGTGATCCCGCACGACGGCGACGACGACGCGGTGCGGATCGCCAACGACTCGGCGTACGGCCTCTCGGGGTCGGTGGAGTCGGGCGACCTCGACCGTGCGAAGGCGGTCGCCGCGAGGATCCGCACCGGCACGATCGCCGTCAACGGCGGGGTCTGGTTCAGCCCCGACGCGCCGTTCGGCGGCTACAAGCAGTCCGGCATCGGCCGGGAGATGGGTGTCGCGGGGTTCGAGGAGTACCTCGAGACGAAGACGATCGCCGAGCCGGCGGGATAGTCCGTCACCTTCTGGTCGCCGGAACGGGCTCGAGGGCGACCAGATCGTGACGGACTATCCCAAACAGACTCCACAGGACGGAGAGAGATGAGATTCGAGAACAAGGTCGTCGTCGTCACGGGGGCGGCGCAGGGCATCGGCGAGGCCTACGCGCGGGCGCTCGCGGCGGAGGGCGCGTCGGTCGTGGTGGCCGACCTCAACGTCGAGGCGGGGCAGAAGGTCGCGGCCGACATCGGCGGTCTCTTCGTCCGCTGCGACGTCTCGTCCCACGACGACGCGGCCGCGCTGGTCGAGGCCACGGTCGCGGCGTACGGCGGGATCGACGGGCTGGTCAACAACGCCGCGATCTACGGCGACATGGCGTTCGACCTGCTGATCAGCGTCGACTGGGACTACTACCGGAAGTTCATGTCGGTGAACATGGACGGTGCGCTGGTGATGACCCGCGCGGTCTACCCCGAGATGCAGAAGCGGGGCGGCGGCGCGATCGTCAACCAGTCGAGCACCGCGGCGTACCTCTACTCGGGCTTCTACGGCCTCGCCAAGGTCGGCGTCAACGGCCTGACCCAGCAGCTCGCCCACGAGCTCGGCGGCATGAAGATCCGCGTCAACGCCATCGCCCCCGGGCCCACCGACACCGCCGCGACCCGCACCCAGGCAGGCGACGCCGCCAGGGACCTGGTGAAGAACCTCGCCCTGAAGCGGATGGGCCAGCCCGAGGACATGGTCGGCGCCTGCCTCTTCCTGCTCTCCGACGAGTCGTCGTGGGTGACGGGGCAGATCATCGCCGTCGACGGCGGACAGACGTTCCGCGCGTGAAAGGAGCAGTGATGGGCAAGTTCGACGATCTCCCCGAGACGCGGCGCCGCGGCCTGGAGCGGATGGAGCAGGTCTACGGCTTCGAGATGTCCGACGGCACCGGCGACTTCTTCGCCTACACCGCCGACCACCTCTTCGCCGACATCTGGAACCGGCCCGGCCTCACCGACCGCGACCGCCGCCTGCTGCTCATCGGCCTGCTCGCCGGCTCCAACCAGCACGACGTGCTGACGATCCAGATCCCCGCGGCGTACACCGCCGGCGAGCTCGACGACGAGCAGCTGCGCGAGATCGTGATCCTGCTCTGCCACTACGCCGGCTGGCCGAGCGGCTCCCGCGTCAACCAGATCGTCGAGGAGACGATCGCGAAGGCCCGCAAGACCTGACGCTGCTTGAATGGCCGGGTGAGCGAGCTCTGGGTGGTCCGGCACGGCACGACCGAGTGGAGCGCCAACGGCCGGCACACGTCGACGACCGACCTCCCGCTGCTCCCCGAGGGGGAGGAGGTCGCGCGGGCGCTGGGACCTCGGCTCGCCGACGGCGGTTTCGCCCGGGTGCTGACCAGCCCGCGGCTGCGCGCCCGACGTACGGCGGAGCTGGCGGGCTTCCCCGACGCCGAGGTCGACGACGACCTGGTCGAGTGGGCCTACGGCGACTACGAGGGCACCACCACGGCGGAGATCCGCGAGCACACTCCCGGCTGGACGATCTGGACCCACCCGGTGCCGGGCGGCGAGACCGCCGCACAGGTGGGGGCGCGCCTCGACCGGGTCGTGGCGAGCGCCCGTGAGGCCGACGGCCGGACCCTCGTCTTCGGGCACGGCCACGCGCTGCGCGCCCTCGCCGCGCGCTGGCTCGGCCTGCCGGTCGGCGACGGCCGGTTCTTCAAGCTCGACACCGCGACCCTGTCGGTCCTCGGCCACGAGCGCGAGCACCCGGCGCTGCTGCTGTGGAACGCACCGTAGCGGGAAGCTTGACCGTTCAACTTCTGTTGGAGGCGGCATGAAGCACATCGGGTTCCTGTCCTTCGGCCACTGGACGCCGTCACCGCAGTCGCAGACGCGGTCGGCGTCGGACGCGCTGCTGCAGTCCATCGATCTCGCCGTCGCCGCCGAGGAGCTCGGCGCCGACGGCGCGTACTTCCGCGTGCACCACTTCGCCCGGCAGCTCGCGTCGCCGTTCCCGCTGCTCGCCGCCATCGGGGCGCGCACCAGCCGGATCGAGATCGGCACCGGCGTCATCGACATGCGCTACGAGAACCCCCTCTACATGGCCGAGGACGCCGGCGCCGCCGACCTCATCGCCGGCGGGCGGCTCCAGCTCGGCGTCAGCCGCGGGTCACCGGAGCAGGTGATCGACGGATTCCGCTACTTCGGCTACGTGCCGGGGGAGGGGTCCGACCACGCCGACATGGCGCGCGACCACCTCCGCGTCTTCCTCGACGTGATCGAGGGGGAGGGGTTCGCGCAGCCCAACCCGCGGCCGATGTTCCCGAACCCGCCCGGCCTGCTGCGCATCGAGCCGCACTCGCCCGGCCTGCGCGACCGGATCTGGTGGGGAGCCGGCTCCCGCTCCACCGCCGAGTGGACCGCCGAGCAGGGACTGAACCTGATGAGCTCGACGCTGCTGACCGAGGACACGGGCGTGCCCTTCCACCAGCTCCAGGCCGAGCAGATCCAGCGCTTCCGCGACGCCTGGAAGGCGGCCGGCCACGACCGCGAGCCGCGCGTCTCGGTCAGCCGCAGCATCTTCCCGATCGTCAATGACATGGACGACGCCTACTTCGGCCACGAGTCGCGCAGCCAGGACCAGGTCGGTCACATCGACGGCGGCCTCGCCCGCTTCGGCAAGTCGTACGCCGGGGAGCCCGACCAGCTGGTCCGCGACCTCGCGGAGGACGAGGCGATCGCCGCCGCCGACACCCTGCTGCTGACCGTCCCCAACCAGCTCGGTGTCGACTACAACGCCCACGTCATCGAGAGCGTCCTGAAGCACCTCGCTCCGGAGCTCGGCTGGCGCTGACCCGGGTCCCGGGGGCCGGTCACGAGCACCGCACCCCCGGGGCGAACCGGGCATCCGGTCCACGCACGACGATGCCCGTCGACACGGCGTTGTCCGTCTCGTCCGCTTCCTCGATCCGTCCACGCGGGTCCGCGGTGAGGTCGAGGCACAGCGCCCGTCGCCCGGCGCCGGGCGGCAGCGGCAGCGACTGGCCCGCCAGGTCGGCGGAGTAGACGTCGACCCACCCCGGCGAGATGCCCTGGCGGGCCGTGCGGCTGCACTCGCCGAAGTGCTCGCGGCGTACCCGGGTGGCGACACCTGAGACCCGCCGGTTGTCCCGCAGGCAGAAGCTGACCTTGCGGCGCTCCGCGAGGGTCGCACCCGTCGCGGGGTCCCGGAGCGCGTAGGCGGCCATGGCGTCGAAGTGCCAGTGGTCGTGGTCGGGGTGCTCGAGCATGCAGCCGACCGGCTGGCGCCGCAGCGGGCGTTCCCGGAGCGGGTGGTAGGTCGCATCGGCGCCGACGTCGCGGAAGACGAGCTGCGTCGCCGGGTGCTGCCCGGCAGGGCAGGTCGCCCCGGCCGCGAGCGGGCGCAGCAGCAGGGGCCCCGGCCCGAGGTTGGCCAGCGCCGCGGCGAACCGGAGCTCGCGCCCGCCAGGCGTCCGGACGACGTCGAGGTCGAACGCCTCGAGGCTGCGCATGTTGGGCAGCAAAGGCGTCGGCCCGGCGCTCGGCGACGGTGCCGGCGTGGTCGGCGGCGGTCGCTCCTGCGGGTCGCCCGTCGGCGCCCCGTCGGTCCGCCCGAGAGCGGCCACCAGCACGGCCCCGGCCACCAGCGCTCCCGCCCCGAGGCCGAGGACCCTCCCGCGGCCCCACCGACCCATGGCCGCATGGTAGGTCCGCAGGATGTGAGCCCACCCCGGGAAGCGGCGTCAGCCCCGGCGGCGCTCGAGGGCCGACCGGCCGGCCTCCCATCGGGCGACGGGCACGCGGAAGGGCGAGCACGAGACGTAGTCGAGCCCGACCTCGTCGAAGAAGTGGATGGAGCTCGGGTCGCCGCCGTGCTCGCCGCAGACGCCGAGGTGCAGGCCGGGCCGGGCTTCACGGCCGAGGCGGACGGCGGTGCGGACCAGCTCGCCGACGCCCTCCTCGTCGATCGACTCGAACGGCGAGGTCGCGAAGATGCCCTGGTCGAGGTAGTCCTGCACGAACTCCGACTCGACGTCGTCGCGGGAGAACCCCCACGTCATCTGCGTGAGGTCGTTGGTGCCGAACGAGAAGAAGTCGGCGACGCCGGCGATGCGGTCGGCCGTCACGGCGGCGCGCGGCAGCTCGATCATCGTGCCGATGGGGATGTCGAGCTCGACCTCGCGGGTGCGCTCCACGTCGGCCACGGCCTCCTCGAGCTGGGTGCGCACCAGGGCCAGCTCCCGCTCGGTGGCGACCAGGGGCACCATCAGCTCGGGGCGCGGGTCACCGCCGGCGGCCACGCGGTCGGCCGCGGCCTCTGCGACCGCGCGGGCCTGCATGGTGAACAGGCCCGGGATCACGATGCCGAGCCGGACCCCACGCAGCCCGAGCATCGGGTTCTGCTCGTGCAGGCGGCGTACGACCGCGAGCAGGGTGTGGTCGTGCTCGTCCTCGACATGCCGCTCGTCCTCCAGCGCGACGCGGACGGCCAGGTCGGTGAGGTCGGGCAGGAACTCGTGCAGCGGCGGGTCGATGAGCCGGATCGTCACGGGTAGCCCGTCCATCGCCTCCAGGATCCCGACGAAGTCGGTGCGCTGGAGGGGGAGGAGCTTGCCGAGCGCGGCCGACCGGCCGGCCGCGTCGGCGGCGACGATCAGCTCCTCGACGAGCTCGCGCCGGTCGCCGAGGAACATGTGCTCGGTGCGGCACAGCCCGATGCCCTGGGCGCCGAGCAGCCGCGCGTGGCGGGCGTCGTCCGGGGTGTCGGCGTTCGCCCGCACCTCGAGCCGACGCACACCGTCGGCGTGCGCGAGCAGGCGCGCCGCCGCGGCGGCAACGGGGTCGTCGATCTCCTCGCCTGCCAGCAGTCGTACGACGCCGGAGTCGCCGACCGGAACCGCCCCGAGGAAGACCTCGCCGGTGCTGCCGTCGACGGAGATCGTGTCGCCCTCGGCGACGACCTCCCCGCCACGCACGCGGAACTCGCGCCGGCCCAGGTCGATCTCGATCTCCTCGGCCCCGCAGACGCAGGTGCGTCCCATGCCGCGAGCGACGACCGCGGCATGGGACGTCTTCCCGCCACGGCTGGTGAGGATCCCGCGCGCGGCGACCATGCCCGGCAGGTCGTCGGGCGTCGTCTCCTTGCGGACCAGGATCACGTCGTCCCCGCGGGCGGCCCACTCGGCCGCCGTCTCGGAGTCCAGGGCGACGCGGCCGACGGCCGCGCCGGGCGACGCGCTCAGGCCGCGGGTGACTGCCGTGCGCTCGGCGTCGGGGGCGAACCGGGGGAACATCAGCGTGGCCAGCTGGTGACCGGTCACCCGGGTGAGCGCCTCGTCGAGATCGATGGCCCCCTCGTCCACCAGGTCGACCGCGATCCGCACGGCCGCCTCCGGGGTCCGCTTGCCGACCCGCACCTGGAGCAACCACAGGTTGCCGTCCTCGATCGTGAACTCGATGTCGCACAGGTCGCGGTAGTGGCCCTCGAGCGTCGACATCACCTGCATGAGCGCGTCGTACGACGGGCGATCGTGCTCGGCGAGACCGTCCAGGGCCAGCGTGTTGCGGATGCCCGAGACGACGTCCTCGCCCTGGGCGTTGGCCAGGTAGTCGCCGTACCCGCCGGGCGCGCCGGTCGCGGGGTCCCGCGTGAAGCACACGCCGGAGCCCGAGCTGTCCCCCCGGTTGCCGAACACCATCGTCTGCACCGTCACCGCGGTGCCGAGGTCGTCGGGGATCCGCTCCTGGCGCCGGTAGAGGGCGGCGCGGGGGGTGTTCCAGGACGTGAAGACCGCCCGGATCGCCAGGCGGAGCTGCTCGCGCGGCTCCTGCGGGAAGTCGGCGCCGGTGTGGTCGCGGATGATCCCCTTGAACTCCTCGACGAGCGAGCGCAGGTCGTCGGCGTCGAGCTGGGTGTCGGCGCTGACCCCGCGCTGCTGCATGCTGCGGTCGAGCGCCGAGGCGAACGCGTCCGCGTCGATGCCGAGGACCGTGGCGCCGAACATCTGGAGCAGCCGGCGGTAGGAGTCGACGGCGAAGCGCTCGTCGCCGCTGACCCGGGCGAGCCCGGCGACCGACGCGTCGTTGAGTCCGACGTCGAGCACCGTCTCCATCATCCCGGGCATCGAGAACTTGGCCCCCGACCGCACCGACACCAGCAGGGGGTCGTCGGGATCACCGAGCCGGCGGCCGCGGCGCTCCTCGAGGGCGCGCAGGTGCTCGTCGACCTCGGCCTCGAGCCCGTCGGGCTCCCGGCCGGTGCCGAGGAAGGCCCGGCAGGCGTCGGTGGTGATCGTGAACCCGGGTGGCACCGGCAGGCCGAGGTTGGTCATCTCGGCCAGGTTGGCGCCCTTGCCACCCAGCAGGTCCTTCTGGTCCTTGTTGCCCTCGTTGAACTCGCGGACGTAGACGCTCATGTCCTGAGGGTGCACCCCGACCGGGTGCTGGGGCGAGGGCCGAACGGCCCCGGACAGCGCTCGACCCCGTCGGCCTCAGGGGGGTGGGTGGCCGACGGGGCCGTCGCAGTGTTGCTGCCGCGCACCCCCGAGGAACGCGCCGGTTGCGGAGGGGGGCTTCCGGGTCCGGCGAGCGTCTCGATGCGCGGTGTCTGGCCATTCTGCCACAAGACTTGCCAAGATATGACAAGAAGTTGTCACGCCCGGTCCCGGGCATGACCCATGAAGAGGGAGAAATGAACATGGCTCGCACGCGCAGGATGCTGGTCGGAGTCGTCGCGGTGCTGTCGCTGGTCGGGTTCGGGGGAGCCGTACAGGCGGCCGCGGCAGATTCTGCGCAGGCGACCTCGGCACACCGTTGGTGCTGCTGATCTCGAGCTGAGATCCGGCCGCCGTCAGGAGCTTGACTGCGGCTGCGTGAGGCGCACTGCTGGTGCCACCAGGCCGGTGGCCGCGGCGGCGCGCCGGTAGGCGTCGAGCGCCCCCGTGGCGTCCCCGACGCTCTCGAGGAGACCCGCGAGCTCGAACCAGAGCTGGGCGGCCGATCGGTCGGCGCCCAGTCCGCTGAGCACGAGCACGGCCTCCTGGAAGTGGCTGTGCGCCACCGCGCGGTCGCCGTCGTTGACTGCGATCTGCCCCAGCAGGGCGTACCCGTTCGCGGCAACGATCGGTGTGCTGGCGCGCGCGGCTTGGGCGGTCTCCGTCGCCTGCGCCCGCGCGGCATCGATGTCGCCGAGTAGGAACCGGGCCCGAGCCTGCGCCAGGCGGTTGTCGGCCAGGTCGCCCGGCAGTGCGCCCGCGACCTCCATCTCCAGGGCGGCACTGGTCAGCAGGTCGAGGGCCTCGACGGGCTCCGGCGGGTCGACCAGCAGCTGCTGGATGCCGAGCTCGGTCCGCAGGCGGGCGATGTTGCGTGCGTCGCCGGCGGCCTCGAGCACGGCAAGGGCTCGCCGGGTCATCGGCAGCGCGAGGTCGGCGTTGCCGCGCATCGACTCGATGATCGAGAGGTTCCAGTACGCCGAGGCCTTCGCCACCGGCGAGCTCGCGTCCTCGGCGCGCTCGATGACGCGTCGGCACATCCGTGCCGCGTAGTCGACGTCACCCTGCTCGACGTACGCCGCCGCGAGGGAGAGCGTCACGCGCACAGCCTCGTCGAGCCCGGTCAGTCCGTGCTCCTCGACGAAACGCGACGCCTGGGTGCCGACCTCGATGGCCCGGCCGAGCTCCCCGGACTCCCGGTAGCAGCGGCACAGCGCGGTCTGTCCGCCGAGCCAGGTCAGGTCCCGCGGCGCCCTCTCGGCCAGGTCCTCCAGCGCGATGATGGCTCCGGGCACGTCGCCGGACACCTCGAGCACGTTCGCCCGCAGGTAGGACGCCTCGCGCTCGAGGTCGGGCACGTTCTCGACGGCCGGGTCGGCGAGGATCCGGCCCACGATCTCGAGCGCCTGCTCGGTCGAGCCGGTCGCCAGGGCGATCTGGGCATGGTCCAGCTCGACCCGGAGCTCGGTGAGCCGGTCGGGGGAGACGCCGACGAGGAGCTCCTCGGCGCTGACGCCGAGGGCGCCGGCGATGGTCTCGAGGAGCTGGGCGTCGGGGCGGCGCTGGCCGCTCTCGATCCGGGAGACGTAGCCGACCGAGACGGCATCGCCCGCGACCTGGGCCTGCGTCAGCCCCGCGCGCAGGCGCGTGGAGCGGACCCGGTCGCCCAGGATCGACAGGTCGATGGTCCGGCAGAGCTCGAGGAGATCGTCGCGCATGACACACATTGTGACCGAAGATGACAGATCTTGTCAGAACGTGTCGCAACCCTCGGTCCGACCTCCCGGTGGAAGAGTGGTCCGAGCGGGGCCGAGACGGGAGGACGCGGATGCCGGAGGCGATCGACGAGCACTTCCTCGAGCGCGTGCGCGCGCTGCGGCCGGGGGTCGCAGAGGAGGCCGATCAGGCGCGCGCGCTCGTCCTGTTCGAGGCCCAGGCACAGAGCCGTCACCTCGATCTCGCCGCGCGCTGGCTGCAGGCGCAGGGGGAGGGCTTCTACACGATCGGCTCGGCCGGGCACGAGGCCAACGCGGCGCTCGGGATGCTCACCCGCGTCGACGACCCGGCGCTGCTGCACTACCGGTCCGGCGGCTTCTACGCCGCCCGCGCCGCCCGCAACGCGGCCGAGCGCCCCGACGCCGCGACCACGCCCGTCCGCGACGTGCTCCTCGGCCTCACCGCCGCGGCGGCCGACCCGATCGCGGGTGGTCGCCACAAGGTGTTCGGGCACCCGGACCTGCACGTGATCCCGCAGACCTCCACGATCGCCTCCCACCTGCCCCGGGCGGTCGGCCTCGCGTTCGCGCTCGGCAACCTCGCCGACCTCGCGCCGCAGCGCCGCTGGCCGGAGGACGCCATCGTCGTGACGTCACTCGGCGACGCCTCGGTCAACCACTCGACGGCCCAGGGCGCGCTCAACGCCGCGGCGTACCTCACCCACCGCGGCCTCGACCTGCCGCTCCTCGTCGTGGTCGAGGACAACGGCCTCGGCATCAGCACGCGCACGCCGGCCGGCTGGCTCGAGGCGACGCTGCGTCGGCTCCCCGGCTGTGAGTACGTCGAGGCCGCGTCGCCGCGCCCCGACCGGCTGCTCGCCGACGTGGAGGCCGCGGTCGACCACGTGCGGGAGCGGCGGCGGCCGGTGCTGCTGCACCTCCGCACGGTGCGCTTTCTCGGGCATGCCGGCTCCGACGTCGAGCTGGGCTACCGCACCAGCGCCGAGATCGCCCGCGACCACGAGCGCGACCCGCTGCTGGCGACCGCGGCGTACCTCGTCGAGACCGGTGTCTGCACGCCCGACGAGGTGCTCGAGACGTACGAGCGCACCCGCGCCGCGGTGATGGACGAGGCGAAGTCGGTCATCGGCGAGCGTCGGCTCGCGTCGCGCGGCGAGGTCGTGCGCCCGCTGCACCGGCCCGAGACGCGGCCGGCACCGCCCCGGCGGCCGACGGGTGCTCCGCCGGAGGGGTCGCTGACCCTCGCCCAGGCGATCAACGGCGCCCTCGCGGAGCTGCTGGAGGAGCGCCCGCACGCGCTCGTGCTCGGCGAGGACGTCGGCGTCAAGGGCGGTGTGTACGGCGTGACTCGCGGGCTGCGGAAGCGGTTCGGCGGCCTGCGGGTGATGGACACGCTCCTCGACGAGCAGACGATCCTCGGCACGGCGCTCGGCGCGTCGCTGGCCGGGCTGCTGCCGGTGCCGGAGATCCAGTACCTCGCCTACCTCCACAACGCCGAGGACCAGCTCCGCGGCGAGGCCGCGTCGCTTGCGTTCTTCTCCGACGGGCGCTACCGCAACCCGATGGTCGTGCGGATCCCGGGGCTCGCCTACCAGAAGGGGTTCGGCGGCCACTTCCACAACGACAACTCGCTCGCCGTGCTCCGCGACATCCCCGGGCTGGTCGTGTGCGTGCCGAGCCATCCCGCCGACGCGCCGCTGCTGCTCCGCGAGTGCGCCGAGCTCGCGGAGCTCGACGGCCGGGTCTGCGTGATGGTGGAGCCGATCGCGCTCTACCACGCGCGGGACCTGCACGAGCCGGGCGACGGGCTGTGGACCGCGCGGTACGCCGCGGGGACGCCCCGCGGACCGCGCGCCCACGGCGACGGCGAAGACCTGCTGGTCGTGACGTTCGGCAACGGCGTCCCCATGTCGCTGCGCGCGGCCCGCACCCTCTCGCACGACCGGATCGGCGCCACCGTGCTCGACCTGCGCTGGGTCGCGCCGCTGCCGGTCGACGAGCTCGCGGCGTACGCCGCCGACTTCGACCGGGTGCTGGTCGTCGACGAGACCCGGCGGTCGGGCGGCGTCGGCGAGGGCGTGGTGACCGCGCTGGTCGAGCGCGGCTACCGCGGCCGGATCGGCCGCGTCGCGAGCACGGACTCCTACGTGCCGCTCGGACCCGCGGCGCGGCTGGTGCTGGTGACCGAGGACGAGATCGTCGAGGCGGCACGGGGGCTCTGCGGTGGCTGAGGTGCCGACGCGCGCCTTGGTGGTCGTCGTCGGCGGCGGGGTGATGGGGCTGAGCGCGGCGTACCACCTGGCCCGGGCCGGCGTGCCCGACGTCGTGGTGCTCGAGCGCGACAGCCTCGGCTCCGGGTCGACGTGCAAGGCGGCCGGCGGGGTGCGGGCGATGTTCTCCGACCCGGTCAACATCGAGCTCGGACTGCGCAGCCTGAAGGCCTTCGAACGGTTCCCCGACGAGCTCGGACAGGACATCGACCTCCAGCGGTCGGGCTACCTCTTCCTGCTCGACGACCCCGGGCACGTCGCGGCGTTCGAGGCGGCCGTCGCGCTCCAGAACTCGCTCGGCGTGCCCAGCGGGATGGTCTCTGCGCGGGAGGCCGGGGCGCTGTCGCCGCTGGTCTCGCTCGACGGGATCCTCGCCGCCGCCTGGTCGCCCGACGACGGCCACTGCACGCCCGAGTCGGTCGTGCTCGGGTACGCCGCGGGGGCGCGTCGCGCCGGCGCCCGCGTCATCGCCCACTGCGCGGCGACGGGCATCGAGGTCGTCGACGGTGCGGTGCGGTCGGTGGCGACGTCGGCTGGCCGGATCGAGACCGACACGGTCGTCTGCGCCGCCGGCGCATGGTCGCGGGCGGTGGGGGAGATGGCCGGCGTCGACCTGCCGGTCACGCCGCTGCGGCGACAGATCCTCACCACCTCGCCGATGCCGGGGCTCGACCCGGCGACGCCGTTCACCATCGACTTCGGCACCAGCCTCTACTTCCACCTCGAGGGACCCGGCCTGCTGCTCGGCATGTCCGACCCCGACGAGCAGCCCGGCTTCGACGTGGCCCGCTCCGACGCCTGGCTCCCGCGCCTCGGCTCGGCCATCGAGCGCCGGGTGCCCGCGCTCGCCGACGTCGGCATCGCGTCCGGCTGGGCCGGGCTCTACGAGATGACGCCCGACCACAACGCACTGGTCGGCGAGGCCGCCGGGGTCTCGCGGTTCCTCTACGCCACCGGCTTCTCCGGCCACGGCTTCCTGATGGGGCCGGCGATCGGTGAGGTGGTGCGCGACCTGGTGCTCGGCCGCACTCCTCCCGTCGACGTCGCCGGCCTCTCGGTCGAGCGGTTCGGCGCCGGCGTACGCCCGGAGCTCAACATCGTGTGAAGGTCGAATCGGGACTTCTGCCAGTTGACTCCGGACTTTCGGTGGCCAGAACTCTCGATTCAACCGTCACAACTCTCGATTCAACCGTCACAACTCTCGATTCAACGTTGCGTGCACTGCGGCCGTGACGCGAGGCTCGTCGTCGGTGGCCAGCAGGTCGAGCAGGCCGCCGCGGAGCACCGCGAGCACGGCCGTACGGTGCACGAGGCCCGCGTCGGTGTCCCGCTCCGTCTCGGGCTGGTGGGCGGCGAGCACGGCCAGCCAGTCGCGCACGGTCGCGGCCGCGAACCCGGCCCAGGCGCCGTCGGGCTCCACCAGCGACCGGGCGTAGGCCTCGGCCCAGAGCCGGAGCAGCGGCCGGTGCTCGGGCGCCGACAGCCACGACCAGACCTGCCCGCCGGCCGACGCGAGGTCGCCGGGGTCGTCGAGCCGGCCGAGCAGCGCGACCTCGTCGGTGCGGGCGCGGGCGAGCAGCGCCCGCACCAGGCCGTCCTTGCTGCCGAACAGGAAGAGCAGCACCCGCGGGCTCGAGCCGATCGCCGCCGCGAGCGGCCGCAGCGACAGGTCGGCCAGGCCGTGCTCGAGGACGTACGAGTACGCCGCCTCCAGCAGCTCGAGCTGTCGGGCGGAGGGGGTGGCGTCCGAGGCGGTCACGGCACTAGCATACTGAAACAGTCGTTTCAGTTGGAGGTGTGATGGCAGGGGTCGTCGTACGACGCGCGGACCGGCCGGGCGACCTGGGGTGGGTCGTGATGGCCCACGGCGAGGTGTACGCCGAGCAGTTCGGGTGGGACACCGACTTCGAGGCGCTGGTCGCCCGGATCGTCGGCGAGTACGCCGCCGACCACGACCCGGCGCGCGAGGCGGCCTGGGTCGCCGAGGTGGACGGCGAGCGCGCCGGCTGCATCGTTCTCGTCCGGGGCGACGAGGGGGACGACGGAGCCGCAAGGCTGCGCATCCTGCTGGTCACCCCGAAGGCGCGCGGGCTCGGTCTCGGCGGTCGGCTCGTCGAGGAGTGCCTGGCGTTCGCGCGGGCCGCCGGCTACGCGCGCGTCGACCTCTGGACCAACGACGTGCTGGCCTCGGCCCGCCGGATCTACGAGGCCGCAGGGTTCCGGCTGGTGGCCGAGGAGCCGCACCACAGCTTCGGCCACGACCTCGTCGGGCAGACGTGGAGCCTGATGCTGTAGGAACAGCACCATGACCACCATCCCGTCCCAGTCCGAGCTGTCCGCGCTGGCCCTCGAGACCGCGCGCCGCTGCGGTGTCGACGTCGAGGCGCTGACCGGCGACGTCACCTCCGCGTCGCCGATCAACGGGCAGGGGGTCGCGTCGCTGACGTGGCGGGACGCGGTGTACGTCGACGAAACGGTCGGCCGGGCGGGGGAGGCGTTCCGGGCCTGGCGGAAGGTGCCGGCGCCCGCCCGCGGCGGGCTGGTGAAGCGCTGGGCCGAGCTGCTCAGCGAGCACAAGGACGACCTCGCGACGCTGGTGAGCATCGAGGCCGGGAAGATCACGTCCGAGGCGCGCGGCGAGATCCAGGAGATGATCGACATCTGCGACTTCGCGGTCGGTCTCTCGCGCCAGCTCTACGGGCGGACCATGCCGTCCGAGCGCCCGGGCCACCGGCTGATGGAGACGTGGCACCCGCTCGGCGTCGTCGGCGTGATCTCCGCGTTCAACTTCCCGGCGGCGGTCTGGTCGTGGAACACCGCCATCGCGCTCGTCTGCGGCGACCCGGTCGTCTGGAAGCCCTCCGAGCTCACCCCGCTGACGGCGCTGGCGTGCCAGGCCACCCTGACGCGGGCGATCGCCGAGCAGGGCGCGCCGGACGCGCTGTCGCAGGTCGTCCTCGGCGGCCCCGACGTCGGGCAGGCGCTCGTCGACCACGACGGCATCGCGCTGCTCAGCGCCACCGGCTCGACCCGGATGGGCCGCGCGGTCGGCCCGCGGGTGGCCGAGCGGTTCGGCCGCTCCCTGCTCGAGCTCGGCGGCAACAACGCGGCCGTGGTGACGGGCAGCGCCGACCTCGACCTCGCCGTCCGCGGCATCGTCTTCGCCGCCGCCGGCACCGCCGGCCAGCGTTGCACGACGATGCGCCGCGTCATCGCGCACACGAGCGTCGTCGACGAGCTCACCGACCGGCTCGAGGCGGCGTACGGCCGGCTCCCGATCGGCAACCCGATGACCGAGGGCACGCTCGTGGGGCCGCTGGTCAATCGGCGCTCGTACGACGCGATGACGGCCGCCCTCGAGGAGGCGAGGGCCGACGGCGGGGAGGTCGTGGTCGGCGGAGGCCGGGCCCACGCGGACCTCGCGCCGGACGCCTTCTACGCCGAGCCCGCCGTGGTGCGGATGAAGGAGCAGGCCGGCGTGGTCGCCCGCGAGACGTTCGCGCCGCTGCTCTACGTGATGCCGTACGACGACTTCGCCGACGCGATCGCGCTCAACAACGCCGTGCCCCAGGGGCTGTCGTCGTGCGTGTTCACCTCCGACGTGGCCGAGGCGGAGCTGTTCGTGTCGGCCGAGGGCTCCGACTGCGGCATCGTCAACGTCAACATCGGCACGTCCGGCGCCGAGATCGGCGGGGCGTTCGGCGGGGAGAAGGAGACGGGCGGCGGCCGCGAGTCCGGGTCGGACGCCTGGCGTGCCTACATGCGTCGCGCGACCAACACGATCAACTTCTCCGGCGAGCTCCCGCTCGCCCAGGGAGTGGACTTCACGGTCTGACTCACGCGCGGCGGGGTTTGCGCGCTACAGTGGGTGGGACGTCGGCCCGATCGGGCCGCGTTTCTCAATGGTCGCGTGGGGGACACGCCGACCGAATCGCGTCAGGGGAGCGGCCCCGTCGGGGGCAGGTCCGACGACGCGCGTTCGTCCCGGTCCCGGGGCCGTGAGGGTGTACCCACACCCATCCGCGTCTCCGCGACCGTCACTCGAGGAGGGTTCTTGGCTCGACAGGGCCAGCAGCAGACGGCGAGTCGCCGTACGTCGAACCGGTCGTCCCAGCGAGGCGGCCAGCGCAACGGGCGACGCCGCCCGCTCGACAACGAGGGGATCATCCCGATCCTCGCGCGTGCCGTGCGCGAGGTCGAGAACGCCGTCGAGCGCCGTTCGAACGTCCCCGGCATCCGCAGCAAGTTCCAGGTCGTCGCCCTGCTGGCGCGCGAGGAGCGGGCGCGGGTGAAGGCCGACGCCGCGATGACCGACGCCCAGCGCAACGAGCAGCTCAAGCGGCTCGACGGCATCGCGACGATCCTCGCCAAGACCGCCGCCCGCGAGCCGTCGCTCTTCGCACTGCTCGCCGAGGACGCGACCGTCTCCGACTCGGCGAAGGCGCTGCGCAAGGACATGATCGCCGCCGCCGGGCTCGAGGCCGAGGAGGAGCCCGAGCCCGAGGTCGAGCCGGAGCTCGACCCCAACGCCGAGCGTCGCGTCGTGCCCCAGTCGGTGCTCTCCCGCCAGCTCGCGAACCCCTTCCTGGTGCCCGACTTCACGGCCGCCGAGCAGCGCAGGCCGCTGACCCACCGGCTCGCCACCTGGGAGCTCCTCGGCCCGCTCTTCCGGTCGTTCGAGACCGCGGCCGCCGGCGCCACCTCGTGCATGGACCTGCCGGAGCCGGAGTCGCTCCAGGCGCCCGGTGGTCACGAGCTGATGCGCCACCAGGCGCAGCTCGTCGAGTCCGCCCGGCACGGCCACCGCAGCTTCCTGCTCGCCGACGAGCCCGGCCTCGGCAAGACCGCGCAGTCGCTGCTGGCCGCGGAGGCCGCCGGCGCGTTCCCGCTGCTCGTCGTGGTCCCCAACGTCGTCAAGATGAACTGGGCGCGCGAGGCCAGCATGTGGACGCCGCGGCGTACCTCCACCGTCATCCACGGTGACGGCTACGACCTCGACGGGTTCGCCGACATCGTCATCGTCAACTACGAGGTGCTCGACCGCCACGTCGGCTGGATGGCCAACCACGGCTTCCGCGGGATGGTGGTCGACGAGGCCCACTTCATCAAGAACAAGACCTCGCAGCGCTCCCAGAACGTCCTGCACCTCTCCGCGCGCATCCGCGAACGGGCCGCCCGGCCGCTGCTGATGGCGCTGACGGGTACGCCGCTGATCAACGACATCGAGGACTTCCGGGCGATCTGGCAGTTCCTCGGCTGGGTCGACGACAAGAAGCCCCTCGACACGCTGATGGCCTCGCTCGAGGAGACCGGCCTGACGCCGGCCGACCACGCGTTCTACCCGGCCGCGCGCCGCGCCGTGGTCGACATGGGCATCGTGCGTCGCCGCAAGGTCGACGTCGCCGCCGACATCCCGGCCCGCCGGGTGGCGGACCTGCCCGTCGAGCTCGACGACGAGGTCGGCCGCTCGATCCGCGACGCCGAGCGCGAGCTCGCGCGCCGGCTCGTCGAGCGCTACGAGACCGCGCTCGCCACCCGCAAGTCCGGCAGCGTCGTCGACGGCATCGACCACGGGCTGGTCCGCCAGGTCGCGACGTGGGAGCGCGAGGACACCGACAGCTCGAGCGGCGAGAACGTCTTCACGATGATGCGCCACATCGGCAAGGCGAAGGCCGGCCTCGCGGCCGACTACGCCGCCCAGCTCGCGAGGAACGTCGGCAAGGTCGTGTTCTTCGCCAAGCACATCGACGTCATGGACACCGCCGAGGAGACGTTCGCCCGCCGCGGCATCCGCTACTCGTCGATCCGCGGCGACCAGACGACGAAGGCGCGCGAGCAGAACATCAGCGACTTCGTCAACGACCCCGAGGTCGAGATCATCGTCTGCTCGCTCACCGCGGCCGGCGTCGGCATCAACCTCCAGGTCGCGTCCAACCTGGTGCTCGCCGAGCTCTCGTGGACCGACGCCGAGCAGACCCAGGCCATCGACCGGGTGCACCGCATCGGGCAGGCCATGCCGGTCACGGCGTGGCGGATCATCGCCGCACAGACGATCGACACCCGGATCGCGGAGCTCATCGACAGCAAGGCGGGCCTGGCTGCCCGGGCGCTCGACGGCGCCGGCGAGACGGTCGCGACCTCGATCGACGTCCAGCTCGAGGCGCTGGTCACCCTCCTCACCGACGCGCTCGAGGAGAAGTACGCCGCCTGAGCCCGGAGAATGGGCACGTGCTGAACCGGACCACGCCGTGGGCCGTGTGAGGTGCGGGAGGTGGTGATGGCCGAGAGCCCGGTCGTCCTGATGCAGCGGCTGCACGACGAGCACGCCGGTGCGTTGTGGGGCTACTGCCTCCGCCTGACCGGCAACGACCGGGCGCGGGCGGAGGACGTGGTCCAGGAGACCCTGCTGCGCGCGTGGCGCAGCCTGGAGAGCCTCGACGAGGCCCAGGGATCCGTCCGGGCTTGGCTGTTCAAGGTGGCACGCAACATCGTGATCGACGACTGGCGGACCAAGCGCTCGCAGAGCGAGGTGACGGTCGCCGACGTGCCCGACGGCGCCGGCGAGGCCGACAAGACCGACCAGGTGCTGCTCTCCTGGGTCGTCGCCGAGGCGCTGACCCGGCTGTCGGCCGAGCACCGCTCGGTGCTGCTCGAGTGCTACTACCGCGGGCTGCCGGTGGCCGAGGCGGCCGAGCGGCTCGGCGTACCCGCCGGCACGGTGAAGTCGCGCACGCACTACGCGTTGCGTGCGCTGCGGCTCGCGCTCGAGGAGATGGGGGTCGTGGCATGACCACCAGCTGCGAGTTCACCCACGACGACGCCGCCTACGTGCTCGGCGCGCTGCCGCCGGCGGAGCGGCTGGCGTTCGAGCGCCACCTGGCGACCTGCCCGGACTGCGCCCGGTCGGTCGGCCAGATCGCCGGGCTGCCGGGCCTGCTCGCCCGGGTGCCGCTGGACGTGGTCGAGTCCGCGCCGGCGCCCGAGCCGCTGCCCGACACCCTGCTGCCCGCGCTGCTCGACGAGGCGCGGCGCACCGAGCGGCGCCGCCGTTGGGTGGTCGGCCTGGCCGCAGCGGCGGCGGTGGCCGCGATCGCCGGGGCGTCGGTGGTCGTGGCGGTCGTGGCGGACGACGACGGCACGGCGGGCCCGCAGGCCGACCCGCCCGCGAGCAGCGCCACCACGCCGTCGACCGCGCCGCCGCAGCAGATGACCCCGGTGCGACCGGGCGGCGACGACGTCGCCACGGTCGCCCTCACCTCGGTCGCCTGGGGCACTCGGCTCGACGTGGTGTGCCGGTGGGACAGTGGCGAGGACGCGCCGCCGGACTACGACCACGGCCCGCCCCCGACGTACGCGCTGGTGGTGCGCTCCATCGACGGCGACGCCCAGCAGGTCGCCACCTGGACCGGGCTGCCCGGCAAGACCATGCAGGTCAGCGGCGCGACGTCGCTGGCCCGCGACGACATCGCTTCGGTCGAGATCCAGACCGCGGACGGACGGCCGGCGTTCGAGCTCGCCGGCTGACCTACTCCTCGAACGCCGCGAAGAGCCGGTCCCGCAGGTCGTCCATCGGCCACACCGGGCCGTCGTCGCTCGGCCGGAGCCCGGGCCGCCAGCCCCACCCGTCGATCCGGTGCAGCACTCGCGGGTCACGGGCGATCACGGTCGCCGGCACGTCGTGGCCGGGGTCGGGCCCGGTGACGTAGGAGTGGGGCTGGTGGTCGCCGAGGACCAGCAGCACCAGGTCGTCGTCCGGCTGCGTCTCCAGCCAGGAGACCAGGGTGGTCAGCGAGTAGGCGATGTTGCGGTCGTACTTCGCGCGGACGTCGTCCAGGGTCTCCTGCGGCGGGTGGAGCCCGGCGCCGTCGCCGACCTCGTCCCACGGCGTCAGCGGTGGCTGTGGTGTCCACGGGTGGTGGCTGGAGACCAGGTCGATCTCCGCGAACGTGGGTGGCCGGTCCGTCGGGGTGAGCTCACGAGCGGTGAACGTCGCCAGGGTGTACTGGTCCGGCACCGGGGCGTAGCCGAAGTCCGGGCCGCGATAGCCGACATTGCGCGAGTCGTAGAGGTCGTCGAAGCCGTAGAACGCCTGTCCCTCGGGCCAGTCCCTGGTGTTGGCGGGTACGTCGAACACCGTGCGCCACCCGGCGTCGTCGAACGCCGAGGTCAGCGTCGTCCGGTCCGCGTCGATGAGCTGGTCGTAGCGGCGCTGGCTGTCGACCCACAGGCCGGACTGGAGGGTCGCGTGCGCCAGCCAGCTCGCGGCCCCGAAGGTCGGCGAGGTCAGGTAGGCGCTGCGGGTCCGCCAGTCGGCGTCGTCGAGCCGGCGGCTCCCGGCGGCGACGGCCGCCGTCGTCTGAGGCATGTCGAGCGCGACCCGCCCGTAGGACTCCACGAACACCACGAGCACGTCCCGTCCGCGCAGGCCGCGGAGGGCCGGCGGATCCTCCCAGGGATCGTCGTCGACCCGGGCCGCGAACGCCCGCTGGTCGGCGAGATCGGCGCGCACCTGGCGCACCTCGGCGTACGCCAGGCCGCTGGAGGCCGTCGACCCGATCGGCAGCAGCGGCGCGAGGAGGCACGCGACCCCGAGCGCCAGCGTCGGCTGCCGGTGCCGGGCGAGGACGCCGGCGACCCGGACCGTCGCGAGCGGGAGCGCGACGAGCAGGGCCAGCACCAGCACCGCGGCCGCGGCCGCGGTGGCCCAGGCGGCGGAGTCGCCGATCGAGTCGCCGAGCACGTCCACGCCGGGGCCCAGGTAGCGCCAGTCGGTGAGCGGGTCGAACGGCCGGTCCAGGAAGGTCTCGAAGCCCCGGTCCATCGCGTGCACGACGACCAGCGCCGCGATCAGCACCCCGACGGCGGTGGCGGCGAACCGGCGGCCGCGGGGGAGCAGCGCGACGCCGGCGAGCAGCAGCGCCTCGGCGGGCAGCCGCACCAGCCCCGCGGGACCGGTCGGCAGCAGCAGTGCCGCCCAGACGACGCCGATCGCGACCAGGGTGGGCCCGCCTCCGGTCGGGTACGGCGTGGCCGGGTCGGCCCGTCGGCGCCGGAGCCACCAGACGTCCCGGCCGAAGGACTCGGCGAGCAGCGCCAGCGCGACCACCAGCGCGGCCGAGGCGACCACGTCGGGAAGCAGGCCGGACAGCGCGACGGCGAGCACGATGCCCTGCACGGCCGCGACCACCTTGCGCCAGTAGCGCGGCGGCACCGGCTGCCGCAGCCACGGCGCGACCCGCTCGGCGAGCCAGAGCAGGTAGCGCGCGGCGCCGATCAGCAGCACCCACCAGCCGTACGCCGCGGCGGCGTAGACGCTCAGCACTGCGATCAGGAACGCGTCGGTCTCCATGTCGAACCGCGCCCCGAACGGGTTCGCGGTGCCGGTGCGTCGCGCGACCTGCCCGTCGACCCAGTCCATCGCGAGCGCGATCGCGACCAGCGTCAGCCCGAGCTCGGTCGGCCCCACGAACGCGACGACCAGGGCAAGGGCCAGACGCGTGCCGGTGATGATGTCTGCCGGACGCTGAACCCGGACCACCGCGCCTCCGTGTCTGGGGGTGTGACCAGCCATACGGCGCAGGCTCGGGTCCGGTTCACCGAGACGCGCACCGCGACGGCGTACTGGCTCCGCGAGCCCGGCCGGGGCGAGCTGCGCGTGGAGGACCTGCCCGAGCCCGGGACCGGCGAGGTGATGGTGCGCTCCCTCCACTCGGGCATCAGCCGAGGCACGGAGCTGCTGGTGCACCGCGGCGGCGTGCCGGCCGAGGAGCGCGACGCGATGCGGGCGCCGTTCCAGGCGGGCAGGTTCCCCGCCCCGGTCAAGTACGGCTACCTCTCCGTGGGGCGCGTGGAGGCGGGCCCGACGGAGCTGCGCGGCCGGACGGTGTTCTGCCTGCACCCGCACCAGACGGCGTACGTCGTCCCGGCCGACGCGGTCGTCCCGGTGCCCGACGGGGTGCCCGACCGCCGGGCCGTGCTGGCCGGCACCGTCGAGACCGCGCTCAACGCCGTCTGGGACCTGGGGCCCCTGCCCGGCGACCGGGTCGCGGTCGTGGGCGCCGGGATGGTCGGGTGCAGCGTCGCGCGGCTGCTGGCCCGGATCCCGGAGGTCGAGGTGACGCTCGTCGACGTCGACCCCGATCGCGCCGACGTGGCGCGCGCCCTGGGAGCCGCGTTCGCGGCGCCGGAGGAGGCGCCGGGCGACCTGGACGCCGTCGTGCACACGAGCGCCACCGCGGCCGGGCTCCAGCGCTCCCTCGACCTGCTCGCTCCGGAGGGCACCGTGCTCGACCTCAGCTGGTACGGCGACCAGCGGGTGCAGCTCTCGCTCGGCGGGGCGTTCCACGTACGTCGGCTGGCGGTGCGGGCCAGCCAGGTGGGCGCGGTCTCGCCCGCGCGCCGGCACCGGCACAGCCACGCCGACCGGCTCGCCCTGGCGCTGCGGCTGCTCCGCGACCCGGCGTTCGACGCGCTGCTGACCGGCGAGTCCGACTTCGCGGACCTGCCCGCGACGATGGCCGCGCTGGCGGCCGGGCGACTGCCGGGCCTCTGCCACACCGTCGTCTATCCCGGGGAGCCCGCATGTACACCGTGACCGTGCGCGACCACATGATGATCGCGCACAGCCTGCGTGGCGAGGTCTTCGGTCCCGCGCAGCGCCTGCACGGCGCGACGTACGTCGTCGACGCGGCGTTCTCGGGGCCCGAGCTCGGCCCGGACGGCATCCTGCTCGACATCGGCGCGGCGACCGACCTGCTGCGCGAGGTTCTGGGCGGGCTCACCTACCGCAACCTCGACGACGACCCCGGGCTCGCCGGCGCCAACACCACGACCGAGGTGCTCGCCCGGACCGTCGCCGACCGGCTCGCCGCGGGGGCGGCCGCGCTCGGCCCGGCGACCCGCCTGGTCGTGACCCTCCACGAGTCGCATGTCGCCTGGGCGAGCTACGAGAGGTCGCTGTGACCGTCCACGTGGTGCGCCCCGAGGGCGTCGACGACCCGTCCCGGCCGAGCGGCGGGAACGTCTACGACCGTCGGGTGGTCGACGGACTCGGTGCCGTCGAGCACGCCACGACCGCGACCGTGCCCGAGGGGGCGGTGGCCCTCGTCGACGGACTGCTGTCGTCGGCCGACCTGCTCGCCGAGACCGACCGCCTGCGGGTCGTCGTGCTCGTGCACACGCCGCGCGAGGAGCCCTGGGAGCGCGCGGTGCTGCGCGCGGCAGCCGGCGTCGTGACGACCAGCCGCTGGACCCGCGGGTGGCTGCTCGAGCACTACGGACTGGCTCCGGACCGGGTGTTCGTCGCCGAGCCCGGGGTCGATGCCGCCCCGCTGGCGCCGGGGTCCGCGGACGGCGCCGCCCTGCTCAGCGTCGGGGCCGTCACCCGGATCAAGGGGTACGACGTGCTCGCCGCAGCGCTCGCCACGCTCGACGACCTGGCGTGGACCTGCCGCGGAGTCGGGGCCACCACGATCGAGCCCGCCTTCGCGGCCGGGCTCGGGCCGGCCGTCCGGCTGACCGGACCGCTGTCCCGCGCCGACCTCGACGCGGCGTACGCCGAGGCCGACCTGCTCGTGCTCGCCTCGCGGGCCGAGACCTACGGCATGGTCGTGACCGAGGCGCTCGCGCACGGCGTACCGGTCGTCGCGAGCGACGTCGGGGGAGTGCGCGAGGCCGTCGGGGCCGCCGGCGTGCTGGTGCCGCCCGGAGACGCGGTCGCGCTCGCCGGTGCGCTGCGCACCTGGCTCACCGACCCCGACCATCGCGCGTGCCTCCGCGCCGCGGCCCGCGACCGGCGCGAGACGTTGACCGGCTGGGAGCGCACGACCGCGCTGGTCGCTGCGGCCCTGGGGGCGCTGCGATGAGTCGACGGCTGCGGGTGCTCGGCGGGGCGGTCGTCCTCGCGGCCGTCGTGTGGTGGGTCGGCCCGGCGCCGTTCGTCGACGCGGTGCGCTCGGCCGGTCCGGCGGCGCTGGCGGCCGCGGTGGCGATCACGGCCGTCACGACCGTGTGCTGCGCGTGGCGCTGGCGGGTGCTCGCGCGCCGGCTGGGCGCCGAGGTCCCGATGGGCGAGGCGGTGGCGGCCTACTACCGCTCGCAGTTCCTGAACGCGACCCTGCCCGGCGGAGTCGTCGGCGACGTGCACCGGGCCGCCCGCCACGGGGCGCTGCCGGTGGTGGCCGACCGGGGGACCGGCCAGGTCGTGCAGGCGGTCGCGGCGGGCGCCGTGCTGCTGGTCGGCCCGGCGCCGTGGGCGTCGGCACTGCTCGCGGTGGCGATCGTCGCCGCCCTGGCCCGGTGGCCGGTGGTGGTCGCAGCCTCGCTGGTCGCAGCGTCCGGGCATGTCGTCGTCTTCCTCGTCGCCGCCCGCGCAGCCGGCACCGACGCGCCGCTCACCGAGCTGCTGCCGCTCGCCCTGCTGGTGATGCTGGCGGCCGCCGTACCCCTCAACGTCGCCGGCTGGGGTCCGCGCGAGGGCGTGGCCGCGGCGGCGTTCGCGACGGCCGGTCTCGGCGCCGCGCAGGGCGCCACCGTCGCCGTGCTCTACGGCGTGCTGGCCCTGGTGGCCACCCTGCCCGGGGCCGTCCTCTGGACGAGGGGAGTGGTCCGTGCCTGAGCGCCCGTACACCCTGCTGAGCTGCGCGATGTCGCTCGACGGCTACCTCGACCGCGCCGGTGCGGAGCGGCTGGTGCTGTCCGGTGAGGCCGACCTCGACCGCGTCGACGAGGTCCGCGCGGGCTGCGACGCGATCCTGGTCGGCGCGACGACGGTCCGTCGCGACAACCCCCGGCTCCTGGTGCATTGCCCGGAGCGGCGCGAGGAGCGGGTCGCGCGCGGGCTGAAGCCGTCGCCGGTCAAGGTCACCGTGACGTGCGGCGCCGAGCTCGACCCGTCCGCCCGGTTCTTCACCACCGGGGAGTCCGAGAAGCTCGTCTACTGCCCCGACGACCGGGTCGGCGCGGCCGGCACCCGGCTCGGCGCGGTCGCGACGATCGTCGGCGGCGGGCCGCGCGTCTCGATGCGCCGGCTGAGCGAGGACCTGCACGACCGCGGCGTGGGCCGGCTCATGGTCGAGGGCGGCGGCACCGTGCTCACCCAGTTCCTGGCCGACGACCTCGCCGATGAGCTGCACCTCGTGGTCGCGCCGTTCTTCGTCGGCGACTCGCGGGCGCGCCGGTTCGTCGACGACGGCGCGTTCCCGTTCGGGCCCGGACATCCCGCCGAGCTCGCTGACGTACGCCGGGTGGACGACGTGGTGCTGCTGCGATACGCGCTCTCGGCCCGCTTCCGGGACAGCGCGTGACGGCCTCGTCGGCCGTGCTTGGATGGAGCGCATGACGCAACGTGAGCCGGAGGCCGAGGTCGTCGACGCCGTGCAGCACATCGCGAACAGGTACGGCGCACGCGGGCTGGAGGACCTGATCGTCCTCGCCGAGCAGGAGCTGGTCGCGGCCCGCAAGGCGCTCGAGGAGCTGGGCACCGACTCCGACTGACGGTTCGGCCCAGCGCCGCGCCGCGTCGTACCCTTGGTTGTTCCGCCAAGTGTCGATCCTGCGAGGTAGTTGCATGTCCGCGCCCACGAGCGCCCCCGAGTCGGTCTTCTCTCGGCTCGAGCCCCGGCTCCCGTCGGTGTCGAAGCCGATCCAGTACGTCGGCGGCGAGCTCAACTCCACGGTCAAGGACTGGGACTGCGCACCCGACGGCCCCACCGTCCGCTGGGCGCTGATGTATCCCGACGCCTACGAGGTCGGGCTGCCCAACCAGGGCGTGCAGATCCTCTACGAAGTGCTCAACGAGCGCGACTGGATCGTGGCGGAGCGCACCTACTCCGTGTGGCCCGACATGGAGCAGGTGATGCGCGAGGGCGACATCCCGCAGTTCACCGTCGACGCGCACCGGCCGGTGAAGGCGTTCGACGTCTTCGGCCTCAGCTTCTCGACCGAGCTCGGCTACACCAACATGCTCAACGCCCTCGACCTCGCGGGCATCCCGATCCACTCGGCCGACCGCAGCGACGACGACCCGATCGTGCTCGCTGGCGGCCACGCGGCGTTCAACCCGGAGCCGATCGCCGACTTCCTCGACGCCGCCGTCCTCGGTGACGGCGAGGAGGTCGTGCTCGCGATCTCCGAGGTCGTGCGCGACTGGAAGGCGGAGGACTGCCCGGGCGGTCGCGACGAGCTGCTGCGGCGGCTCGCGGTCAGCGGCAACATCTACGTGCCGCGCTTCTACGACGTCACGTACGCCGCCGACGGCACCATCGAGGCGGTCGTGCCCAACCGGCCCGGGATCCCGTTCCGGGTCCGCAAGCACACGCTGATGGACCTCGACGCCTGGCCCTACCCGGCCAAGCCGCTGGTGCCGCTCGCCGAGACCGTGCACGAGCGCTTCTCGGTCGAGATCTTCCGGGGCTGCACCCGCGGCTGCCGGTTCTGCCAGGCCGGCATGATCACCCGCCCGGTGCGGGAGCGGTCGATCGAGACCATCGGCAACATGGTCGAGAACGGCATCCGCAAGTCCGGCTTCGAGGAGGTCGGCCTGCTGTCCCTGTCGAGCGCCGACCACACCGAGATCGGCGACGTCGCCAAGGGCCTCGCCGACCGGTACGACGGCTCCAACGTCTCGCTGTCGCTGCCGTCGACCCGTGTCGACGCCTTCAACATCACGCTCGCCAACGAGTTCTCCCGCAACGGCCGCCGCTCCGGCCTCACGTTCGCCCCGGAGGGCGGCTCGGAGCGGATGCGCAAGGTGATCAACAAGATGGTCACCGAGGAGGACCTGATCCGGACCGTCGCCACGGCGTACTCCCACGGCTGGCGACAGGTGAAGCTGTACTTCATGTGCGGCCTCCCGACCGAGACCGACGACGACGTGCTCGCGATCGCCGAGCTCGCCAAGAAGGTGATCGCGAAGGGCCGCGAGGTCTCCGGGCGCAACGACATCCGCTGCACTGTCTCGATCGGCGGCTTCGTGCCCAAGCCGCACACGCCGTTCCAGTGGGCCGCGCAGCTCGACCACGAGACGACCGACGAGCGGCTGAAGAAGCTGCGCGACACCGTCCGCGAGGACAAGCGCTTCGGCCGCGCGATCGGCTTCCGCTACCACGACGGCAAGCCCGGCATCATCGAGGGACTGCTCTCGCGCGGCGACCGCCGGGTCGGCCGGATCATCGAGCAGGTCTGGCGCGACGGCGGCCGCTTCGACGGCTGGAGCGAGCACTTCTCCTTCGACCGCTGGGTCGAGTCCTCCGAGAAGGGCCTGGCCGGCACCGGCATCGACCTCGAGTGGTTCACCACCCGTGAGCGCGAGTACGACGAGGTGCTGCCCTGGGACCACCTCGACTCCGGGCTCGACAAGGACTGGCTGTGGGCCGACTGGGAGGACGCGCTCGCCGCCGCCGACGGCGCGGACATCGAGGTCGAGGACTGCCGCTGGACGCCCTGCTACGACTGCGGTGTGTGCCCTGAGATGGGCACCGAGATCCAGATCGGCCCCACGGGTCAGAAGCTGCTCCCGCTCAGCGTGGTCTAGGGGTCCCGCTGGCCGAGGGCCACCTCTGCCAGAATGCTCGCCCGTGAGCCATCTGCTGGACCTCGGTTCCCGGAAGTTCTGGCGGATCGCAGGACGCTCGGTCGACCTCGACGGCCGCGAGTCGTGGCTGGCCGCGCCGATGAGCCGGTCGGCGAGGGTCGCCGACGCCTGGCTCGACGCCGAGGCGGCGCGACGCCACGGCCACCTGGAGCCCGACCGTCCGACGGCGGGCCTGCTGTCCACCATGGCGGCGCTCGACGGGCCCGGCTTCGACGCCGCCCGGCTGCGTCCCGAGATCCGCGACTTCTATGAGCGAACGGCAGCGTGGCAGATGGAGGTGTGGACCGCGTGGTCGCCGGTGTTCTGGCCCGCCGGTGAGCTCGTCTCCCGCGTCTACGGCAGGCGCGTCGAGCAGCTGGCCCTCCCCATGCGGCCGCTGGACGTCGCACGCGGCATGGACAGCAGGATCACCCTGATCCGCGACGGCGACGGCGCCCAGGTCGGCGCCGCGTGGATCCGGACCCTGCGGGCCAGTGGCCGCCACGCGTTCAGCGGGTGCTACTCGACCCGCACGCTGCCCGGGGCCGGCCGGCCGAGCGTCCACGTCGCGTTCCCGCTCGAGTCGGGGAACGTCCAGGTCCTGCTCCGGCCGTCGATCACCGACGACGGCGGCCTGGTCCTCGAGTCGCCGCTCGGGCGCTTCGGGGAGGACGGCGCATACGTCGTGGTCAGCGACCACGGGCGCACGTACGCCGCCCGCGCACCGCTGCACGAGACCTTCCACGTGTTCGTCGACCGGTACGGCGTGCTGCGCACCGACCACGAGATCCGCCTGCGCAGCAGGTGGGCGGTCCGCCTGCACTACAAGCTGGAACCGAAGCCGTGACCGTCCACACCTTCCACCTGGCCGAGCTCCCCGCCGTCGTGGGCGCGCGGGTGCTGGCCCGTCCGCCGTCGGCCGGCTCGGTGCCGGGCCTCGACCACGCCGAGTGCCTGGCACTCATGCGGCTCGGCGCCCCCACGGTCTCACCGGACCGGCTGCAGCTGCGCCGGATGGCCGTCTTCGCCCAGTGGAGCGACGAGGCGGCGCTCGACCGCTACCTCGAGGTGGACCCGGTCGGCCGGCGCCTGGCGACCGGCTGGCACGTGCGCCTGGAGTTCCTGCGCCGGTGGTCGACGCTGGCCGCGCTCCCCGACCTCCCTGCCCGCGCAGGGGCGTGGAGCAGGGACGAGCCCGTCGTCGCCGTCACCGTCGCCCGGATGCGCCTGCCCGAGGTGCCTCGGTTCCTGCACTGGGGCAGGCCCGTCGAGCGGCTCGTCCGCGACCACCCGGGCGTGACCCTCGCGCTGGCCGGCCTCCGGCCGCCGCGGACGGTCTCGACGTTCTCGGTCTGGCGGTCGGTGCGCGAGATGGAGGCGATGGTCCACGGCCGCTCGGCCGTCACCGAGCCGGACCGGCACGCCGCCGCCATGGCCGAGCGGCGCCGCCGGGACTTCCACCACGAGTTCGCGACGTACCGGTTCCGGCCGCTGTCCGAGCACGGCGCCTGGGAGGGCCGGACCGGCATCGTGCCACTACGGTCGTCGACGTGACGGACCTCGGTGACGTTCCCTGGCCGCCCGAGCCGATCCGGACCGAGCGCCTCGTGCTCCGTGCGCCGGAGGCGCGGGACCGGGCTGCGTTCATCGAGCTGTTCGCCTCACCGGAGGTGAACGCCTACCTCGGTGGCGCCCAGCCGCGGGACGAGCTCGAGCGCGACGTACCTGAGGTGCCCGCGCAGTCCCCGGGGAGCTTCGTCGTCGATCGTGACGGAGCGATGATCGGCCAGGTCCTGCTCAAGCAGGATGCGCTGAGGTGCCCGTCGGCGGCCGGCAAGGTCGATCTCGGCTACCTCTTCCTGCCGGAGGCCTGGGGATCCGGGTACGCCGCCGAGGCGTGCTCGGCCGCGCTCGACTGGATCGCCGGCGTGCGTCCCGGCGAACCGGTGGTGCTCGCGACCCAGACCGCCAACGCCGCGTCGATGAGCCTGGCGGCGAGGCTCGGGTTCACCGAGGTGGAGCGGTTCGAGGCGTGGTCGGCTGAGCAGTGGCTGGGGGTGTGGACCCCGGCAGCTGGTCCTCGACGTAGATCGGCCGGGTGACGTACGCCGCGAGCGCGAACAGCGGCAGCGCGAGCAGCAGCATCAGCAGGAGCGGCAGGTCCCAGCCGCCGGTGGCGTCGTGCACGACGCCGATCGCGAACGGCCCGCCGACGGCGACGAGGTAGCCCGCGGACTGGGTGAACGCGGACAGGGCGGCCGTGCCCTGCGGCGTCCTGGCCCGCAGCCCGATCAGCGTCAGGATCAGCGGGAAGGTCACGGTGCCGACGCCGACGACGACCGCCCACAGCGGGGCGAGCGAGTACGGCGCGACCATCAGCCCGACGTACCCGATCGGGTAGGTGCCGATGACGACGAAGAGCACCCGCCAGGGCGTGGCCGACCGGGCCAGCACGTTGGGCAGCCACAGCGACAGCGGGATCGAGGTGCCGGCGACCAGGCCGGCGAGCACGCCGGCGGTCGTCGCGCCGTACCCGCTGTCGCGCCACAGCTGCGCGAACCAGCCGAAGATCGCGTACGCCTGGAGCGACTGGAGGCCGAAGAACAGCGCCATCGCGCCACCGAGGCGGGTCCGCGCGACGTCGCCGAATGAGATCGTCCGGGGCGTGGTCTCGAGGTTGCGGTCGTGCGCGGCGAGCCCGATCCAGGGGAGGGCGGCGACCGCGGCGACCAGTGCCCACGCGCCCAGGCCCCAGCGCCAGCCTCCGAGCGCGTCCGAGATCGGCACCGTCAGCACCAGCGCGGCCGTGAGACCGGTCGACAGGGCGGTCGTGTAGATCGCGGTCATCAGCCCGATCCGGTCGGGGAAGTGCAGCTTCACCAGCGACGGCATCAGCACGTTCGCCATCGCCATGCCCGCGAGAGCGAGCAGCGAGAGCAGCAGGAACAGCGCCTCGCTGTGCGTGATCGCCCGCCCGCCCAGGCCGAGCACCACCGCGACCAGCGCGAGGAGCGTCACGCGGTGCACGCCGATCCGGTGCGCGGCGGCCGGCGCCAGCGCGCCGAAGAAGGCGAAACCGAGCACGGGCAGCGACGTCAGCAGGCCGGCGGTGGGGCCGCTCATCGAGAACGCGTCGCGCACCTCCGCGAGCACGGGCCCGACGCTGACGGCGGCCGGACGGAGGTTGACCGAGACGAGCACGATGCCGACCAGGACCAGGATGACCGCGCGCCGGGAGGAGGTGCTCACCGACCGATCGTGTCAGCAGCACTGTCGGCGGCCTCCGGCAGGATGGCTCACATGCGCCGGATCTGTGACGTAGAGCGCCGTCACCGCCTGGCTCGGCGGCACGCCCTGGCGCCGGGGCACCGCCTGGGCGACCCCGAGGCGGCGACGCGGGCGATGACCGTGCTGCACGCGACCGAGGCGGCCTCGGTCCACCTCGCCCTCTGGTCCCGCGTCGACGGCCTCACCGTCGACGACGTGGAGAGCGCGCTGTACGACGACCGCACGCTCGTCAAGCAGCTCGCGATGCGCCGCACGCTCTTCGTCTTCCCGCGCGACCTGCTGCCCGCCGCGTGGGGGAGCGCCTCGGCGCGGGTCGCGGCGCAGCAGCGCGCGCAGGTCGCGAAGTGGATCGTCGGGGCAGGGATCACCACCGACGCGGACGCGTGGATCGCGAAGGCGAACGCCGACGTGCTCGACGTCCTCGCCGACGAGGTGCCGCGGAGCACGGCCGACCTGCGCGCGCTCGTGCCCGAGCTCCAGGGACGATTCACCATCGGCGACCCGGACAAGAAGTGGGGCGGCGACTTCCCGATCGGGCGCTGGGTCATCGGCACGCTCGCGGCCGAGGGCCGGCTGCTGCGGGCGACCAACGCGGGGCACTGGCGCCTCAACAAGCCGACGTGGACGACGACCGCGACCTGGCTGGGCGAGACGTCCGAGCCATGGTCGACGGACCAGGGGTACGCCGAGCTCGTGCGCCGCTGGCTGGCCACCTTCGGCCCCGGCACCGAGGCCGACATCGTGTGGTGGCTCGGCTCGACCAAGACGGCAGTGCGCAAGGCGCTCGCCGAGGTCGGCGCGGTCCAGGTCGAGCTCGACGGCGACGAGGCCGGCTGGGTGCTCGCCGGCGATGACGACCCCGTCGACGCGGTCGAGCCGTGGGCCGCGCTGCTGCCGACGCTCGACCCCACGGTCATGGGCTGGCGCGGGCGGTCGTTCTACCTCGACGCCGCGCACACGCCGTACCTCTTCGACTCCAACGGCAACGCCGGCAACACCGCCTGGTGGGACGGCCGGATCGTGGGCTGCTGGGTGCAGGACCCCGACGCCGTGGTCGTGCCGGTGCTGCGCGAGGACGTCGGCTCCGATGCCCGGGCGGCGCTGGACGCCGAGGCCGCCCGGCTCACCGCGTGGCTCGACGGCGTCCGCATCACCAACGTCTACGCCTCACCGCAGATGAAGGGCGCCGTGCTCGGCTGACCTACGGTTGGTCCGTGCGCGACCAGCCCGAGCAGCAGGCCCCTCCCGTCCAGCGGCTGCGGATCCGCTACGCCAAGCGCGGGCGGCTCCGCTTCACCAGCCACCGCGACTTCAGCCGGGCGTTCGAGCGGGCGATCTTCCGGGCGCGGGTGCCGATGGCCTACTCATCCGGGTTCAACCCGCACCCGCGCATCTCCTACGCCGGCGCCGCGCCGACGGGGTCCGCCAGCGAGGCGGAGTACCTCGAGATCGCCCTCGCCGAGGTCGTCGACCCGGCGGTCGTGCAGGGCCAGCTCGAGGAGGCGCTTCCCGACGGACTCGACGTGCTCGAGGTCGTCGAGTCGCCCGGCGGAGCCCTCGCCGACCTGTTGCAGGGGAGCCGGTGGCAGATCGACCTCGACGTGGACCCCGCGGCCGCGCGGGCCGCGGTGGACGCCCTGCTCGCAGCCGACACCGTGCTCGTCGAGCGGATGACGAAGAAGGGGCTTCGCGAGTTCGACTGCCGGGCCGCCGTCGTCTCGCTCGCCGTGGCCGCGCCGCCCGCCGAGCGTCCGGAGGGCGCCCGGCTCGACCTGGTGCTGCGCCACGGCGTACCCGCCGTCCGTCCGGACGACGTCCTCTCGGGGCTCGCCTCCGTCGCGGGGCTCGAGCCGGCCGGTGCGCCGCTGCTGACGCGCCTGGCGCAGGGGCCGCTGGACGAGGAGACCGGGACGGTCGGCGACCCGCTCTCGAGCTGAGCCTGGACCCACCGCTCTCCGCCTGCTGCGACGGCGGCCATCGGCGGGTCCAGGCTCACGTTGCCGGGTCCCGCCCGGACGTGTGCGATACTCGCCGTGGTCGATCCGGGCACCCTGTCCGGGCAGACCCGACGACGTTCTCGCCGGACCCCCGTGGCCCGGCACACCACGAGACGCGATCGTCGCCAGACCGCGACGCGGCCGGCAGGTCGGTGACAGCGACCCGCCACAGGTCCCACAGGACCGCGCCCAGCGACCGCGGCAGGTGGCGAATGGTGTCCCGCGGTGACGCGCAGCGGAGGGTGTCGCCGCCACACGAAGGCTTTGCGTCACTCGCTCTGGGTACTCGGGCGAGCGGCGTCGGACCGCCCGCCATGAGGCGCGGGCGCTAGGAGTGCACCAGATGGCCGACGACCTCCGGGCCGAAGCAGCAGAACCCGCCACCACGCCGGCCCAGGCCGGCGAGCCGCCGGCCGAGAAGCCGGCGAAGAAGGCGGCCGCGAAGAAGACCGCCGCGAAGAAGACGACCGCCAAGAAGGCGGCCGCGAAGAAGACCACCGCGAAGAAGGCAGCCGCCGCGCCCGCCGCCGAGGAGCAGCTCGACCTCGGTGTCGAGGCTCCCGCCCCCGCGAAGAAGGCCACCAGGAAGGCCCCGGCCAAGCCCGCCAAGAAGGCCCCCGCCAAGAAGGCCGCCGAGGCTCCGGTCGCGGTGACCGAGGCGGAGGCGACCGAGGGGCCGCACGGCGACCCGACGGCGACCGCACTGCTCTTCCAGGCGCCCGAGCCCGCGAAGAAGACCCCGGCGCGGCGTACGCGCAAGGCGGCCGCGGCAGCCGACGAGACGCCGGCGGAGGGCACCGTGCCGCCCGCCGACGAGGCCGCCGCCGAGACGCCGGCGGCCCAGAAGCCGAAGAAGAAGGCCGCCAAGAAGACCACCGCCAAGAAGACGGCCACGAAGGGCGCACCCGCCAAGGAGGCCACCGACAAGGCGGCCGAGAAGCCGACCGACAAGCCGACCGAGAAGCCGACCGAGGAGCCGGCGTCCGAGCCCGCCGAGGACGCCACCGCCGAGGGCGAGGGCGAGACCGAGGAGCAGGGCGGCGAGGGCACCGGGTCCGGCCGGCGCCGGCGCCGCCGCGGTGGTCGCCGTCGGCGCAAGTCAGGCGACTCCTCGGGCGAGGCCGGCGACAGCGCCGACGACGCCGAGGCCGCCGAGGGCGACACCGACGAGGCCGGCGACGACACGTCCGGCGCCGAGGAGGGCCAGGGCGAGAGCTCGTCGTCCCGCCGCCGACGCCGCCGGCGCCGCGCCGGCGAGGAGGGCGGCGACGCCACCGACGACCCGGAGAACACCGTGACCCGGGTGCGCTCGAAGCGCTCCGTCGAGGACGAGATCACCGCGGTCACCGGCTCGACCCGGCTCGAGGCGAAGAAGCAGCGCCGTCGCGAGGGCCGCGAGGCGGGCCGCCGCCGGGCGCCGATCGTCAGCGAGGCGGAGTTCCTCGCCCGCCGCGAGGCCGTCGACCGCGTGATGGTGATCCGCCAGCGCCAGGACCTCACCCAGATCGGCGTGCTCGAGGACCGCGTGCTGGTCGAGCACTACGTCGCCCGCGAGTCGCAGACCTCGCTGATCGGCAACGTCTACCTCGGCCGGGTCCAGAACGTCCTGCCCTCCATGGAGGCGGCGTTCATCGACATCGGCAAGGGCCGCAACGCGGTCCTCTACGCCGGCGAGGTGAACTGGTCCGCGCTCGGCCACAAGGACGGCCAACCCCGCAAGATCGAGTCGGTCCTCTCGTCCGGCCAGACCGTGCTGGTGCAGGTCACCAAGGACCCCGTCGGCCACAAGGGCGCCCGCCTGACCAGCCAGATCAGCCTGGCCGGCCGGTTCCTGGTCTACGTCCCCGACGGCACCACGAGCGGCATCTCCCGCAAGCTCCCCGACACCGAGCGCAACCGCCTCAAGGCGCTGCTCAAGGAGATCGTCCCCGACTCCGCCGGCGTCATCGTGCGCACCGCGGCCGAGGGCGCCAGCGAGGACGAGCTGACCCGCGACGTCGAGCGCCTCAAGGCTCGCTGGGAGGACATCGAGGGCAAGGCGAGGGGCAGCGCGCCGCAGCTCCTGTACGGCGAGCCCGACCTGACCCTCAAGGTCGTCCGCGACCTCTTCACCGAGGACTTCTCCAAGCTCGTCATCCAGGGTGACGACGCCTGGGACACCGTGCAGGGGTACGTCGCGCACGTCGCGCCGGACCTCGAGGAGCGGCTGGTCCGCTACGACCCCGGGCCGGACGGCCAGGGCGGCAAGGCCGACGTGTTCGCGGAGTACCGCATCGACGAGCAGATCTCGAAGGGCCTCGACCGCAAGGTCTGGCTGCCCTCGGGTGGCTCGCTGATCATCGACCGCACCGAGGCGATGACCGTCGTCGACGTCAACACCGGCAAGTTCACCGGCTCTGGCGGCAACCTCGAGGAGACCGTCACCAAGAACAACCTCGAGGCCGCTGAGGAGATCGTCCGCCAGCTCCGGCTGCGCGACATCGGCGGCATCATCGTCGTCGACTTCATCGACATGGTCCTCGAGTCCAACCGCGACCTGGTGCTGCGCCGCCTCGTCGAGTGCCTGGGCCGTGACCGGACCCGTCACCAGGTCGCGGAGGTCACCTCGCTCGGCCTGGTCCAGATGACGCGCAAGCGCATCGGCACCGGCCTGGTCGAGGCGTTCAGCGAGAACTGCCAGCACTGCCAGGGACGCGGCGTGGTCATCCACGACGCCCCGGTGGAGCCGAAGGGCTCCGAGGAGGAGCCGCGTCGCGGACGTCGCGGACGTGGCCGCGGGCGCGGGCAGGACCAGGAGAGCGGCAACGGCGGGAACGGCGGTGCTCCGAAGCCGCCGTCGCCCAAGGACGTCGCCGCCATGGCACGCCCGGAGGCGGAGCCCGAGGCCGAGCCGGCCGCCGACGAGGCCACGGACAAGGCCACAGACAAGGCCGCGGAGAAGACCTCTGAGAAGGCCGCCGAAGAGACGGCCGCCGAGGTGGTCGAGCCCGTCGAGACCCCCGCACCCGAGCAGCCCGCGGAGCCCGAGGCGCCCAAGGTGACGACGCGCACCCGCAGTCGCCGCGCCGCGAGCCGCCCCGCCGCCGCGCCCGAGCAGGTGGCCGAGCCCGTGGTCGAGCAGCCGGTGGTCGAACAGCCGGTGGTCGAGCCCGTCGAGACCCCGGAGCCGGACGCCCAGCCCGAGGCCGCACCCGAGCCCCCGAAGGTCGTGACCCGCAGTCGCGGCCGCCGGGCGAGCCGTCCGGCCGGACCGCCGGTGGAGACGGCCGACGAGACGGCCGACGAGACGGCCGGCGAGACCCTGCCGCCGCCCCCGGGCGCCGTGGGCAGCGTCGGTGCGCCCCCGGCGGACGGCGCGGTGGAGCCCGGAACGAGCGACGCCGAGCCCGGCGCCTCCACGGAGGAGGAGCCGCCGCACGTCGAGCACGTCCCGATCAAGAAGAAGGGCTCGCGCAAGCGGTGACCCGCGCGAGGCGCGGGCCGGGGCGCGGTTTTGCCCTCGACGGGTCGCGTCCGTAGTATTGACCCTCGGTGCGCGCTCAGGGGCGCGCCCTCTCTGTGCGGCGCCGCCCAGCGTTGCGCCCCAGACCAGACGTTCCAGTTCAGCTGAGAGATCGACGAAGGAGACCGCGGTGTACGCGATCGTGCGCGCTGGCGCCACCCAGCAGAAGGTTGCCGTGGGCGACGTCATCGAGATCGACAAGGTCGCGACCGCTGTCGGCGAGACCCTCTCCCTCCCGGTCCTGATGGTCGTCGACGGCGAGAAGGTCACCTCCGACGCCGCCAAGCTCGGCAAGGCGTCCGTGACCGCCGAGGTCCTCGGTGGCACCAAGGGCCCGAAGATCATCATCCAGAAGTACAAAAACAAGACCGGCTACAAGAAGCGCCAGGGTCACCGCCAGAAGTACACCCAGGTCAAGGTCACGGCGATCAACGCCTGATCAGGCCGATCGCACCAACGACTCCCTCGAAGGACTGAAGAGATGGCACACAAGAAGGGCGCCGCGTCCACCAAGAACGGCCGCGACTCCAACGCGCAGCGTCTGGGCGTCAAGCGGTTCGGCGGCCAGGTCGTCAACGCCGGCGAGATCATCGTGCGCCAGCGTGGCACCCACTTCCACCCGGGCAGCGGCGTCGGCCGCGGCGGTGACGACACCCTGTTCGCGCTCGTCGCGGGTGCCGTCGAGTTCGGCACGCGTCGCGGTCGCCGCGTCGTGAACGTCGTCCCGGGCGAGTGACCTGACGCTCGCACCAACGCTTCGAAGGAAGGGCGTCCCGGTCTCGGGGCGCCCTTTCCGATTTCTACCCTGAGAGAAGGCACCCGATGGCGCTCCCCACGTTCGTCGACCGCGTCTCGCTGCACATCAGCGCCGGCCGCGGCGGCAACGGCGTCGCTTCGGTGCATCGCGAGAAGTTCAAGCCGCTCGGCGGCCCCGACGGCGGCAACGGCGGCCCGGGCGGCTCGGTCATCCTCCGCGTCGACCCGGACGTGACCACGCTCCTCGACTACCATCACAGCCCGAAGCGGCGCGCCGAGCACGGCGGCCACGGCGCGGGTGCCCACCGCAACGGCGCCCACGGCCGGGACCTGGTGCTGCCCGTGCCCGACGGCACGCTCGTCACCACGCCTAAGGGGACCGTGCTCGCCGACCTGGTCGGCCCCGGTACGGAGCTGGTCGTCGCGCAGGGCGGCCGCGGCGGGCTCGGCAACGCCGCGCTGGCGTCGTCGAAGCGCAAGGCTCCCGGCTTCGCGCTGCTCGGCGAGCCCGGCGACGAGCTCGAGATCGTCCTCGAGCTGAAGGTCGTCGCCGACATCGGCCTGGTCGGCTTCCCGAGCGCCGGCAAGTCCAGCCTGATCGCCGCGATCTCCCGTGCCCGGCCGAAGATCGCCGACTACCCGTTCACCACGCTCGTGCCCAACCTCGGCGTCGTGAGCGCCGGCGACACGACGTTCACCGTCGCCGACGTGCCCGGCCTCATCGAGGGCGCGAGCGAGGGTCGCGGCCTCGGCCACGACTTCCTGCGCCACATCGAGCGCTGCGCGGCCATCGTGCACGTCATCGACACCGCCAGCATCGAGCCGGGTCGCAACCCGGTCGACGACCTGGACGTGATCGAGCGTGAGCTGAGCCGGTACGGCGGGCTCGACGACCGCCCGCGGCTGGTGGCGCTCAACAAGGTCGACGTCCCCGACGGGCGCGACATCGCGGGCTTCGTCGTCGACGAGCTGCGCGAGCGCGACCTGCGCGTCTTCGAGGTCTCCGCCGCGTCCGGTGAGGGCCTGCGCGAGCTGACGTTCGCCATGGCCGCGATCGTCGACGCCGCGCGCGCCGAGAAGCCGGTCGTCGAGGCGACGCGGATCGTGCTGCGGCCCGCCTCGGCCGACGGCAGCGACGACTTCACGGTCAAGCGCACCGGCGAGGGTTGGCGGGTCCGTGGCGAGAAGCCCGAGCGGTGGGTGCGCCAGACCGACTTCAGCAACGACGAGGCCGTCGGATTCCTCGCCGACCGGCTCAACCGGCTGGGCGTCGAGACCCGGCTGGTCGAGCTGGGTGCGGAAGAGGGCGACGCCGTCCTCATCGGCCACCCCGACAACGCCGTGGTCTTCGACTTCAAGCCGGGCATCGACGCGGGTGCGGAGATGCTCGGTCGTCGTGGTGAGGACCAGCGGTTCGACGACTCGCGTCCGGCCGCCCGCCGTCGCCGGGCGATCGACGACGCGATGGGGGACCGCGCCGACGGCGAGACGCGTGCCGACGTCGCGCGCCGGCTCGACCGACCCGCCCAAGAAGTGCAGGGAGCGCAAGGGCCCACGTCGTACGAGATCGGCACGGCGGACGACCCCGACTGGGCGGAGCACGACCCCGGCGAGGACGAACCCCAGTGAGCCCCCGCACCGAGGTGACCGAGGCCAAGCGGATCGTCGTCAAGGTCGGGTCCTCCTCCCTGACCACCGCCGAGGGCGGCATCGACCCGCAGCGGGTGCGCCACCTCGTCGACGTGCTCGCGAAGCTGCGGTCCGGTGGCGCCGAGGTCGTGCTGGTCTCCTCGGGCGCCATCGCCGCCGGGCTCGCACCGCTCGGGCTGCGCACGCGCCCGAAGGCGCTGCCCGCCCAGCAGGCCGCGGCCTCGGTCGGCCAGGGGCTGCTCGTGCACCGCTACACCGAGGAGCTCGCGCGGCACGGCGTGATCGCGGGCCAGGTGCTGCTGACCGTCGACGACGTCACCCGGCGCTCGCACTACCGCAACGCCTACCAGACCTTCGCCAAGCTGCTCGACCTCGGCGTGCTGCCGATCGTCAACGAGAACGACACGGTCGCGACCAGCGAGATCCGCTTCGGCGACAACGACCGCCTCGCGGCGCTCGTCGCCCACCTCGTGCACGCCGACCTGCTGGTGCTGCTGAGCGACGTCGACGGACTGTACGACGCCAACCCGAGCCACCCCGACAGCACGCTGCTCGGCGAGGTGGCCTCGGTCGACGACCTCGACGGCGTACGCATCGGCAAGTCCGGCGCCGCCGGGCTCGGCACCGGCGGCATGCAGACGAAGGTCGACGCCGCCCGCATCGCGACCGGCGCGGGCATCCCCGTCGTCCTCACCTCGGCCGAGAACGCCGCAGCCGTGCTCGCGGGGGAGCGGGTCGGCACGCTGTTCCACACCACCGGCCGTCGTCGACCGACGCGCCTGCTGTGGCTCGCGCACGCGACGGAGCCGAAGGGCACGCTGCTGCTCGACGCCGGGGCGGTGCTGGCCGTCGTCGAGCGGCGGGCATCGCTGCTGGCCGCCGGCATCACCGCCGTCGAGGGCACGTTCCACGCCGGCGACCCGGTCGACCTCGCCGCACCCGACGGCACGCCGGTGGCGCGGGGACTCGTGAACTTCGACGCCGAGGAGCTGCCGCAGCTGCTCGGACGCATCTCGAGCGACCTCAAGCGCGAGCTCGGCAAGGGCTACGAGCGCGAGGTCGTGCACCGCGACGACCTCGTGCTGCTCTGACCGATAGGTTCTGGCCCGTGCGTGCGCGGGTCGGGGTGTTCTGGGCTGTCACGGCGCTCGTCCTCGTGCCGGCGCTCGCGATCACGGTCGCGCGCCTGACCGACCCCGGCTTCCGGTCCGGCATCGCGCTGGTCGCCTTCACGCCGCTGGCGCTGCCGCTGTACACCGTGGTGCTGGTGCTCGCCGGGGCGCGACTGGTCGTGCTGCGGCGGTGGCGGGCGGCGGCCCTCCCGGTCGCGCTGGTGGCCGCGGCGGGGTTGGTGCTGCACGGGTGGTGGTACGCGCCGCAGCTCAGCGGCGCCAATCCGCCCGCGGCGGAGGGCGCGGACCCGCTGGTCGTCATGACGGCGAACCTCCGTCTCGGGGAGGCCGACGGCGTCGAGGTCGTGCGGACGGCGTCGGAGCAGGACGTCGACCTCCTGGTGATGGAGGAGGTGACACTGGCCGTGCTCGCCGACATGGAGCGCGCGGGGCTCGACGACCTGTTCCCGCACCGCGTCGGCGAGCCGGGCGTCCTGGCCACCGGCACCATGGCGTTCGCGCGGACCGAGCTGACCGATGCCGAGCGGCTGCCGATGGCACTGGGCAGCTGGAGCTTCCGCTGGGACGACCTGCAGGTGCTCGCCGTGCACCCGACGTACCCCGTCGACGCCGCGGGCTGGCGGCGCGACCAGGCCACGCTGGTCGACGAGGTCACCGACCGGGACCCGGACCTGGTCGTCGGCGACTTCAACGCCACTGCCGACCACGCCTCGATGCGCACGCTGGCCGACCGCGGCTACCGCGACGTCGGGGAGCTCGCGAACGCCGGCTGGCACCCCACGTGGCCCGACGGTGGGGAGTACGCCGTGATCCCGGTCGCCCTCGCCCAGATCGACCACGTGCTGCTGGGCCCGCGCCTGGCGGCGATCGGCGTGGAGACCGCGGACGTCCCCGGCAGCGACCACCGCGCCGTCGTCGCGACCCTCGCGGCCAAGTAGCGGGCGCCGAGTGGGGTGTCCGGGGTCGCGCGCCGTACGCTGGTCGGTGCGATGAGCGACCTGAAGACCGTCTACCTCGACCACGCCGCGACCACCCCGATGGTCCCCGCGGCGGTGGAGGCGATGACGGCCCACCTGCTCGACGTCGGCAACCCGAGCTCGCTGCACGCCTCCGGACGCCGCGCGCGGCGGGTCGTCGAGGAGTCGCGCGAGACCATCGCGCAGGCGCTCGACTGCCGGCCGGGCGAGGTCGTGTTCACCTCCGGTGGCACCGAGGCCGACAACCTGGCGCTCAAGGGCGCCTACTGGGCCCGCCGCGCGGCCGACCCGGCGCGCACCCGCATCCTCGCGACCTCCATCGAGCACCACGCGGTGCTCGACCCGCTGCACTGGCTCGCCGAGGCCGAGGGCGCCGAGGTGGAGCTGCTGCCGGTCGACGACCGGGGCCGGCTCGTCGTCGACGCCCTGCGTGCCTCGATCGAGCGCGACCCCGCGACGGTCGCCCTGGTCTCGGTGATGTGGGCCAACAACGAGGTCGGCACGCTCCAGCCCGTCGACGAGGTCGTGGCGCTCGCGGCCGAGCACGGCATCCCGGTGCACACCGACGCGGTGCAGGCGATCGGCTCGGTGCCCGTCGCGTTCGCGCGCACGGGCGTCGACGCGCTGACGCTCACCGGGCACAAGGTCGGCGGCCCGTTCGGCGTGGGCGCGCTCGTCGTACGCCGCGAGCTCGCGCTGACGCCGATCGTCCACGGTGGCGGCCAGGAGCGCGACATCCGCAGCGGCACGATCGACACCCCGGCGATCGTCGGGTTCGCGGCGGCGGTCGAGCTGGCCGTCAAGCAGCAGGCCGAGCACGCCGCCCGGGTCTCCGCGCTGCGCGACGACCTGGTGCGCCGGGTGATCGAGGTGGTCCCCGAGGCGCACCTCCACGGTCACCCGACGGACAGGCTGCCCGGCAACGCCCACCTCGGCTTCCCGGGCTGCGAGGGCGACTCGCTGCTGATGCTCCTCGACGCCCGCGGCATCGAGTGCTCGACCGGGTCGGCCTGCTCGGCCGGCGTGCCGCAGCCCTCCCACGTGCTGCTGGCGATGGGGCGCGACGAGGAGGCGGCCCGTCACTCGCTGCGCTTCTCCCTCGGCCACACCTCGACCCAGGCCGACGTCGACGCCGTCGTCGAGGCGATCGCACCCGTCGTCGAACGGGCCCGGGCAGCGCGGCGATGAGGGTCATCGCTGCCATGTCCGGCGGCGTCGACTCCGCCGTCGCCGCGGCCCGCGCGGCCGAGGCCGGACACGACGTCACCGGCATCCACCTCGCGCTGTCGCGCAACCCCGCGTCGTACCGCTCCGGTGCGCGCGGCTGCTGCACGATCGAGGACGCCAACGACGCGCGCCGCGCGGCCGACGTGATCGGCATCCCGTTCTACGTCTGGGACCTCTCCGACCGGTTCCACGAGGACGTGGTCGAGGACTTCATGGACGAGTACGCCGCGGGCCGCACGCCCAACCCCTGCCTGCGCTGCAACGAGAAGATCAAGTTCGCGGCCGTCCTCGACCGCGCGCTCGGGCTCGGGTTCGACGCGGTCGCCACCGGCCACTACGCGCAGCTGCGACGTGGCGACGACGGGCTCGTGGAGATGCACCGGGCGGTGGACCACGGCAAGGACCAGTCCTACGTGCTCGGCGTGCTCGACCAGGAGCAGCTGCGGCACTCGCTCTTCCCGCTCGGCGACTCGCCCAAGTCGGCGGTGCGTCTGGAGGCGGCGGAGCGCGGGCTGCTCGTGGCCGACAAGCCCGACAGCCACGACATCTGCTTCGTCGCCGACGGCGACAACGCCGGCTGGCTGCGCGAGAAGCTCGGCGACCGCGCGCCCAACCGGGGTGGCTCGATCGTCGACGAGTCCGGTGCCGCGGTCGGCACCCACGAGGGCACCTACGCGTTCACGATCGGCCAGCGGCGCGGCCTGCGGCTCGGCCGCCCCGCGCCCGACGGCAAGCCGCGCTTCGTGCTCGACATCGAGCCCGTGTCCGGCACGGTGACGGTCGGCCCGCACGAGCGGCTCGCCGTCGACCGGCTCACCGGCATCCGGCCGCGCTGGTGCGGCACGGTCCCGACCCGGCTGTCGGGCACGGTGCAGCTGCGGGCCCACGGTGACGAGCACCGCGCCGCCGTGACGGTGACGGAGGAGGGTGTGGACATCGAGCTGCTCGACGCGGCGTACGGCATCGCCCCCGGCCAGGCCGCGGTCATCTACGACGGCACGCGCGTGGTCGGCTCCGCCACCATCTCGGCGACGTCACGGGTGTCGGCGGGGCAGCGGTGAGTATGGCTCCGTCTGCGTGGCTCGAACCGAGCCGAATCCACCGCCGCCCCGCGGCGCGGCGCGGCGGCGGTGAGTATGGCTCGGTCTGCGTGGCTCGAACCGAGCCGAACCCACCGCTGGGCGGGCGCTCATGGTGACCGCCACCGGCGTCGGGTCGATGCCCGGCGACGACCAGGCTGCGTACGACGAGGCGCTGCGGGTCGTCCTCGGCGAGCTGACCGACCTCGCGCACCTGCCCGAGGTCCCCGGTCGCGGTGCGACCGCCACGATGACCGGCCGGGCGCTCGCCGTCGTCGCCGAGCTCGGCGCCGACCTGCAGCCGGCGGGCTGGAGGCTGACCGGAGCCGACAGCAGCGGCGTCGACCACCGGCGGGCCCGCAGCCTGCTCGCCCGGGACCTCGACGGCCTCGAGGAGCAGGCGCAGGGGTACGCGGGGGTCTTCAAGGTCCAGGTGACCGGCCCGTGGACGCTGGCCGCCACCGTCGAACGACCGCGCGGCGACAAGGTGCTCGCCGACGTCGGTGCCCGGCGCGAGCTCGCGCAGGCGCTGGCCGAGGGCCTGCGCGGCCACGTCGCCGACGTACGCCGTCGGCTGCCCGGAGTCGAGCGACTCGTGGTGCAGGTCGACGAGCCGGCGCTGGCCGCCGTCCTCGGCGGCCGGGTGCCGACCGCGTCGGGGTTCCACAAGCACCGCACCGTCGACCTGCCCGAGGCGTCCGCGCACGTGGAGTGGGTGCTGGCGGCGATCGCCGAGGCGGGCGCCGAGCCGTGGGTGCACTCGTGCGCCCCCGGCGTGCCGTGGCCGGTGCTCCGCAAGGCGGGTGCGCAGGGGCTCTCGGTGGACCTCGCCACGCTCTCGGCTGCCGACCACGACGCCCTCGCCGAGGCGCTCGAGTCCGGCGAGACGGTCGCGCTCGGCGTCGTACCGACGCTCGATCCGCCCGCGCCGCCGACCGACGCGCAGCTCACCGAGTCGGTGTTGCGGTGGCTCGACATGCTCGGGCTCGATCCCGTCGAGGTGGGGGAGCGGCTCGTGATCACCCCCGCCTGCGGGCTGGCCGGCGCGTCGCCCGCGTGGGCACGCCGGGCGCTCGGCCTGGCCCGGACGACGGCGGCCAACCTGGCAGGCTGAGCAGATGCGTCGCCTCGGGATCCTGCTCGTCGCCATGGCCCTCGCCCTGCCCCAGCCCGCGCACGCGCGGGCCGACGGGGAGGTGCCGATCACGCAGCGGGCGATCGCCGCGATGGCCCTCGAGCATGCGCCCGACGACACGACCCACCGCCAGGCGACGTGGACCGGCCCGCACTACGACGGCGGCGGGCTCGGGGCCGACCTCCGCTACCACGGCGACGGCGAGTACGACGGCGACCTGCTCGAGGTCTTCGTCGCCCCGAAGCACGGCACCCAGCACCCGTGCCGCGGGCTGCGGCCGCACTGCGAGAGCCGCACGGTCGAGACCGGCAGGCTCACCCTGAGCTGGGGTCTCGAGACGCCCGAGGAGGACCCCGGGTACGTCCGCGTGCTGCTCCAGCGCGCCGGTGAGCGGGTCTCCGCGCTGTGGGCCGGCGACGTGATCACCGGTGACCCGCGCGACCAGGATCTCTTCATCCCGGTCGAGACCCTCGAGACGATCGTGCAGGACCCGCGGATCAGCATGAACACGACGCAGGAGGTCGTCGACGCAGGCGCCGCGCTGCCGGGGTGGAGGGGCGGTGAGCCCGACCCGCATGCCGGTGACCGGGTCCCGTCGACGAACAGGTCGCTGGCGTGGGGCTACTGGCTGCACACCGGCGGGTACGCCTACTACCACCACCTGCGGCGCTCGCCGCTGCGCGCGACGTTCGGCGACGACGCGCTCGGGGCACAGTTCTCGCGGGAGCGCATGGGGAGGGACGATCCGCGCCGGACGATCGACGTCCTCGCCTCGAGGCACCTGCCGGCCTGGATGTCGCGGCACGTGTGCCGGACGCCGCGGTTCGCGGGCCACTGCCTGCGCGACGACGGGCGACGCGGTCCCCGCTACTTCGCCTGGATCCCGGGGAGTCGCGGCCAGACCTGGGCGGTCGCCGTACGTCGTCGCGAGGTGGTCGTGGTGCGGCAGAGCGACTTCGTCGTCCCGGCCGGGCGCTACGCCGCCACCCTCCGCGGGGAGTGGTGGATGCTGCGCGGTCTCCTCAACGACCGGCTCATCGGGCTGACCACCGAGAAGAGGGTGTTCGACGCCTTCTGAGGCCGGCTCAGTGCACCGCCTCGGCGAACACCTCGTCCTCATCGCCCAGCGGCTCGAACGAGGACAGGTCGACGTCCTCGTCGAAGTCGAAGAGCTCCTCGCCGCCCTTGGCCGGCGTCACGTTCGCGACTGCGACGGCGCCCATGAGCGGCGAGAGGTAGGCGTAGATCTGCAGCAGGCGGTCGACCGAGACCGGGCCGAGCTCGTCGACGCCGAGCGCGACGAGGCCGGCCAGCGCAGCACCGACCAGTGCGAGCACGGAGTAGATCGTCTTGCGGACGCCGGCCGGCAGCCCCCGGAGCACATCGGCGGCGATGGTGAGCGGGTTCATTGTTCGGGCCTCTCGGGAAGCGAGTCGATGGCGCCCTGGACACTGCGGGCGGCGAGGCTGAGCTGCTCCTCCACATCGCCGAGATCGGGCGTGATGAGGACGGGCGCGGGAGTCGCCGGCAGCGGCACCGTGATCGTGACCGTGATCGAGCCGGCGTCGCCCGGCGTGCTCCCGTTCGTGGTGGTCGTGACAGTGGGCACGATCGGAATGCCCGGCAGCGCCACGGAGGCGGGAGGCGCCACGGTGGCGGGAGGCGCCGGGTCGATCACAGGCGGGACCGGCTCGGCCGGCGCGACCGGGACCACGACGTCGACCGGCGGCACATGCACGGGCACCGGTGCGTCGTCCTCCGGCCGCGGCTTCCCGGTCGCCGGCTTCCCGTCCGCCGGCTTCGCCGGCTTTCCGGCTGCCGACTTCTCCGGCCGCAGCCGCAGCGCCCCCAGCGACACATCCGGGTGCAGGGCGTTCACGTCGACACGACCGAGACCTGGGACGCTCTTGAACGGACCGAACTGGCCGTTGGAGTGCTGCCAGATGGCGGCCCGCTTCCACGGGCGCGGGATCACCGGCGCGCGGAAGTCGTTGCTGTAGCGCGCCACCCACAGGAGGCACCCGAAGCCGTTCTCGAGGTTGAACGGCGTGTAGATGACCGGCTTGCCGACCAGTCCCTTGTGGCGGACCGCCTGCGTGACCGTGCGCACCCACACGCCGGTCCACTCCGTCAGCTGGGCGAGGGTGAGGTCGCCGATGTCCTCGAGGTCGAGCATGGGCACCATGTCGCCGGCGCGCAGCTCGATGTTCTTGAGGAAGAACTGTGCCTCCGCCGCGGCGTCGCGGCCCTCGGGACGCGCGAAGTGGTAGGCGCCCACCGGAAGTCCGGCGGCTCGCGCCTGGCGCACTCTCTTGCGGTGGGTCTGGTCCTTGAACGAGGTGCCCTCGGTCGCCTTGACGTAGAGCCAGCGCAGGCCGGCCGCCCTGGCGGCGGCGAGGTCGAGACGGCCCGACTGGTGGTGGCTGATGTCGACGCCGTCGAGCGTGCGCCGCGGTGGGTACGCCTTGCCCAGCGGCTCCACGCCGCCGTCGCGCTGTCCGTCGCCGCCGTCCGGCGTCGCAGCGACGACGGGTGCGGGTGGATACTTGAACACCGGGATCGGGTTGGGCCGGGGGAAGTCGTCGGCGCGGTTGCCCGCCAGCCCGTCACCTCCGGCTCGGTACGCGGCGACCTGGGCCTTCGCGCCCGCCGACAGGTTGCCGTGGTCGACGAGCACCGCGTGGATGTGCGCGTTCCACGTTCCCGGCCGGGTGGGGCGGTACCAGGCGGCGAAGCCCACCGCGCGCAGCACCTTGACCTTGCGGCGCCAGTCCCAGGCGAGGAGGTCGACGACCCCGCCCGCGTCGTGGGTGCCGGCGGACGCGGCCACGCGACCCGCGTTGTAGGAGCCCTGCACGACGGTGAGTCGATAGCCCAGGCGACGCTCGGCCTCCTCGAGCGCGGCGCGCGTCTTCTGGTCCACCTTCTTCGGGGTCCCGTCGCCGAACGTCGTCAGCTCGAACGGACCGGGCACGCGTACGGCGGGCGGCGGTGGTCCCTTCGGCTGGGGCGGAGCTGTCGAGGTTGTGGGCGTCTTCGCCCGGCGCTTCGTGCTGGCAGTGACCATGACGGTCGCCTCTCGTGCTGCGTGGTCGCTGTTGCGGACCGCGTCCTTGGAGTTCCGGCCGGGCAGCATCCGCTTCGAGCGGACCTTCCAACCTGCCCGGTCTCCGTCGATGAACCACAGCAGGTCGATGGAACCGGGGTCGACGGCGTACCTGAGCGGTCTCCCGGCGATCTCGGTGCCGAGGGACTTGTGCCTGCGCAGCTGCCGGTTGTAGTCGCCGCCGCCCATGACGGGCAGGCCGCTCGCCACCATGGTCTCGAGGATCAACCGGTGCTTGGCGATCCCCTCGTTCCACTCCTGGACGCGCAGCGCCTGGTCCGGCTCGATGACGTTGTTGAAGGCGCCGGCGACCAGGTGCAGGTTCGTGACGTGGAACTCGATCCCGAGCGCGCGATGCCTCAGGCGCACATGGGTGATGTACCGACGCCTGTGCAGCCGCGGGTGCGGCTCGTGGAGCACGGTGACGTCGCCCGCCGACCTCGCGAAGATCGCCTTGCGGAACGCGATGGGCGTGGAGTTGTCGACCTTGCCGTAGTACACGTCCCACTCCGGGGAGGGGAACGCCTCCTGGACGAGTGGACGGTACGACGGGGCGATCTCCTGCAGGAGCACGAGGTCGCCGTCCGCAGCATTGGACGTCAGGTCTGCGAGTGCCTGTTGCGTCGTCATGGCGTCCGGGGGGAACGACTGCACGTTCGCCGTGATGATGCGGAACGGCGCCGTTGCGGTGGGCACCTGTGGTGCGCCGTTCGACTCTCCCCTGAGCTCAGGAAGTCCAGTGCTCGTCATGGCGACCTCGACTTCCCAGGAGCCGATCAGCAGGGCCGGGAGCGTCTGCCCCCTGAGGTGCCCTCCCCAACGACGGTGCGCTCCGGATGCTCAAAGCATCAATGACCCGCCTGGGCCATCGAACCGGGAGGATGGTGTAGTCCGTTCTTGCAGCCCACGGCGACCACGTATCTCCGCGCCGCGTGGGTACCGCCCGGGACATGACCGATCTCAGCGGGAAGACCGTGGCCATCATCGCGACCGACTTCTTCGAGGAGGCCGAGCTGGTGGAGCCTCGGGACGCCCTGCGCGAGGCCGGCGCGACCGTCGTGGTCCACTCGACCGGCACCGACCCGATCCAGGCCGTCGAGGGCGACACGAAGCCGACCCAGCGGGTCGAGGTCGACGGCACGCTCGACGACCTCGACGTGGGTTCGGTCGACGCCGTCGTCGTGCCGGGTGGCACGGTGAACGCCGACCGTCTCCGCACCGAGGAGCGCGCCCAGCAGATCGTGAAGCAGGCGATCGAGGACGGCAAGCCGCTGGCCGTGATCTGCCACGGACCGTGGCTGCTGGTGTCGGCGGGCCTCGCGCGCGGCCGCCGGCTGACCAGCTACGCGTCGCTGGCGGACGACGTACGCAACGCCGGCGGGACCTGGGTCGACGAGGAGGTCGTCGTCGACGGCTCGCTGATCACCAGCCGCGACCCGGGCGACCTCCCGGCGTTCATCAAGGCGCTCGAGGACGCCCTGAAATGACGAGTCGCCCGCCTTCCGAGGTCTGTGGACCTCGAGAGGCGGACGACGCGACGTGCTGGGTCAGCCGACGTGGACGGGGGTGCCCTCCGGGCCGTCGGTGGCCAGCTCCTGGTGCTTGACGTTCAGGAACAGCCAGGTGACGAGCGAGGCGCCCAGCATCAGGATGGCGCCGAGCAGGAAGGCGCTGGTCGCGCCCTCGGCGAACACCTGGTTGGCCATGACCTGCTGCATCGCCTGCAGCTGCTCGGGGCTGGGCTGCGCTCCACCGGCCGCCGCTTCGCCGGCCGCGGCCTGCAGCTCACTGCCGCGGTCGGTGAAGACCTGGGTCGCCACCGTGGCCAGCAGCGCCAGTCCGAGCGCGCCGCCGACCTGCTGCATGGTGTTCAGCACGCCGGAGCCGATGCCCGAGTCCTCGGTCCGCAGGTGGTGCACCGCGGTGAGGGTGAGCGGCACGAACGTCATGCCCATGCCGAAGGACATCAGCAGGATGTACGGGAGCACGTCGGTCGCGTAGTCACCCTGGAGGTCCTGCACGGGGAACGTGGTGTCGAACGGCAGCCGCGAGAAGCCGAACAGCGCGGCCGAGGCCATCAGGGTGCCGACGCCGGCCAGGTAGCGCGGGTCCATCCGGTTGACCAGGTTCGACGAGATGCCCGCGGCCAGGACGAGCCCGACGCAGAACGGCAGGAACGCGACGCCGGCCTCGAGCGGCGAGTAGCCCATGACCCGCTGGACGTACTGGCTGAGGTAGAAGAACATCGCGAACATCGCCGCCGGGGCCAGGAACATCGCGACGAAGCTCGCGGCCCGGGTGCGGTTGAGGAAGACCCGCGCAGGCAGCAGCGGGTGCTCGATGCGGCTCTCGACGAGCAGGAACAGCGCGAGCACGAGGGCGCCCGCGACGAGGCTCACGATCGTCCAAGTGTCGCTCCAGCCGTGCTCGCCGGCGCGGCTGAACCCATAGACCAGGCCGAGCAGGCCGAGCGTGCCGGTGACCGCACCACGCAGGTCCAGCCAGCCGGTGTGCTTCTCCGACTCGTTGAGCACGCGCGGGGCGAGCATGGCCGCGACGATGCCGATGGGGGCGTTGATCAGCAGGGTGAGTCGCCAGCCCTCGACGTCGGCCCCGAGGAAGCTGTCGAGTCCGGTCAGCCAACCGCCGAGCAGCAGGCCCACGGCCGCGCCGACGCCGGACATCGCGGCGTACACGGCGAACGCGCGGTTGCGCGCCGGTCCGGCCGGGAACGTCGTCGCGATCAGCGCGAGGGCGGCGGGGGAGGCGAGCGCGGCGCCGAGGCCCTGGAGGGCGCGGGCGGCCAGCAGAAGCGGCTCGTTGGTCGCGAGACCGCCGAGCAGCGAGGCGATGCCGAAGATCACCAGGCCGACCATGAAGATGCGGCGGCGGCCGTAGAGGTCTCCGAGTCGACCGCCGAGCAGCAGCAGGCTGCCGAAGGCCAGTGCGTAGCCGGTGACGATCCACGTCAGGTTGGCGTCGGAGATGTTGAGGTCGTCCTGGATGTAGGGCAGGGCGATGTTCACGATGGTGCCGTCGAGCACCACCATCAGCTGCGCCACCGAGATGAGCACCAGCGCCCACCCCAGATGGAGCTTCTTGCCCGAGCCTGGCTCGGACGTCATCACGTCGGTCATCGGGTTGGTCTCGTCTTCCTCTACGGACTCGGGGTGGGAGTCGGGTCAGGACGCCGGGGCGCGGGTCGCGGCCGGCAGGATGATCTGGTCGATCACGCGGGTGATCGTGTCGGGGTCGGGGCACTCGCCGAGGATGAAGAGGCGGTGCAGGACGATGCCCGCGAGCGCGGGCTCGAGCAGGTCGAGATCGACGTCGTCACGCAGCTCTCCGCGCTCCTCGGCGCGTTCCCAGATCTGGCGCGAGACGGCGAGCTTGGGGCCGATGACGTCGCGGCGGAAGGCCTCGGCGAAGTCGGCGTCGCGGGAGATGGCGGTGAGCACGCTGGCGAACCGGGCCACCGTCTCGGCGTCCGTGAGCCCGCCGACGCCGCAGAAGGCCGTGCAGAGGTCGTCTCGCAGCGACCCGGTGTCGGGCACGATGGGGACGCCCTTCTCGTGCTGGAGGGCCTCGATGACGAGGCTGACCTTGTTGGTCCACCGTCGGTAGAGGGTCGCCTTGGAGGCCTTGGCCTTCGCGGCGACCGCGTCCATCGTGAGCCGGTCGTAGCCGGACTCGGCGAGCACCTCGAGGGTCGCGTCGAAGATCTCCTGCTCGCGGTTGCCCTCGACGCGGGGGCGTTCGGTGACGGGGCTCATCGGCGGTCCTTCAGGCTGTTCATCGCGCGTTCACATGGATGAAACGAAACGGTTTCGTTTCATCGGGAACAGCCTAGATCCGCGGTTCATTCCAGCCAAACCGGTTTTCTCGAAAATTGTTCCCGAGGCCTCGCACCGGGCCGCGCGGTGTCGGCGCGGGCGGGCAGAATGCGGGCATGACCACGCCCGCCGAGCCCGCCGAGCCCGCCCAGGTCGACGCCGCTCCCGCCGAGGCGCGCGAGGAGCACCGGCGCCTGGCGGAGCAGATCGAGGAGGCGCGCTGGCGCTACTTCGTGCTCGACAGCCCGACCATCGACGACGCCGTCTACGACAAGGCGATGCGCCGGCTCCAGGACCTCGAGGAGGAGTTCCCCGAGCTGCGGACGCCGGACTCGCCGACCCAGAAGGTCGGCGGCGCGGTCTCGACCGAGTTCACCGCCGTCGACCACCTGCGCCGGATGGAGAGCCTCGACAACGCGTTCTCGTTCGAGGAGCTGGAGTCGTGGTTCGCCCGGCTCGGCCGCGATGGCGTCGAGAAGCCCGTGCTGCTCTGCGAGCTCAAGGTCGACGGGCTCGCGATCAACCTGCTCTACGAGGGTGGCCGCCTGGTCCGGGCCCTGACCCGCGGCGACGGCACCACGGGCGAGGACGTCACCCCCAACGTCAAGACGATCGCCTCCATCCCGCACCGGCTCACCGGCACCGACGAGTTCCCCGTGCCGGAGCTGGTCGAGGTGCGTGGCGAGGTGTTCCTCCCGGTCGAGGGGTTCGAGCGGCTCAACGCCTCGCTGCTGGACGCCGGCAAGGCGCCGTTCGCCAACCCCCGGAACTCCGCGGCCGGCTCCCTGCGCCAGAAGGACCCGCGGGTCACCGCGACCCGCGCGCTCGACATGGTCTGCCACGGCATCGGCGAGCGCCGCGGCTTCGAGCCGCAGGCGCAGTCGCACGCGTACGACGCGCTGCGCGCCTGGGGCCTGCCGATCAGCGACAAGGTCAAGGTCGTGCCGACGCTCAAGGACGTCGAGGCCTACATCGAGAACGCCGGCGAGCACCGGCACACGATCGTGCCCTACGAGATCGACGGCGTCGTCGTGAAGGTGGACGACGTGGCGCTCCAGCGACGACTGGGCTCCACCAGCCGGGCGCCCCGCTGGGCGATCGCGTTCAAGTACGCGCCCGAGGAGGTCAACGCCAAGCTCCTCGAGATCCGGGTCAACGTCGGGCGCACCGGCCGCGTCACTCCGTACGGCGTGATGGAGCCGACCCGGGTCGCCGGCTCGACCGTCGAGAACGCCACGCTGCACAACTACTACGAGGTCGAGCGCAAGGACGTCCGACCCGGTGACACCGTGATCCTGCGCAAGGCCGGCGACGTGATCCCCGAGATCCTCGGACCGGTGCTGGCGCTGCGGCCCGAGGACCTGCCGGCGTGGGTCGGGCCGACCGACTGCCCCGCGTGCGGGACGACGCTGGTGGAGCAGAAGGAGGGCGACAAGGACCGGCGCTGCCCCAACCACCAGTTCTGCTCCGCGCAGGTGCGCGAGCGGGTCTTCCACGTCGCGGGCCGGGGCGCGTTCGACATCGAGGGCCTCGGCTACGAGGCAGCGGTCGCGCTGCTCGACGCGCAGGTCATCGACAACGAGGGCGACGTCTTCGACCTCGACGCGGCCCGGTTGCTGAAGGCGCCGCTCTTCACCCGCGCCCCGAAGAAGGGGGAGGAGGGCCCGCAGCTCAGCGCGAACGGCCAGCGCCTGCTCGACAACCTCGGCAAGGCGAAGCAGGTGCCGCTCTGGCGGGTGCTGGTCGCCCTCTCGATCCGCCACGTCGGGCCGACGGCGGCCCGGGCGCTGGCGCAGGAGTTCGGGTCGATGACCGCGATCCGCGAGGCCACCGAGGAGCAGCTCGCCGCGGCCGAGGGCGTCGGGCCGACGATCGCCGAGGCGGTGATCGAGTGGTTCAAGGAGCCCTGGCACGTCCAGATCGTCGACACGTGGGCGGCGTCGGGTGTCTCGATGGAGGACGAGCGCGACGAGTCGGTGCCGCGCACCCTCGACGGCCTGACCGTGGTCGTCACCGGGTCGCTCGTCGACTTCAGCCGCGACTCCGCCAAGGAGGCGATCCTCGCCCGCGGCGGCAAGGCCGCCGGGTCGGTGTCGAAGAAGACCGACTACGTCGTCGTCGGCGACAACGCCGGCTCGAAGGCCGACAAGGCCGAACAGCTCGGCGTCCCGGTCCTCGACGAGGCCGGCTTCAAGTCGCTGCTCGAGGGCGGCCCGTCCGCCGTGTGAGGGTCAGCCCTCCTCGATGAGTCCGCGGCGGCGGGCGATCGCGGCGGCCTCGGTTCGACCCGCGGCACCGAGCTTGGCGAGGATGTTCGACACGTGCACCGAGACCGTCTTGGCGCTGATGAAGAGCTGCTTGCCGATCTCGCCGTTGGTCCGGCCGCCGGCCACCAGCGTGAGGATCTCCCGCTCCCGGGCCGTCAGGTCCGTCGACGTCGCGTCGTTGCGCACCGGCGTCGAGCCGAGCGTGCGCAGCTCGTCGAGCAGCGGCTGGGCACCCAGGGCGTGGGCCACCTCCCGCGCGGCGTCGGCGAGAGCGCGGGCACCCGCGGCGTCGCCGCCGGCGCGCAGGATCCCGGCCAACGCGGTCCGCACCCGGGCCAGCTCGTGGACGTCGCCGAGCTCCGCGAAGGCTCGCTCGGCGTCCTGCCACACGGTGACGAGCTCGGCCTGGTCCGGGGCGTCGACACCGGCGAGCCAGCGGGTCCGCAGCTCCTCGGCGTCCACCCGCCGCAGCCAGGCCTGCCCCTCGACGCCCCAGGGATCGCCGAAGATGTTGGCAGGGGTCACCCGCTGCGCGTCGGCACGCATCCGGCGGGCCTGCTCGACGGCCGCCGCGCGTTCGGCGGCGGGGAGCCGGGGGAGGACGGCGGCGATCGCGCCGATGCCGACCGCGGCGAGCCGCACCCGCGGCTCGAAGTCCTCGCCGTCGATGGTCGTCCCGGCCTCGCACGCGGCGTCGTAGGCGGCGACGACGTCCGGGAGGCCCTGCCGCCGACCGGCCGCGATCATCGCGAGCGGACCCGCGAGGATGACGAGCTCCATCTCCTGGGGCCAGAGCGCGCGCGTGCGCGCCACCGCATCGCCGACGTCGGAGCCCCGCGCCTGCTCCACGGTGAGCCGCAGCGCGTCGAGCCACGCCTGGAGCACCGGGGGCCCGCCGACCTCGGCGGTCAGGACGAGAGCCTCGTCCCAGCGCCCCTGCACGATCCGGATCCAGGCGAGGTACGCGCGGCAGTCGAACGCGTACGGCGCCCACGGGACGCCCTGCTCGACCGCGCGGGCGAGACCGCCGCTGAAGACGTCGGCCGCCTCGTCGTGCTCGGCGTCGAAGAGGAGCGCGCGACCGAGGAGCATCCGGCCGCGGAGGTCGGGCAGCTGAGCACCGGCCTTCTCGGCCCGGGCGGTCGCGTCGCGAAGTCCCGCCCGCCAGGCTTCGGTGCTGCCGGGTGAGTCGGTGAACGCGACGGTGATCGCGAACTCCGCCGCGAGCCGCTCGTGGCCGGCGTCCTCGGCGGCGGCGAGCGCCTCGCGACCGACCCGGTTGGCGTCCGCGAGTCGACCGTCGAGGGAGAACGCCCGCGCATGGATGCCGAGCACCTTGGCGCGGACGGCCGACGGCGCGTCGGCCGGCAGCGCGGCGACCGCCTCGGTCGTCGGGGTCATGATGTCGGCGCCGTCGACGTACGCCAGCGACATCTCGGCGGACGCCGTCAGCAGCCGCGCCCGCCAGAGTCCGGGAGCGTCCGGGGGCAGCCGGTCCAGGTGCTCCCGGGCGAGCTCGCCCCCGCGGTCGGCCGATCCGGCGGCGTTCATGGCGTCGCAGGTGCGCACGACCAGGTCGACGAGCGCGTCGTCAGCCGGGGCGCGGGTCTCCGCCAGCAGCGCGAGCGCCTGCTCGAAGTGGTGTGCGGCCTCGCCCGGACCGCCGACCCGCAGCGCCTCGTCGCCGGCCCGGATGCTGGCGTCGAGCGCCGTGTCGCGGTCGCCCGCCAGGCGGGCGTGCCGCGCCAGCTCCGCCGCGGTGCCGCGGGCCGAGCCGTCGCGGAGCGCGGCGACGTACCGCTGGTGCAGGCGGACGCGCTCGCCCGGGAGGAGGTCGTCGTACACCGCCTCGCCGAGCAGCGCGTGCCGGAAGGCGTAGCGGTCGCCGTCGGTGACGAGCACGTGCGTCTCGACCGCCTGCCGGACGCCGCCGTCGAGGTCGGCCTCGGCGATCCCGGCGACGACCTCGAGCATGTCGTGGCGGACGAAGCGACCGCTCGCGCTGGCGGCCTGCACCACGGCGCGGGCCGCGGCGTCGAGCCGGTCGAGGCGCACGAGCAGCACCTCCGCGAGGTCGGCGGGCAGACCCCGGTCGATGGTGTCGGCGGCCGCGACGAGCTCCTCGACGAAGAAGGCGTTGCCCTCGGCGCGGGTGACGATCGTGGTCAGCTGCGAGGCGCGCAGCCCGGTCGGCACGAGCTCGGCGACCAGCGTGCGCACGGCGTCGTCGGGCAGGGGCTCCAGCGACACCCGGTGCACGAGGCGCGACCACTCGGCCACCTGCCGGCGCAGGGGGTGCCGGCGGTGCAGGTCGTCGGAGCGGTACGACGCGACCAGGCGCACCTGGCCCACGAAGGACCGGGTGAACAGGTAGGTCAGCAGCTCGCGGCTGGACTGGTCGGCCCAGTGCAGGTCCTCGAAGACGATCAGCAGCGGGACCTGCTCGGCGGCCGCTTCCAGGAGGGCGTGGACCGCGGCGAACAGCTCGCCCCGCCCGGTGGCTGCCTCGCGGCCGGCTTCGGTGTCGCGGGCGGCGTCGAGCGTGCGGCCGCCGGCCCGCAGCCGGCTCAGGGCCGGGTGGTCGCGCTCGACCGACGCGACCACCTCGGGCAGCGCCGCCGCGAGGCCGTCCACCACCTCGGAGATCGGCAGGTAGGCCAGCGCGCTGTCGCCGAAGTCGACGCAGTGGCCGACCAGCACCCGGTGCCCGGCCTCGGCAGCACGCGCCGTCAGCTCGGTCAGGATCCGGGTCTTGCCCACACCGGCGTCGCCGGCCAGGAGGACCGGACGGCGAGGCCGGTCGGAGCCGTCGACGCCGAGGAGCGCGACGAGCTCCGCCAGCTCGGCGTCCCGTCCGACCAGGGTCCCGCTGGGGTTCACCACGGGACCCATGATGGCCGGTGGCACGGACATCCGGTGCCCAACCGCGGCCTCACCGTCCGTTCCGCGGGAGTGCACTGCCTCGACACCCGAGGTTGGCCGGGCGTCGCAAGGCTCGTCGCGCCCACCGGCTCCGGTGGCTCGACCATTCTCGGAGGTCTCCCATGACACTGTCCCGTTCCCTCTCCCGCCCGCTGGCCCGGCTCGGCCTGGCGCTCGCCGCCGGCGCGGTCACGATCGGCCTCGTCGGCCCGGCAACGGCGGCGACCGATGCGCCCTCCCGTACGACGAGCCCGGACGTCACCGCCCACCGTGGGTCGTCCGGCGTCGCGCCGGAGAACACGCTCGCGGCGATCAGCGTCGCGCTGCGGCAACGGTCCGACGTCGTCGAGAACGACATCCAGCGCACCAGCGACGGCGAGCTGGTGATCATGCACGACACCTCGCTGGCACGGACGACGAACGTGGAGGAGCTCTTCCCCGACCGCGCGCCGTGGAACGTCGGCGACTTCACCCTGGCAGAGATCAAGCAGCTCGACGCCGGGTCGTGGTTCGCCCCTGAGTTCGCCGGGGAGCGGGTGCCCACGCTGGCCGAGTGGGGCCGCGCCATCGGCGGTCGGGCAGGCATGCTGCTCGAGCCGAAGTCGCCGGCGCTCTACCCCGGGGTCGAGGTCGATCTCGACGACGAGCTGCGCTCGGTCAAGGTCTTCCGCCAGGCCGTGCAGCAGGGGCGCCTGGTCGTCCAGTCCTTCGACCACGTCTGGCTGCGCGGGTACAAGCAGATCGCGCCCGAGGTGCCGGTCGGGCTGCTCTTCGGAGCCCGGCCGACGCAGGCCGACATCACGGGTGCGGCCGTGTGGGCGCAGCAGGTCAACCCCGCGCTCGGCGTCATCCAGGAGTCCGACATCACCGCGATCCACGACGCCGGCATGGAGGCGCACGTGTGGACGGTCAACGACGGCGCCGGGATGCGCCGGGCGATCAACTGGCGCGCCGACGGCATCATCACCAACTACCCCCAGGTGCTCCGCGACATCCTGTCGCAGCGCTGACACCGATCCCCGCCGCGCCGGGACCTTGTGCCCTTCCCGTGCCGACGTCCTCGGCGCACCCTCGGGACGAAGAGGGGTTCCGAGCAGGGGGAGGACGTCATGGTCGTGTTCGCAGTGATGGTCGTCGTCGGCATCGTCGCGGCAACCGTCTTCGTCGTCGTGTTCCTGCGCGAGTGGGGACAGTCGGTCGCCCGCACCGAGGCCGAGCTCCACCAGCCCGGCGCGCGGACGATCTCGTACGCCGTACCGCCCGGCCGCGACCCGGCCGACTTCGCGGCGGTGCTGCACCAGCGCGGGTACCTGGTCGTGGAGGAGGAACCCGGCCGGTTGCTGATCGGCTGCCCGCAGGTGGACGACCCGGAGAAGGTCCGGCAGCTGCTCGAGCAGGCCTGAGGGGAGCCAGCCGGGGGAAACCCGGGTGACGACCTCTCCTAGGATTGGGCCCATGCCTGAAATCACCCGAGACGAGGTCGCGCACCTGGCGAACCTCGCCCGGATCGACCTGTCCGACGAGGAGCTCGACCACCTGGCGCCGCAGCTGTCGGTGATCCTCGAGTCGGTGGCCTCGATCAGCGGCGTCGCCGGTGACGACATCCCGCCGACCTCGCACGCCCTGCCGCTCACCAACGTCTTCCGCGAGGACGTCGTGACCCCGGGCCTGACGCCCGAGCAGGCGCTGTCGGGCGCTCCGGAGGTCGAGGAGCAGCGCTTCTCCGTCCCGCGGATCCTGGGGGACGAGCAGTGACCGCGCCGGGAGCGGAGCGACCTGCGCGGTTGCTGCGAGTTGATGCGGCCGGAATCGCCGGCATGCTGGCGCGGGGCGAGACGACGTCCGTTGAGATCACGACCGCGCATCTGCAACAGATCGCCGCGGTCGACGGACAGGTGCACGCGTTCCTGCACGTCGACGCGGAGGGCGCGCTGGCCCAGGCCGAGGCGTCCGACGCCCGCCGCGCCGCCGGCCAGACGCTCTCCGCGCTCGACGGCGTGCCGATCGCGGTCAAGGACGTGCTGGCCACCGAGGGCCTGCCGACGACGTGCGGCTCGAAGATCCTCGAGGGCTGGGTCCCGCCGTACGACGCGACCGTGGTGCGGCGCCTCCGGGAGGCCGGCCTGCCGATCCTCGGCAAGACCAACATGGACGAGTTCGCGATGGGCAGCTCGACCGAGCACTCGGCGTACGGCCCCACCCGCAACCCGTGGGACCTCGACCGGATCCCCGGCGGCTCCGGCGGCGGCTCGGCCGCGGCGGTCGCGGCGTTCGAGGCCCCGCTCGCGATCGGCACCGACACCGGCGGCTCGATCCGTCAGCCGGGCGCGGTGACGGGCACGGTCGGCATGAAGCCGACGTACGGCGGGGTGTCCCGCTACGGGCTCGTCGCGCTCGCCAACTCCCTCGACCAGGCCGGTCCGGTCACCCGGACCGTCCTCGACTCGGCACTGCTGCACGAGGTGATCGGCGGCCACGACCCGCTCGACTCGACCAGCATCGACCAGCCGCTGCCGGCGCTGGTCGCCGCCGCGAAGCAGGGCGCCTCCGGCGACCTGTCCGGCGTGCGGATCGGCGTCATCAAGGAGCTGGCCGGCGACGGCTGGCAGTCCGGCGTGATGACCCGCTTCCAGGAGTCCGTCGACCTGATGGTCAAGGCGGGGGCCGAGGTCGTCGAGGTGTCGTGCCCGACGTTCGTGCACGCGCTCGCGACGTACTACCTGATCCTGCCGGCGGAGGCCTCGAGCAACCTCGCCAAGTTCGACGCGATGCGCTACGGCCTGCGGGTCTGGCCCGAGGAGGGCGCCAGCGCCGAGGAGGTCATGCGCGCCACCCGCGACGCCGGCTTCGGTGACGAGGTCAAGCGCCGCATCATCCTCGGCACCTACGCGCTGTCGAGCGGCTACTACGACGCGTACTACGGTCAGGCCCAGAAGGTGCGCACGCTCATCACCCGCGACTTCGCCGCGGCGTTCGAGCAGGCCGACGTGCTGGTCTCGCCGACGGCGCCCACCACGGCGTTCAAGCTGGGCGAGAAGCTCGACGACCCGATCGCGATGTACCTCAACGACCTCGCGACCATCCCCGCCAACCTGTCCGGGGTGCCCGGCATCTCGGTGCCGAGCGGCCTCGCCGACGAGGACGGGCTGCCCACCGGCGTCCAGGTCCTCGCCCCGGCCCTGGCCGACGACCGCTGCTACCGGGTCGGCGCCGCCCTCGAGGCGCTGCTGCTCCAGCAGTGGCGCGGCCCGCTCCTCGAGAAGGCTCCCGCTCTGGAAGGGGCACGCGCATGACGGACACCCTGGTCGCCTTCGACGACGTCGTCGCGGCGTACGACCCGGCGCTGGGCCTCGAGGTCCACGTCGAGCTCAACACCGCTTCGAAGATGTTCTGCGGCTGCCCGACGGAGTTCGGTGCCGAGCCCAACACCCAGGTCTGCCCGACCTGCCTGGGCCTGCCGGGCGCCATGCCCGTCGTCAACGGCAAGGCCGTGGAGTCGGCGATCCGGATCGGGCTCGCGCTCAACTGCGACATCGCGGAGTGGTGCCGGTTCGCGCGGAAGAACTACTTCTACCCGGACATGCCGAAGAACTTCCAGACCTCGCAGTACGACGAGCCGATCTGCTTCAACGGCTGGATGGACGTGGACGTCGACGGCGAGACGTTCCGGGTCGAGATCGAGCGCGCCCACATGGAGGAGGACACCGGCAAGTCGCTGCACGTCGGCGGCGCCACCGGTCGCATCCACGGCGCCGACCACTCGCTCGTCGACTACAACCGTGCGGGCATCCCGCTCATCGAGATCGTCACCAAGCCGATCGTCGGCGCGGGCGCGAAGGCGCCCGACGTGGCGCGGGCGTACGTCGCGCAGCTGCGTGACCTCATCGTCGCCCTCGGGGTCTCCGACGCGCGCATGGACCAGGGCTCGATCCGCGCCGACGTCAACCTGTCGCTCTCGCCGAAGGACTCGGGAGTCCTCGGCACCCGCACCGAGACCAAGAACGTGAACTCGCTGCGCTCGGTCGAGCGCGCGGTGCGCTACGAGATGTCGCGACACGCGGCCGTGCTGGGCGGCGGCGAGCGGATCCTGCAGGAGACGCGGCACTGGCACGAGGACACCGGGGTCACCACGAGCGGTCGCGAGAAGTCCGACGCCGAGGACTACCGCTACTTCCCGGAGCCCGACCTGGTCCCGGTGGCGCCGACCCGTGAGTGGGTCGACGAGCTGCGCGGCACGCTGCCCGAGAACCCGACCGCCCGCCGCGCCCGGCTGCAGGCCGACTGGGGCTTCTCCGACCTCGAGATGCGCGACACGGTCGGCGCCGGTGCGGTGAACGTGATCGAGCAGACGATCGCCGCCGGCACCACCCCGCAGGCCGCCCGCAAGTGGTGGCTGGGCGAGCTCGCACGCCGCGCCAACGAGCAGGGCGTGCTGGTCGACGCGCTGCCGGTGACGCCGGTCGACGTGGCTCGGGTGCAGGCGCTCGTCGACGAGGGCAGCCTCAACGACAAGCTCGCCCGGCAGGTCTTCGACGGGCTCTTCGCCGGTGAGGGCACCCCCGACGAGGTCGTCGCCGCCCGCGGGCTCGCGATCGTCTCCGACGAGGGCGCCCTCTCCACGGCCGTCGACAACGCCATCGCCGCCAACCCCGACGTCGCCGACAAGATCCGCGACGGCAAGGTGGCGGCCGCCGGTGCCCTGATCGGGGCGGTCATGAAGGAGATGCGCGGCCAGGCCGACGCCGGTCGGGTGCGCGAGCTCATCCTCGAGAAGCTCTCCTGAGGCTGCGCGAGGGGCTCCCGCGACTGCGGGATATGCTGCTCGGGCACACACCAATGCACGCCCGTGGTGGGGGAAGCCGGTCCGAGTCCGGCGCTGACCCGCAACCGTAGGCCGTCCCGCAGCCGCGGGGCGAGCGAGCCGGAGCACCCGTCACGACGCGTCCTGATCACACGCTGTCGTGGAAAGCAGCGGGTGGCCGCCGGGACAGGGATCCGGGCCCCCGCATGAGCAGCGGGAAGGAACCCCATGACTCGCACACCTCGCCTCGCCGCGGCGTTCGTCTCCGGCGCGCTGGCGCTGGGTCTCGCCGTCGGCACGATGTCCGCCGCCTCGGCGGCGCCGGCCGACAAGTCGGCCGCCTGGCTGGCCAAGCAGCCCGAGAAGGGCGTCGTCTCCGTCACCTCCGACGGCTTCACCTTCGACGACTACGGCCTGACGGCCGACCTCGGCACGGCCCTGGCGGCGATCGGCGGCCAGAAGAAGACGATCCGGCAGGTCAACCGCGCGCTCCAGAAGAACGTCGACAGCTGGACCACTGGCGCCGACTTCGGCACCAAGGACGTCTACGCGGGCTCGGTCGCCAAGGCGCTGGTCTTCGCGCAGACGGTCGACGCCGACGCGAAGGACTTCGGCGGCGTGAACCTCGTCAAGCGGCTCGCTGGCCGGGTCAGCTCCGAGAAGGGCATCGTCGGCCGGATCCAGGACAAGACCGCCGACACCGACTACGCCAACGTCATCGGGCAGTCGTACGCCGCGGCCGGGCTCACCGAGGCCGGGTCGAAGAAGGCGCGGGCCGCGGTGCGCTTCCTGGTCACCCAGCAGTGCGCGCCGGGCTACTTCCGCCTGAACCTGGCAGACGCCGGTGCCGAGGACCAGACCTGCGACGGGGCGCGCAAGAAGGACCGGAAGGCCGACACCGACGCCACCGTCCTCGCCGTGCTCAACCTCCAGTCGATCGCCAAGCCGTCGGGTGCGGTCGAGGCCGCGACCGACGCCGCGGTCGCGTGGCTGGTGCAGCAGCAGAAGAGCGACGGGAGCCTCGGCGGCGGACCCGCCACCAAGGGCAGCAACAGCAACAGCACCGGCCTCGCCGCCGTCGCCCTCGCTCGGGCCGGCGAGTGCGACGCCGCGCAGGACGCCGCGACCTGGGTCAACGGGCTGCGCCGCGCCAACGGCGCGATCGCCTACGACGCGGCCGCCCGCAAGGCCGGCATCAGCAAGGCGACGCTGGGCCAGTGGGTGCGCGCGACCGCGCAGGCCGCGCCGGCGCTGCAGCACCTCGAGGGCTGCTGACCCGGTGGGTCGCACGGCACTGAGGCTCGTCGCCGCGGCGTTCGTCGCCGCGGCGACGGGCCTCGTGCTGCCCTCCGGGCCGGCCGCGGCCGAGACCTGCTCGAGCGCCGACGGCGCGAGCGTCGTGGTCGACTTCCACGAGCTCGGCGGCGGCGTGCAGAGCGCGTGCATCGCCGACGGTGGCGGGCGCACCGCCGCCTCGCTGTTCGCGGTGGCGGGCTTCGGGCTCGACTACGTGCAGCGCCAGCCAGGCTTCGTGTGCCGGGTGTCGGGGCAGCCGGCGTCGGACCCGTGCGTGAACACGCCTCCCGCCGATGCGTACTGGGCGCTCTACTGGTCCGACGGCACCTCCGGCCGCTGGGCCTACGCCACGAGCTCCGTCGGCTCGCAGACCGTCCCGGACGGCGGGTCCGTGGCGCTCTCCTGGACCGGCAGCTCCGCGAAGTCACTGCCCGGGACCGGTCCTGCGGTGCACCGGTCGGCGCCGACCGCCTCGTCCTCGCCGACCACGAAGCCCACCCCGAAGCCCACCCCGAAGCCCACCGCGAAGCCCACGAAGCGGCCCGCCCCGAAGCCGTCGGCGTCGCCGACCGCGACGCCGACGCCGGCGGAGACGGCGGTGCCGGAGAGCACCGAGAGCCCGCGCGCGAAGCCGTCGAAGAAGCCGAAGCCCACCCGGCAGCAGAGTGCCGCCCCGAGCCCGACCGAGACGCCGACCGAGACGCCGACCGAGACGCCGACCGAGACGCCGACCGAGACGCCGACCCCGGCGTCGTCCGAGCCGACCGAGCCCGACGACGGCGGGATGCCGACCTGGGTCGGTCCGGCCGTGGTGGCGGTGCTCTTCGCGGCCGGAGCTGCCGTCGCCGTCGTACGCCGGCGCAGGATCCCGGGCTGATGCCTCGCGACCTGCACCCGGTGGCCTGGTGGCTGTGGGCGCTGGGACTCGCGACGGCTGCGTCGTTCACCACGAACCCGCTGGTGCTGCTGATGCTGATCGGCGTGGCAGCGCTCGTGGTCTCGCTGCGCCGCTCGGACCAGCCGTGGGCGCGGTCGTTCCGGCTCTACGTCTGGCTCGGCGTGGCGATCATCGTGATCCGGGTGGCGTTCCGCGTGGTCTTCGGCGGCTGGTTCGGCGGCCGGGTGCTGCTCGACCTGCCCGCGATCCCGCTGCCCGACTGGGTCGCCGGCGTCACGCTGCTCGGGCCGCTCTACGCGCAGGCGCTGCTGTTCGCGCTGTACGACGGCCTGCGCCTGGCGACGATCGTGATCGCCGTGGGCGCGGCCAACTCGCTGGCCAACCCGAAGCGGCTGCTCCGCTCGGTGCCGCCCGCCCTGTACGAGATCGGCACGGCGCTCGTGGTCGCGGTGACGGTGCTGCCGCAGTTCGTCGAGAGCGTGCGGCGGGTGCGTGCGGCGCAGGCGCTGCGGGCGGGGGAGACCGGCCGCGTCGGTTGGCTGCGCCGGCTGCTCGTCCCGGTGCTCGAGGACGCCCTCGAGCGCTCGCTCGCCCTCGCGGCCGGCATGGACACCCGCGGCTACGGCCGCGCCGGCGGCGCCACCCCCGCGCAGCGCCGGGTGACCGGCACGCTGATGCTGGTCGGGCTGGTCGGCATCTGCGTCGGCACGTACGCCGTGCTCGACCGCACCGCGCCCCGGCTCCTCGCGCTGCCGATGCTCGGGCTCGGCGTCGCCGCGGCGGTCGCGGGGCTGCGCAGCGCCGGCCGCCGGGTCGAGCGGACGCGCTACCGCCCCGACCCGTGGCGCTGGCCCGAGGCCGCCGTCGTCGCCTCCGGTGTCGTGGTCGGTGCCCTCGGCTGGTGGATGAGCCGCTACCAGGTCTCCGTCGCCTACCCGGCCCTCGACGCGTTCCCGACCCTCAGCGCCGTCGCGCTCGTGATGGGCGGCATCGCCCTGGCCGGACCGCTCTGCACGCCGCCTCAGGCCCACCCGTCGGTCGCCGCACCCGCTCGCGAGGAGGTCGCCGCATGATCGAGCTGCGCGACATCCGCTTCGGGTACGACGAGGCGCCGGTGCTGACCGACGTCGACCTGGTCGTCGACGAGGGCGAGCTGGTGCTGGTCTCCGGGCCGACCGGAGTCGGGAAGTCGACGCTGCTCGGCATCGTGACCGGCCTGGTCCCCCGCTTCTCGGGCGGCACGCTCGACGGCGACGTGCTTCTCGACGGCGCGAGCATCGTGCGCACGCCGCCGCGCGAGCGCGCGCACGCGATCGGGTACGTCGGGCAGAACCCCGCGGCGGGCTTCGTCACCGACACCGTCGAGGAGGAGCTCGCCTACGGCATGGAGCAGCTCGGGCTGCCGCCGGAGACCATGCGGCGCCGGGTCGAGGAGACCCTCGACCTGCTCGGCATCGCCGACCTGCGCCACCGCGACCTGCGCACGCTGTCGGGGGGCCAGCAGCAGCGGGTGGCGATCGGTTCGGTGCTCACCATGCACCCCCGCCTGCTCGTGCTCGACGAGCCGACCTCCGCGCTCGACCCGACCGCGGCGGAGGAGGTGCTCGCCACGCTCACCCGGCTGGTCCACGACCTCGGCGTCTCGGTGCTGCTGGCCGAGCATCGGCTCGAGCGGGTGGTTCCGTTCGTCGACCGGATGTGCCTGCTCACCGGCGACGGCCGGGTGACCGTCGGCGAGCCCGGGGAGCTCCTGGTCACCTCGCCGGTCGTGCCGCCGATCGTCGAGCTCGGCCGCGCGGCCGGCTGGGACCCGCTGCCGCTCAGCGTCCGCGACGCCCGCCGACGGGCCCGTGGGCTCCACCTCGCCGCTCCGCCGGTGAGCCTCGATTCCGCGGCGACGCCCGCCGCCGTCGTACGCCGCCTCGACGTCGTGCACGGCCACACCGTCGCCGTGCGCTCGCTCGACCTCGAGGTCGGCAGCGGCCGGGTCACCGCGCTGATGGGCCGCAACGGGTCGGGCAAGTCGTCCCTGCTGTGGGCGGTGCAGGGCAGCGGACGGCGTACGTCGGGCCGCGTCGACGTCGACGGCAGCGACCCGGCCGACCTCGCCGCCGCCGAGCGCCGGGCGCTCGTGGGCCTGGTGCCCCAGAACGCCGCCGACCTGCTCTACCTCGAGACCGTCGACGAGGAGTGCTCCGCCGCCGACGGCGGCAGCGGCGCCTGCCGGTCGCTGCTCGACCGGCTGGTGCCCGGCATCCCCGGCGACCAGCACCCGCGTGACCTGTCGGAGGGGCAGCGGCTCGCGCTGGCGCTGGCGCTGGTGCTGGTGTCGCGGCCCCGGCTGCTGCTGCTGGACGAGCCGACGCGCGGGCTCGACTACGCCGCCAAGCACGTGCTGGCCGGGATCCTCCGCGGCCTGGCCGGCGACGGGCACGCGGTGCTGGTCGCGACGCACGACGTGGAGTTCGTGGCGCAGGCCGCCGACGACGTCGTCGTGCTGGCCGAGGGCGAGGTCGTGTCGTCGGGGCCGGTGCGCCGGGTGGTCGCCGAGTCGCCCGCCTTCGCCCCGCAGGTCACCAAGGTGCTCGGCGCGCCGTGGCTGCGCGTCGACGAGGTGGTGGCGGCACTGTGACCACCCCACGCAATCGCGGGTTTCCCCCGCTCCGCTCCTCCACCCCACGATTCCGCGGGGACCCCGGATGAGCGCGGCCGTCCGCATCTCCCCGCGCTCGGTCGTCGTGCTCGGCGTCGCGTCGTTCGCCGGGCTGATGATGCTGTGCTGGCCGCTGCTGCTGCGGGCGGGCGCGGGGGAGCGGGTCGACCCGCCGTTCGTCTTCCTCGCGCTGCTGCCGGTGGTGATCGCCGTGGTGCTCGCCGAGCTCAACGAGGGCGGCCTCGACCCGCGGGTGCTGGCGATCCTCGGCGTGCTCAGCGCGGCCGGCGCGATCCTGCGCGGCGTCTCGCCTGGGACGGCCGGCGTCGAGCTCACGTTCTTCCTGCTGGTCCTCGGCGGACGGGTGTTCGGGCCCGGCTTCGGGTTCGTGCTCGGCTGCACCACGCTGTTCGCGTCCGCGCTGATGACCGCCGGTGTCGGGCCATGGCTGCCCTACCAGATGCTGTGCGCGGCCTGGGTCGGCATGGGCGCTGGGCTGCTGCCGCGCCGGCTCGGCGGCCGCGCCGAGATCGCGATGCTCGCGGCGTACGCCGTGGCGGCGTCGTACCTCTACGGGCTCTTCATGAACCTCTCCGGCTGGCCCTTCCTCGCCGGCATCGTCGTGCAGGGCCACGAGGGGTCGCTCTCGTACGTGCCGGGCGCGCCGGTGGTCGACAACCTGCACACGTTCCTCGTCTACACGCTGCTGACCTCGACCGGCAGCTGGGACACCATGCGCGCGGTCACCACCGCCGTGGCGATCGTGGTCCTCGGGCCGGCGATCCTGGCCACGCTGCGGCGCGCGGCCCGGCGCGCGACCGTGACCGGGGTCGTCACGGGCGGATGACGAGGATCCGGTCGTCCTCCGCGGCTGGGTCGCCACGACCGTCGCGGTTGCTGGTCGACACCCAGAGGTTGCCGTCGGGCGCGACCACGACCGTGCGCATCCGGCCGTAGTCGCCGACGAAGAAGTCCGTCGGGTCGCTCGCGCGGTCGCCGTCGGTCGCGATCCGCCACAGCCGCTCACCGCGCAGCGAGGCGAGCCAGAGGTGGCCGTCGAGGTAGGCCAGCCCGGACGGCGACGCCTCGTCGGTGCTCCACACGACCTGCGGGTCGACCAGCCCCTCGCCGCCGCCCTTGCCCTCGACCATCGGCCAGCCGTAGTTGCTGCCGGCCTCGATCAGGTTCAGCTCGTCGAAGGCGCTGGCGCCGAACTCCGACGCCCACAGCCGCCCGTCGGCGTCGAAGGCGAGCCCCTGCACGTTGCGGTGCCCGTAGGACCAGACCGCCGAGCGCGGGAACGGGTTGTCGGGCGCCGGCCGGCCGTCGACCGTGATCCGCAGGATCTTGCCGCCGGCGGAGCTCCGGTCCTGGGCGAGCTCGGGCTCGCCGGTCTCGCCGGTGGAGGCGTAGAGGTACCCGTCGGGACCGAACGCCAGCCGGCCGCCGTCGTGGATGTGTCCCTGCGGGATCCCGGAGAAGATCACCTGCTGCGGGCCGAGGCGGCCGTCGCGCAGCGGCGCCTTCACGATGCGGTTGTCGTCGTCGGTGCTGAAGTAGAAGTAGAGCATCCGGTCGCGGTCGAACGACGGTGACACGGCGACGCCGAGCAGCCCTGCCTCGCCGCCGACGTCACCGAGTCCCTCGGCACCGGAGACGCTGCCGACCTCCTGCACGTCGTACGACGGCGCCTCGAGCAGCAGCACCCGCGTGCTGTCCCGCTCGGTGACGACCGCGTCGCCGTTGGGCAGGAACGCGATGCCCCACGGCGTCGCGAGTCCCGTCGCGACGGTGTCGACCACCTTCGGCGGCCCGGGGTTGCCCTCGGGGCTCTCCGACGGCGGGATGCTCGGCGGCTCGCTCGACGGGCTCTCCGTGGGCGCCGTCGTGGCGCCTTCGCTCGGCTGGTCGTCGCCGTCGTCCCCGCAGGCCGCGAGACCGAGCACGGCGATCACCACCACGCTGGCCGCGGCGACGCGTCTCATGGGGAGACCCTACGCGGCCCGGGCCAAGCCCACCGGGCCACCGGGAAGGTGGCGCCCGGTGGGCTCAGCCGTGCGCAGCGCGGGCTGCGACCCCCGGTGCCCGTTCCTGGCGGAGGCCTGCCAGGAAGTCCTCGACGTCGTCGAGCTCCGCACGCCGTTGTGCGAGGGCTGTGGAGGCGATCATGGCGTTCCGCCGGGAACGCTGCTGGGACTCCACGGGCCATCTCCGCGCCGCGCCCACTGCGCGGGAGAGCGGACGGGCGACACGGCCCGGTATCACGTGCATCGTGGCTTCCCCTGGTGTCCCGACTGATGAGGTGCGCTCCACGCTAGGACGGCGTGTTCCGCCTCGGGTCAACGTCGTGTGACGGTTGCGTGAACTCGAGTCCGGGCGCGGCGGTCAGTCGGGAGCAGGGGCGACCGTGCGCGACGACCGCGTGGCGCCGACGGACGCGATGATGATGCAGACCATCGCCAGCCACTGCTCGAGGCTGAGGTACTCCTCGAGCACGAGGATGCCGGCGAGGGCGGCGGCGGCTGGCTCCAGGCTCATCAGGATCGAGAACACCGACGGCCGGATGGTGCGGAGGGCGACCATCTCGCAGCTGTAGGGGATGACCGACGACAGCAGCCCGACGGCGGCGCCGATCAGCAGGATGCGCGGGTCGAGGAGGTCGGCGCCGCCGGTGCCGACGGCGGCGGGCGTGAGCAGCAGCGTGGCGAACACGGAGGCGACCGCGAGGCCGTCGATGCCGGGCCAGCGGCGGCCGGTCTGCGCGCTGAGGAGGATGTACGCCGCCCACATCGCGCCCGCCAGCAGCGCGAAGAGGACGCCGGCGAGGCCAACCGACCCGCTGTCGCCGGCGAGACCGAGGACGGCGACGCCGATCGCGGCGAGCGCGACCCACAGCAGGTCCCGCAGCCGCCGCGAGCCGACGACCGCGAGCGTCAGCGGGCCGAGGAACTCGAGCGTGACGGCGACGCCGAGCGGGATGCGCAGGAAGGACTGGTAGATCGCCCAGTTCATGATGCCCAGCGAGGCCCCGAGCGCGATCGCCGCCAGCCAGTCGGCCCGCGACTTCCCGCGGAGCACGGGCCGGGCGATGAGCGTCAGGACGACCGCGCTGGTCACGAGCCGCAGCCACACGATCGCGGTCGGCGAGACCTCGTCGAACAGCGACTTCGCGAACCCGGCGCCGAACTGGACCGAGAGGATGCCGATCAGCACCAGCCAGACCGGCGAGACCACCCGGAGCGATGAGTTCCGTCTGGTCACCGGGTCAATCTAGACGGCAGAGTAGATCCAGCGGAGCGGAGGGTGAGATGGCGAAGCAGACGATCCTTATGGTCGGGACCCGCAAGGGGCTGTGGCTCGGCACGTCCGACGGGGCGAGGGCCGACTGGGAGTTCACGGGCCCGCACTTCGACATGGAGGAGGTCTACTCCTGCATGGTCGACAAGCGCGGTGATCGACCACGGCTGCTGGCCGGGTCGTCGTCGAGCTGGACCGGCCCCCAGGTCTGGCGCTCGGACGACCTGGGCGCCGACTGGCAGGAGACCCCCAACGGCGCCGTGCGCTTCCCCGAGGACGCCGGCGTCACGGTCGAGCGGATCTGGCAGCTGGTGCCCGGGTGCGAGGACGACGTCGTGTACGCCGGGACCGAGCCCGGTGCTGTCTGGAAGTCGGTCGACCGCGGCGAGACGTTCGAGCTCGAGCGCGCGCTGTGGGAGCACCCGCACCGTCCGGAGTGGGGTGCCGGTTTCGGCGGCCAGGCCTTCCACACCGTGCTGCCGCACCCGAACGACCCGCTCAGCATCACCGCCGCGATCAGCACGGGCGGCGTCTACCAGACCGGCGACGGCGGTCAGAGCTGGCAGCCGCGCAACCAGGGGATCTGTGCCGTCTTCCTGCCCGAGGGCGAGCAGTACCCCGAGTTCGGCCAGTGCGTGCACAAGGTGACCCGCCACCCGGCCCGGCCCGAGCGCATGTACCTGCAGAACCACGGCGGCGTCTACCGCTCCGACGACCACGGCAAGTCGTGGACCTCGATCGCCGACGGCCTGCCCGCCGAGTTCGGGTTCCCGATCGTCGTACACCCCAACGAGCCCGACACCGTCTACGTCTTCCCCCTCAGCGACAGCGCCGGGCGATACCCGACCGACGCCAAGGCGCGGGTGTGGCGCTCGCGCGACGCCGGCGAGACCTGGGAGGAGCTCGGCGACGGCCTGCCCGACTCCTTCTACGTCGCGGTCATGCGCGACGCGATGTGCACCGACGACCACGACACCCCCGGCATCTACTTCGGCGCCCGCAACGGCGCCGTCTGGGCGTCCGCCGACGAGGGCGACACCTGGAGCGAGATCGTCAACGACCTGCCCGACGTGATGTGCGTGCGGGCGGCAGCCATCTGACCACCAACCTCGACCGGGAGGCCGCATGGGCAGCTACGAGGTGGTCCGCGGGACGACGACCGCGGCCGAGCCAGCGCGGGTGCACGCGCTGATCGACGACTTCCACGCCTGGCGCGAGTGGTCGCCGTGGGAGGACGTCGACCCCGACCTCCACCGCACCTACAGCGGACCCGACCGCGGCGTCGGCGCCCGCTACGCGTGGAGCGGCAACCGCAAGGCCGGCCAGGGGAGCATGGAGATCACCGGCTCCGCGCCGGAGCGGATCGACGTGGAGCTGATCTTCATGAAGCCGTTCTCGGCGACCAACGCGGTGACCTTCGAGCTCACCCCCGACGGCAGCGGCGGCACCGCCGTCGAGTGGCGGATGCGGGGCGAGCAGAAGGGCTTCTGGGGCTTCATCGGCCGCTTCATGAACATGGACAAGCTCGTCGGCCGCGACTTCGAGAAGGGGCTCGCCCGGCTCAAGGTCGCCGCCGAGAAGCCGGCCTAGACGGGAGGCATCGGCAGGTCCGGCTGGTACGCCGGGATCTCGCCGGTGTGCTCCATGTCCTCGGGCGGCTGGATCGGCTCGGGGACGCCGGCGGTGATGGTGCTGCCGTCGGCGCGCGTTCCGCCGATGACCGGGTGGTCGCCGAGCAGGCCGTCGATGCGGTCGCCCTGGTCGGGGAGCGGTACGACGATCGGCGCGCCGGCCGCGACGTCGTACGGCGTGCCGCGAACGCTGATCGGGATCTTGCCGTCGCCGTCGACGATCGAGAAGCGCACCTCGTCCTGGGTCAGCTCGACCAGCATCCGGTTGCCGCGCCAGCTGAGCCGGTACGCCAGCGACGGCCAGTCCTGCGGCAGTCGCGGGTTGAACGACAGCTCGCCGCGGTGGTCGCGCATGCCGCCGAAGCCGTGCACGAGCGCGCTCCACACGCCGCCGGCCGACGCGACGTGCAGGCCGTCGACCGTGTTGTGGTGGAGGTCGGCGAGGTCGACGTACAGCGACTGGTGGAAGTAGTCGAGCGCCGCCTCGTGGTAGCCGACCTCCGCGGCGATCACCGACTGCACGACCGCCGACAGCGTGGAGTCGCCGGTGGTGATGGGGTCGTAGTACTCGAAGTCGGCACGCTTCTCCTCGAGCGTGAACCGGTCGCCCTGGAGGAAGAGCGCCAGCACGACGTCGGCCTGCTTGAGCACCTGGAACCGGTAGATCACCAGCGGGTGGTAGTGCAGCAGCAGCGGCCGCGTCTCCGGCGGCGTGCGGGAGAGGTCCCACACCTCGCGGTCGAGGAAGAAGTCGTCCTGCGGGTGGATGCCGAGACCCTCGTCGAACGGGATCGTCATCCCGTCGGCGCAGCGCTGCCACTCCGCGATCTCGTCGTCGGCGATGCCGAGCCGTGCCGCGACCCGCACCCAGCCCTCCGGGTCGCGGGTGCGGATCCGGTGGGTGGCGACCGAGGCCTGCTCGAGGTTGAACCGGGCCATCACGTTGGTGAACAGGTTGTTGTTGACGACGGTGGTGTACTCGTCGGGCCCGGTGACGCCGTGGATGTGGAACGTCGGCTCGCCGTTGCTGCGCCAGAACCCGAGCTCGGCCCACATCCGGGCGGTCTCGACGAGGATGTCGATGCCCTCGCGGACCAGGAAGCCGCGGTCGTCGGTCGCCCGCACGTACTTCATCAGCGCGAAGGCCACGTCGGCGTCGATGTGCACCTGCGCCGAGCCCGCCGCGTAGTACGCCGACGCCTCCTCGCCGTTGATCGTGCGCCACGGGTAGAGCGCGCCCGTCTGCGCCATCTCGCGCGCCCGGTCGCGCGCGGCCGGGAGCATCACCGACCGGAAGTGCAGCGCGTTGCGCGCGACGTCGGGCGAGGTGTAGGTGAGGAACGGCAGGACGTAGACCTCGCTGTCCCAGAAGTAGTGCCCCTCGTAGCCCGAGCCGGTCACGCCCTTCGCCGGGATGCCGATGCCGTCGATGCGCGCGGTGGCCTGCGCCAGCGAGAACAGGTTGAAGCGGATCGCCTGCTGCATCGCGCGGTGCTGCGGGGTCGGCGTCGCGATCTCGACGTCAGCCGCGGCCCAGAAGTCGGCGTACCACTGCCGCTGGTCGGCGAGGTAGTGCGCGACGCCGTAGCGGGCGGCCCGGTCGAGGGTGCGGTCGCAGCGGTCCGACAGCTCGCGGACGGGTACGCCGCGCGAGGAGTGGTAGCTGACGAGCTTCTCGATCCGCGTCGTGGTGCCCTCGGTCGCATCGATCCGGTAGACCATCTTGGCCTGGTCCTCGTCGGCGCGCGCGACGATCTCGTGGACGTCGGTGGTGGTCAGCACGTGGTCGGTGGCGACCGCGATCGTCATCCCCGAGTTGGCGCACTGGTAGCCCAGCATCATCCGGTCCTCGGTCGCATAGTGCAGGCGCGGCTCGAGCACGCGCTCGGCGAACGCCGCGGCCTTGCGCGGGTCGACGTGCTCGACGGCGGTCGTGCTGCGGCCGTGGTACTCGTCCCGCCCGTCCTGCCGGTTGAGGATCTGCGACGAGACGACGATCGGCGCCTCGCCGCGGAGCATCGTCACCTCGAGCGTCATCAGCGCGAGGTGGCGCTGGGTCATCGAGACCATGCGGGTCGTGTCGACCTGCACGAGCTTGCCGGCGGGCGTGCGCCAGATCAGGCTGCGGCGCAGCACGCCGTCGCGGAAGTCGAGGCACCGCTCGTAGTGCTCGAGGTCGGACGTGCCGAACGTGAGCGGCTCGTCGTCGACGTACAGCTTGAGGACCTTGGTGTCGGGGACGTTGACGATCGTCTGCCCGGTGCGCGCGAAGCCGAACGCCGCCTCCGCGTGCCGGATCTCCCAGGTCTCGTGGAAGCCGTTGACGTAGGTGCCGTTGGAGAAGGACGGGCGGCCCTCCTCGGAGTTGCCGCGCAGCCCGAGATAGCCGTTCGCGACCGTGAACAGGGTCTCGGTCAGCCCCAGGTCGGCGGGGTTGTAGCCGGTCTCGACCAGGCTCCACTCGTCGACCGGGAAGCGGCCCCGGTCGAGCGGGTCCGGTCCGCAGTGGCGGCTCATGCCGCGTCTCCCGGGACCAGGTCGGCCAGGTCGGGCACGACGACGTCGGCGCCGGCCGCGGTCAGCTGCTCGACGCCGGCGCCGCGGTCGACCCCGACCACCAGGCCGAACGCGCCGGCCTTGCCGGCGCGCACGCCGGAGAGCGCGTCCTCGAGCACGACCGAGCGGGAGGCGGGCGCACCGAGCACCTCGGCTGCGTGCACGAACGTGTCGGGGGCCGGCTTGCCCGGCAGGCCGAGCTCGTGCGCGACGGTGCCGCTCACGACGGTGCCGAACCGGTCGCTGAGGCCCGCAGCCTCGAGCACCGCGGGGGCGTTCGCCGACGACGACACCACGCCGAGCGGCAGGCCGAGGCCGCGCAGGTGATCGAGCAGCAGCACCGAGCCGGGGTACGCCGCGACGCCGTCGCGCGCGAGCACCTCGTTGAACGCGTCGTTCTTCCGGTTGCCCAGGCCGCAGACGGTCTCGGCCGAGGCCGGGTCGTCGGGGGTGCCCTCGGGCAGGTCGATGCCGCGCGAGCCGAGGAAGTCGCGGACCCCGTCGTAGCGCGGCTTGCCGTCGACGTGGGCGAAGTAGTCCTCGTCGGTGTACGACGAGCGGTCGCCCGGCCCGTCGTACGCCTCGAGGAAGCGGTTGAACATCTCCGACCACGCGCGCATGTGGACCTCGGCCGTCGGAGTGATCACTCCGTCGAGGTCGAACAGCACCGCGTCGTACTCAGCCCAGATCACAGTCACGGCAGGATGCTTCCCAGATCACGGTCACATCAAAATGCTAGAGGTTGTCGGCCTAGGCTTTGCGCATGACCGATTCCCGGCCTGCCCCCGACATCAAGCCCCGCTCCCGCGACGTCACCGACGGCCTCGAGCGGGCCGCCGCCCGAGGCATGCTCCGGGCGGTAGGCATGGGGGACGACGACTGGGAGAAGCCGCAGGTCGGCGTCGCGTCGAGCTGGAACGAGATCACGCCCTGCAACCTGTCGCTCGACCGGCTGGCGAAGGCCGTGAAGAACGGCGTGCACGCCGCCGGTGGCTACCCGCTCGAGTTCGGCACGATCTCCGTCTCCGACGGCATCTCGATGGGCCACGAGGGCATGCACTTCTCGCTGGTCTCCCGCGAGGTGATCGCCGACTCCGTCGAGACCGTGATGATGGCCGAGCGCCTCGACGGCTCGGTGCTGCTCGCCGGGTGCGACAAGTCGCTGCCCGGCATGCTGATGGCGGCCGCGCGCCTCGACCTGTCGAGCGTCTTCCTGTACGCCGGGTCGATCATGCCCGGCCAGGTCGACGGCAACGACGTCACGATCATCGACGCCTTCGAGGCCGTCGGCGCCTGCCTGGCGGGCAAGATCAGCCGCGACGAGGTCGACCGTATCGAGCGCGCGATCTGCCCGGGCGAGGGCGCCTGCGGCGGCATGTACACCGCCAACACGATGGCCGCCGTCGCCGAGGCGATCGGCATGTCACTGCCCGGCTCGGCCGCGCCGCCGGCCGTCGACCGGCGCCGTGACGGCTTCGCCCACCGCTCCGGCGAGGCGGTCGTCAACCTGCTGCGCCAGGGCATCACCGCGCGCCAGATCATGACCAAGCCGGCGTTCGAGAACGCCATCGCCGTCGTGATGGCGCTCGGCGGCTCGACGAACGCCGTCCTGCACCTGCTGGCGATGGCGCGCGAGGCCGACGTCGACCTGACCCTCGACGACTTCAACCGGGTCGGCGACAAGGTGCCGCACCTCGGCGACCTCAAGCCGTTCGGCCGCTACGTGATGAACGACGTCGACAAGATCGGCGGCATCCCGGTCGTGATGAAGGCACTGCTCGACGCCGGCCTGATGCACGGCGACGCCCTCACCGTCACGGGCCGGACGATGGCCGAGAACCTCGAAGAGCTCGCCCCGCCGAGCCTCGACGACGACGTGCTGCGCAAGATCGACCGCCCGATCCACGCGACCGGCGGCCTCACGATCCTCAAGGGCTCGCTCGCCCCCGAGGGTGCCGTCGTCAAGAGCGCAGGCTTCGACGAGTCGGTCTTCACCGGTACGGCGCGGGTCTTCGACGGTGAGCGCGCCGCGATGGACGCTCTCGAGCAGGGCAGGATCCAGCCCCGCGACGTGGTCGTCATCCGCTACGAGGGCCCCAAGGGCGGCCCGGGCATGCGCGAGATGCTCGCGATCACCGGTGCGATCAAGGGCGCCGGGCTCGGCAAGGACGTGCTGCTGATCACCGATGGCCGCTTCTCCGGCGGTACGACGGGCCTCTGCGTCGGCCACATCGCTCCCGAGGCCGTGGATGCCGGCCCGATCGCGTTCCTGCGCGACGGCGACAAGATCACCCTCGACGTGGCCAACCGGCTGCTCGACGTCGAGATCGCCGACGAGGCGGAGTGGGAGCAGCGCAAGGTCGGGTGGGAGCCCAACCCGCCGAAGTACACCCGCGGCGTCCTCGGCAAGTACGCCAAGGTCGTGCAGTCCGCCGCGCACGGCGCGATCACCAGCTGAGGGTGGAGGCCCTACCCGACCGGCGCGGACCGGTGCTGTGCGCGGTCGCGCTGGCGCTGCTGACGCTGCTCGTGGTCGCCTGGGCCGCCGGCCGCGGCGGCGCCGGGTCCCCGGCCGCCGTCGAGCTCGTCGAGACCCCGGAACGTGCGTCGCGGGTCGAACCGGTCGAGCTCCCGGGAGGCGGGACGCGGATCTTCACCCGCAACCGGTTCCTGGTCGCCTACTACGGCACCGGCCAGACGCCGGCGCTCGGCGTGCTGGGTGAGAGCGACCCCGACACGATGGACCGGCGGCTGCACCGCGCCGCCGCGCCGTTCCAGCGCCCGGGCGTGCGGATCCAGCACGTCTACGAGCTGATCGTGACGATCGCCGACGCGTCGCCGGGGCCTGACGGCGACTACAGCCACGACATCCCGCGGTCGGTCGTGCAGGGCTACATCGACGCCGCCCACCGCAACGACGCGCTGCTGCTGCTCGACATCCAGCCCGGCCGGTCCGGCTTCCTCGAGACCGCCCAGCGGTGGGAGTGGGCGCTGCGCGACCCGTGGGTCGGCCTGGCGCTCGACCCGGAGTGGCGGATGGGCCCGCGGGAGGTCCCCGGCCGCACCACCGGCCAGGTCGGCGCCCGCGAGGTCAACAAGACCTCGGCCTGGCTCGCGACGCTGGCCAAGGACCACGGGCTGCCCGAGAAGCTCTTCGTGCTCCACCAGTTCCGCACCGACATGATCCCCGAGATCGCCGGGGTCCGGCCGCGGGCGTTCCTCGCGATGGTCCAGCACGTCGACGGCTTCGGCACCCGCGGGCAGAAGCTCGCGACGTACCACCACGTCGCCCGCCCGCGGCAGTTCACGATGGGCTTCAAGCTGTTCTACGACGAGGACGTGCGCCGGATGGGGCCGCGCGAGGTGCACGCCATCCGACCGAAGGTGCGGTTCGTCAGCTTCCAGTGATCGTGCACGACACCGTGTGGGTCGCGCCGGGCTCGAGGACGACGAGGTCGAGGCCGGACCGGAAGGCGTCCGGCGGCGCGGTCGTCGGCTCGACCGCGAGCGCCTCGCGGGCACCCCACGGCAGCGGGTCGCCGGTGAAGAGGTGCAGCCAGCCGTAGCCCTCGCCGACGGTCAGCCGCACCTCGCGCCCGCTGTCGGGGTCGGCGAGCACGGCCGTCGACCCGGCGGGCACGCCGCCGAACGGGTGGTCGAGCACGAGGTCGCCGATCCGGCGCGGCTCCCGGAAGTCGTACGCCGTGCCGTCCACGGGCTGCGTGGACGACGGCAGGCCGCGGTCGTCCATCTCGCACCACGTGTCGGCCGGCAGGGTCAGCGCGCACTCGTCGATGCGGCGGCCGACGGTCAGGTAGGGGTGCATCCCGGTGCCGTACGGCGCGGCCGCGTCGCCGACGTTCGTCGCGGTCAGCCGGGTCGTCAGGCCGTCGTCGCCGAGGGCGTACTCGACCTCCAGGTCGAGCGACCAGGGATAGCCCACCTGCGCGGCCAGCTCGTGGCGCAACACCACCCGCTCCGCTGTCTGCTCGGAGACGGTCCACGACACCCAGTGCGCGAGGCCGTGCAGCGCGTTGCGCCGGTTCGGCTCGGAGAGCGCGAGCTGGTGGTGCGCGCCGCCGAACTCGTACGCGCCGTCGCCGACCCGGTTCGGCCACGGCATCAGCACCGCCCCTCGGAAGTTGGCGCAGATCTGCCCCTCCGGCGTGCCCGCGACGAGGTCCAGCCCGTCGCGGGTCAGCGTGCGCAGGCACGCTCCGACGGCGACGACCTCGGCCTCGTAGGGGCCGTGGGAGAGGGAGAGCGGGAGTCCCGCGGTGGCGCGCACGGAGCACACCTTGGCACAGCAGTAGTTAGGGTTCGCTCGTGCCACTCGTCGCGGGGGTCGACTCCTCCACCCAGTCCTGCAAGGTCGTCGTCTGCGACGCGGAGAGCGGCGAGCTCGTCCGCAGCGGATCGGCGTCTCACCCCGACGGGACCGAGGTCCCGCCCGAGGCCTGGTGGGACGCCCTCCAGGCCGCGATCGCGGCGGCGGGCGGGATCGACGACGTCGAGGCGGTCGCGGTCGGCGGCCAGCAGCACGGCATGGTCTGCCTCGACGAGTCCGGCACCGTCGTTCGGCCGGCGCTGCTGTGGAACGACACCCGGTCGGCGCAGGCCGCCCTCGACCTGATCGACGAGCTGGGCGGTCCGCAGCCCTGGGTCGACGCGGTCGGCCTGGTGCCGGTCGCGTCGTTCACCGTCACCAAGCTGCGCTGGCTGCGCGACCACGAGCCCGACAACGCACGTCGTACGGCGGCCGTGTGCCTGCCCCACGACTACCTGACCTGGCGGCTGGCAGGTTCGCCTGCGCTGGACGCGCTGGTCACCGACCGCGGCGATGCGAGCGGCACCGGCTACTGGTCGCCGCTGACCGAGGACTACCGGCGCGACCTGCTCGAGCTCGGCCTCGGCCACGACGCGATCGTGCCCCGGGTGCTGGGGCCGGCCGAGGCGGGTCCGTCGACCCCGGCCGGCGCCGTCCTCGGTCCCGGCACCGGCGACAACGCCGGCGCCGCGCTCGGCCTGGGCGCCGTCGCGGGCGACGTCGTCGTCTCGATCGGCACGTCGGGCGTCGCGTGCGCCGTCGCCGACCGACCGGTCGGCGACGTGAGCGGCGCGGTGGCGGGGTTCGCCGACGCGACCGGCCGCTACCTCCCGCTGGTCGCCACGCTCAACGCGGCGCGGGTGCTCGACGCCGCTGCCCGGATGCTCGGCGTCTCCCACGCGGAGCTCTCCGAGCTCGCGCTCTCGGCACCCGCCGGTGCCGGCGGCCTCGCGCTGGTGCCCTATCTCGAGGGCGAGCGCACCCCCAACAAGCCCGACGCCACCGGCGCGATCCACGGCCTGCGGCTCGAGACCGCCACCCCGGAGTACCTCGCCCGCGCGGCGGTCGAAGGCATGATCTGCGGCCTCGCCGACGCGGTCGACGCCGTCCGCGCGCTCGGCACGCCGGTCGAGCGGATCATCCTCGTCGGCGGCGCCGCGCGGTCGCAGGCCGTGCGCGAGATCGCGTCGGCGGTGCTCGGGCTGCCGGTGTCGGTGCCCGAGCCGGGGGAGTACGTCGCACGCGGCGCCGCCCGCCAGGCCGCGTGGGTCCTCTCCGGTGGCACCCAGCCTCCGGCGTGGCCGCTCTCCGGGGTCGTCGAGACGCACGCCGAGCCGACGCCGTCGGTGCGGGAGCGGTACGCCGAGGTGCGCGACCTGACGGCTGCCCGCCCATGACCCACGGGCTGGACGCGGCCGACCCGCTGGCGTCGTACCGCGACCGCTTCGTCGGCGCCGAGACCTCGCTCGTCTACTTCGACGGCAACTCGCTCGGGCGGCCGCTGAAGGAGACGGGTCCGCGGCTGGCGCGGTTCGTCGAGGAGGAGTGGGGCGGGCGCCTGATCCGTGCGTGGGACGAGCGCTGGCTGGAGCTCCCGCAGCGGATCGGCGACGACCTCGGCCGCGTCGCGCTCGGCGCGGCGCCGGGGCAGGCGACGATCGGCGACTCGACGACCGTGCTGCTCTACAAGCTGATGCGGGCGGCCGTCGCCGCCCGGCCGGGCCGCACCGAGATCGTCATCGACCGCGACAACTTCCCGACCGACCGCTACGTCGCCGCGGGCGTCGCCGAGGAGTGCGGGCTCACGCTGCGCTGGATCGACGTCGACCCGGACGCCGGCGTCACGCCGGAGCTGCTGTCGGAGGCCGTGGGTGCGCAGACCGCGCTGGTGGTGCTGTCCCAGGTCTCCTACCGGTCGGCGTGGATCGCGGACGCGCCCGAGCTGACCCGGATCGCCCACGACGCCGGCGCGCTGGTGCTCTGGGACCTCTGCCACTCCGCCGGCGCCGTACCGCTCGCGCTGGACGAGTGGGACCTCGACCTCGCCGTCGGCTGCACCTACAAGTACCTCAACGGCGGGCCCGGCTCGCCGGCCTTCTGCTACGTCGCCGCCCGGCTGCTGGACGAGCTGGCCCAGCCGATCCAGGGCTGGCTCGGCGCGGTCGACCCGTTCCTCATGGGGCCGACGTACGCGCCCGCTCCCGGCATCCGCCGCTTCCAGTCCGGCACCCCGCCGATCCTCGGCATGCTCGCGATGCAGGACATGCTCGCGCTCATCGAGGAGGCCGGCATCGCCGCCGTGCGCGAGAAGTCCATGGCGCTCACGACGTACGCCGTCGACCTCGCCGACGAGCTGCTCGCCCCGGCGGGTGTCGCGCTCGGCTCGCCGCGCGATCCCGCCGTGCGCGGTGGGCACGTGACCCTCAACCACCCGCTGATGCGCGAGGTCACCGCCGCACTGTGGGAGCGCGACGTGATCCCCGACTACCGCGACCCCGGCGGCCTCCGCCTCGGGCTGTCGCCGCTGTCGACGTCGTTCGCCGAGGTCGAGCGCGGCGTGGAACTCGTTCGCGAGACGCTGGACGGCCTGACAGCCTGAGCGCATGCGCTTCCCGCCACCTCTCGCCTCGGGCGACCTGATCGCCGTCACCGCCCCGTCGAGCGGGGTCGGGCCGGACGCGCGGCCACGGCTCGAGTTCGCCCTGCAGTGGCTGCGCGACCGCGGCTTCGAGGTCGTCGTGGGTGAGTGCATGTCGGGAGACGAGGTCCGCTCCGCGCCGGCCGCGCAGCGGGCCGCCGAGCTCGTCGACCTCCTCTGCGACCCGAAGGTCGCCGCGGTGGTGCCGCCCTTCGGAGGGGAGCTCGCGATCGACCTTCTCGACGTCCTCGACTGGGACCGACTCGCGGCGGCGGAGCCCACGTGGCTCGTCGGCTGGAGCGATATCTCCACGCTGCTCGTGCCGCTGACGACAAGGCTGGGCTGGGCGAACCTGCACGGCTGGAACCTCATGGACACGCCGCTCGCCGCACCCGACGGCCTCCTGCACTGGACCGACGTCCTGGCCACGACCGGCGAGATCGCGCAGCGCAGCCCCGGGCGCACCCGCGTCGGCTGGGGCGACTTCCTGGTGCCCGACACCATCGAGATGACGCTCGACCGTGAGACGGACTGGGTCGTGCTCGGCGGCGGCGACGTCGAGGTCTCCGGGCGGTTGATCGGCGGCTGCCTCGAGGTGCTGTCACCGCTCGCGGGCACGCCGTACGCCGACATCCCGTCCTTCGGCCGCAAGCACGCCGACGAGGGACTCCTCGTGTACGTCGAGGCGTGCGAGCAGGGCGCCTATGACATCTGCCGGATCCTCCACGGACTCCGGATGGCGGGCTGGTTCGAGCACGCGAACGCCGTGCTCGTCGGCCGCACTCCGGCCCCCGACGCGCCCGACCTCACCCAGCTCGAGGCGGTCGAGGAGACGCTCGGCGGGCTCGGGGTGCCGGTGATCGCGCAGATGGACATCGGCCACACGCAGCCGTTCCTGCCGCTCGTCAACGGCGCGCTCGGGCGCGTGGTCGTGCGCGACGGCGTCCGGGAGGTCATCCAGACACGCGCGTAGTCTTCGCCTGTGACGAAGATCAACCAGCGGTCCGGTGCTCCGGCGACCGCGATGCTCGGCCTCGGTGTGCACCGCCCGGAGCGCATCGTGACCAACGACGAGCTCTGCGAGGTGCTGGACTCCAGCGACGAGTGGATCCGAACGCGCTCGGGCATCAGGACCCGGCGGTACGCCGCGGAGGGCGAGTCCCTGCTCGACATGGCGACGATCGCGGCCGAGCGGGCGCTGAAGTCGTCCGGGGTGGCCGCGGGCGACCTCGGCACGATCATCTTCGCGACGTCCACCCACGTCCAGCACACCCCGGCCGCGGCACCCCTGCTCGCGGACCGGCTGGGCTCCCGCGCGGCGGCGTTCGACGTCTCGGCCGGGTGCGCCGGCTTCTGCCACTCGCTTTCGGTCGCCTCGGACCTGGTCCGCGGCGGCAACGCGGGCCACGTCCTGGTCGTGGGCGCCGAGCGGCTCAGCACGTTCATGGACCGGACCGACCGCGGGACGGCGTTCATCTTCGCCGACGGCGCCGGCGCTGCCGTGGTCGGTCCGGCCCAGGATGCCGGGATCGGCCCGGTGGCGTGGGGTTCCGACGGCTCGCAGTCGCACGTCATCACCCAGTCGATGCGCTGCGACGAGCTCGACCAGGACCACCCGCTGGTGGTGCAGATGGAGGGCACTCAGGTCTTCCGGTGGGCGCCGTTCGCGATGGCCGACGTCGCCCGCGAGGCCGTCGCCGGGGCGGGCCTCGAGCTCGCCGACCTGGACGCGTTCATCCCGCACCAGGCGAACCTCCGGATCACCGAGACCCTGGCTCGCAACCTGAAGCTCCCCGAGGGCATCGCCGTCGCCCGCGACGTCCAGGATTCCGGCAACACCTCGGCCGCTTCGGTGCCGCTGGCGATCGAGGCGATGGTGCGCGACGGCGACGCGAAGCCGGGCGACACCGCCCTGCTGATCGCGTTCGGCGCGGGCCTCAGCTACGCCGGTCAGGTCGTGACGATCCCGCCGGTCGAGCTCGACTAGCAGCTAGTGTCGCGCGTCAGAAGTTCTTGTGCGCTTCGCGCACCCATGGCACGCACTCTGCTGCGTTGCCGAAGCTCGCGAGACGAGCGGGTATGGCGTCGCTCCGGCGCCTTGCAGCGCACGCACCCTGAGCACGCCAACCGTTCAACAACTTTCGACGCACAACACTAGTGGATGTGGTCGCGCCAGTCGTCGGGCACGCGATCGGCGGGGCCCGGCGTCGGCTGGTCCTCGGGGTGGGCGAGCGGCGCCGCGAGCTCCGGCCCGAGGAAGCCCTTGTCGGCCACGTAGTCCCAGAACCAGTCCTCGCCCGGCTCGTAGGTGCGGATCACCGGGTGCCCGGTCGTCCGCCAGTGGGCCGTGGCGTGCTGGGACGGTGACGTGTCGCAGCAGCCGACGTGGCCGCACTGCGCGCAGCGGCGCAGGTGGACCCACCAGCCGCCGCTCTCCTCGCACTCGACGCAGCCCGGCCCGCTCGGCGGCACGGTCGCGTCGACTCCCTCAGGCTCGGTCATGGGTCGACCGTAGCGCCTCAGTCGCCGCCCAACCCCTCGTCGCGCGCCCGGATCATGGCCTGTGCGCGGTCGGGCACGCCGAGCTTGGTGAGCACGTTGGAGACGTGGTTGCGGACGGTCTTGGGGGAGAGGACCATCCGGCGCGCGATCGTGGCGTTGTCGTAGCCGCGGGCGAGCAGGTCGAGCACCTCGCGCTCGCGGTCGGAGAGCTCGGGGAAGGGCACCCGCACCGCCGTACGGCCGGAGGTCAGCGTCGCCATGGCGCGGGCGGCGACCTGGGGACCGAGGATGGCCTCGCCGTTCGCGACTGCGCGGATGCCGCGCTCGACCTCGGCGGGGGAGGCGCTCTTGAGCAGGTAGCCGCGGGCGCCGGCCCGCATGGCCGCCACGACGGACTCGTCGTCCTCGTCCATCGTGATCACCAGTACGGCGAGGCCGGGCCGCGCGCGCACCAGGTCGCGCGTGGTCTCGATGCCGGAGTCGTCGCCGAGGTGCAGGTCCATCAGCACCACGTCGACGGAGTCGTCGACGCGCTCCCGCGCGCCGATCGCGTCCTCGGCCTGCGCGACCACCTCGATACCGTCCAGCGACCCGAGGAGGCCGACCATCCCGAGCCGGAAGACGGGGTGGTCGTCGACCACGGCGACCCGGATCGCGCGCTCAGCCATGGGTCACCACGAGTGGGAGGGTAGCGCCGCGGTCAGGAAGCGGGCCGCATCCGGCGGTCGCCGAACGCGAAGCCCAGCCCGAGGACGAGCAGCAGGACCGGACCGGTGAAGCCGGCCATGTACTGGAGCGGGGAGATCCCGAAGAGCAGCGTGATGCCGCCCAGCAGCGTGGCGACCCAGCCGAGCCAGCGCGGCGCGGCCGCGTGCCGCAGGGCCGCGACCGCGACGGCGACGCCGGTGACCCCGGCGCCGACCCACAGCCACGCCACGGTGCCGATCCAGTGGCCGACCATGGCTCCGAACTCGGGGTCGAGCTTCATGCCGTCGGCCGTGACGCCGAAGACGATCTCGGTGGTGAACGCCGCGCCCATCAGCCCGGCGACCGAGGTCAGCATCAGGCCGCCGGCGGCGACGTCGGGCAGCAGGCTCCCGGCGGGCGCCTGGGCGCGCAGCCGGCGCCGGAGGCCGGCCGCGAAGACCAGGAGCAGCAGCGCGGCCCCGGTCATCGTGAGGTGGACGGCGAGGATCTGGCCGACGAGGTCGCCGAGCCGGTCGGTGATCCGCTGGGCGTCGCCGGCGTACTTCTCGTCGTAGACGGCGTCGACCTGCAGCGACGCCTGCATGCCGACGATGCCCAGCAGGCCCGCGGCGGCGCCGACGAAGGCCCAGCCCCGGCTGGCGGTGGGCAGGACGCGGCGCGGGCGCGGGTCGAGCTCCTCGCGGTGGTCGTGGGTAGTGGTCACGGCGGTCTGCTCCTCAGGTCGGGGACGACGACGCCGCAAGGCTCGGTCACCCGGCGTCCCGGCCGCGAGGGCAGCGCGTCCCGACTTCCCGGGAGGTGTGCCATGGTGGGGCCGTGGACCAGCGGCTCAGCTTCGTCACGCTCGCCGTCCGCGACCTCGACGCCAGCCGTGCCTTCTACCTCGACGGGCTCGGCTGGGAGGCCGCGCTCGACGTACCCGGCGACGTCCTGATGATCCGGCTCGGCGAGCACCTGCTGCTGTCGCTGTGGGTGCGGAGCGAGTTCGAGGCCGAGGTCGGCGAGATCCGGGACGGACCCGGGCTGGCGCCGATCACGCTCGCCCACAACGTGCCGACCCGCGAAGAGGTCGACGCCGTGCTGGCGACGGCCCGCGCGGCGGGCGCCGACCCGGTGCAGGACGGCCGGGAGCGGGCGTGGGGCGGCTACACCGGCTACTTCGGCGACCCCGACGGCTACCGCTGGGAGATCGCGTACAACCCCGGACCGATCGGACAGGTGGTGCTTCCATGACCGACCCCAAGCAGGTGCTGCGTTACCCGGACGTCGTGGCCGAGGGCCTCGACGACTGGCGCTTCTTCCTGATGAAGCTGCACGCCCGGTTCCGGACCGGCAGCTTCGTCAAGGGCCTCGAGCTGGTCACCCGCATCACCGAGGCGGCCGAGGAGGCCAACCACCACCCCGACGTCGTGCTGACCTACCCGCAGGTCGACGTCGACCTGCAGAGCCACGACGTCCGCGGGGTCACCAGCCGCGACGTCGCCCTCGCGCGCCGGATCTCCGAGATCGCGGCCGAGCTCGGCATCGAGGCCGCGCCGCGGGATGTCTCGACGCTCGAGCTCGCGCTCGACGTACCGGACGCCGCGCAGGTGCAGCCGTTCTGGGCGGCCGTGCTCGGGTACGCCGAGGTCGAGGAGTGGTCGGAGGTCCAGGACCCCGGCGGCCGCAACAACACGCTGTGGTTCCAGGAGGCGCCCGGAGCGACCGGGGAGGTCCAGCAGCGGTTCCACCTCGACATCGTGGTGCCGCGCGAGGTGGCCGAGGAGCGCGTCGCGGCCGCCGTCGCCGCCGGGGGCACCCTCGTCAGCGAGGACGACGTGCCGTCGTTCTGGGTGCTCGCCGACGCCCACGGCAACAAGGTCTGCGTGTGCACGGCCGACGGCCGCGAGCCCGGGGACGCCGACAAGGAGTGAGACTGCCGTCCCGGATGTTGGGACGCCTGTCACACTCGGATGCGAGCGGGCGCGTCATGCGGCTAGCGTGGTGCCATGCGCCAGGACATTCTTGTACGCACGCGACGTGTGAGCTGAGTCGAGCCGACTCCAGCGCGCACGTCGACCCCTCGCCGCCCACGCCGGGCCGAGGGGTTTTTTGTTGGTCAGGCACGGCAGCACCCGAGCAGGAAGTCCAGAAGAGGAACAAGTGATGAGCGAGCAGATGACAGGCGCGCAGAGCCTGATCAGGTCGCTGGAGGCCGCCGGCACCACGGAGATCTTCGGCATCCCGGGCGGCGCGATCCTCCCGGCGTACGACCCCCTCATGGACTCCTCGATCCGCCACATCCTGGTGCGCCACGAGCAGGGCGCCGGCCACGCCGCGCAGGGGTACGCCGCGGCCACGGGCCGGGTCGGCGTCTGCATGGCGACGTCGGGCCCGGGCGCGACCAACCTGGTCACGCCGCTGGCGGACGCCCACATGGACTCGGTGCCGATGGTGGCCGTGACCGGCCAGGTCGGCGCCGCGGCGATCGGCACCGACGCCTTCCAGGAGGCCGACATCCGCGGCATCACGATGCCGATCACCAAGCACAACTTCCTGGTCACCGACCCGGCGGAGATCCCGCGGACGGTCGCGGAGGCGTTCTACATCGCCTCCACCGGCCGACCAGGTCCGGTCCTCGTCGACGTCGCGAAGTCGGCGCTCCAGGCGATGACGACGTACGCCTGGCCCAACGAGCTCAACCTCCCCGGCTACCGCCCGGTGACCCGGCCGCACTCCAAGCAGATCCGTGAGGCCGCGCGGCTCATCCTCGAGTCGCGCCGTCCGGTGCTGTACGTCGGCGGCGGCGTCATCCGCGCCCGCGCTGCCCAGGAGCTGCGCGTGCTCGCCGAGCTCACCGGCATGCCGGTCGTCACCACGCTGATGGCGCGGGGCGCGTTCCCCGACAGCCACCCGCAGCACCTCGGCATGCCCGGCATGCACGGCACGGTCGCCGCCGTCGCCGGCATGCAGAAGTCCGACCTGATCATCAGCCTCGGCGCGCGGTTCGACGATCGCGTCACCGGCAACCTCGACTCGTTCGCCCCGGGAGCGAAGGTCATCCACGCCGACATCGACCCGGCCGAGATCGGCAAGAACCGTGCGGTCGACGTCCCGATCGTCGGCGATTGCCGCGAGGTGATAAGCGACCTCGTCGTCGCGCTCAAGACCGAGGCCGACGCGGGCCACATCGGTGACTACGAGGCGTGGATCGCCTACCTCGCCGGCATCAAGACGACCTACCCGCTCGGCTACGACCGGCCCGACGACGGCAGCCTCGCGCCGCAGTACGTCCTCGAGCGGCTCGGCGCGATCGCCGGACCCGAGGCGGTGTACGCCGCGGGCGTCGGCCAGCACCAGATGTGGGCCGCGCAGTTCGTCGGCTACGAGCACCCGAACACCTGGATCAACTCCGGCGGCCTCGGCACGATGGGGTACGCCGTACCGGCCGCGATGGGTGCGAAGGTCGGCCGCCCCGACGCCACCGTGTGGGCGATCGACGGCGACGGCTGCTTCCAGATGACCAACCAGGAGCTGGCCACCTGCGCGATCAACGACATCCCGATCAAGGTGGCGGTGATCAACAACGAGTCGCTCGGCATGGTCCGGCAGTGGCAGTCGCTCTTCTACAACGAGCGCTACTCCAACACCGACCTGCACTCGAAGCGGATCCCCGACTTCGTGAAGCTCGCCGACGCCTACGGCTGCGTGGGCCTCGCGTGCGAGAGCCCCGACGACGTCGACGCCACCATCAACAAGGCGATGGAGATCAACGACGTGCCGGTGGTCGTGGACTTCCGGGTCCACCGCGACGCGATGGTGTGGCCGATGGTCGCCGCCGGCACCAGCAACGACGAGATCAAGTACGCGCGCGACCTCGCACCGAAGTTCGACGACGACGCAGACCTGGAGCTCCGGCCGTGACCAGTCCTCTCAACACCAAGCACACGCTGTCGGTCCTCGTCGAGAACAAGCCCGGCGTTCTGGCCCGCATCGCCGGGCTGTTCAGCCGCCGCGGCTTCAACATCGACTCCCTCGCCGTGGGCCCGACCGAGCACCCGGAGATCTCCCGGATGACGATCGTCGTCGACGTCGAGCAGTCCCCGCTCGAGCAGGTCACCAAGCAGCTCAACAAGCTCGTCGAGGTGATCAAGATCGTCGAGCTCGACGGCGCCGCGTCGATCAACCGCGAGCTGCTGCTCGTCAAGGTCAAGGCCGATGTCGAGGCCCGCGGACAGGTGCTGGACGCCGTCCAGCTCTTCCGCGCGAAGGTCGTCGACGTGGCCCCCGACGCGATCACGATCCAGGCGGTCGGCAACGCCGACAAGCTCGGCGACCTGCTCCGCGTGCTCGAGCCGTTCGGCATCCGCGAGCTGGTGCAGTCGGGGATGGTCGCGATCGGTCGCGGCTCCCGTTCCATCTCCGAGCGCACCCTGCGCCCGGTCACAGTGCCGGCTCCGCCAGCCGTGGGCTGACGCAAGTACTCCAGTAAGACAACGAAGAAGGAGAAGCCCCAGTGGCTGAGATGTTCTACGACGACGACGCCGACCTCTCCCTGATCCAGGGCAAGAACGTCGCGGTCATCGGCTACGGCAGCCAGGGCCACGCCCACGCGCTGTCCCTGCGCGACTCGGGCGTCGACGTCCGCGTCGGGCTGCAGCCGGGCTCGAAGAGCCGCGCCAAGGCCGAGGCCGAGGGCCTGCGGGTCCTCACGCCCGCCGAGGCCGCGGAGGAGGCCGACGTCATCGTCATCCTCGCGCCCGACCAGCACCAGCGGAAGCTGTACGCCGAGGAGATCGCGCCCCAGCTCGCCGAGGGCGACACCCTGGTCTTCGGCCACGGCTTCAACATCCGCTTCGGCTTCATCGAGCCCCCGGCCGGCGTCGACGTCTTCATGGTCGCCCCGAAGGGCCCCGGCCACCTGGTCCGTCGCGAGTACGTCGACGGCCGCGGCGTGCCGGTGCTCGTCGCCGTCGAGAAGGACGAGTCGGGCAGCGCCTGGCCGCTCGCGCTGTCGTATGCGAAGGCCATCGGTGGCCTGCGCGCCGGCGGCATCAAGACGACGTTCACCGAGGAGACCGAGACCGACCTGTTCGGCGAGCAGGCCGTGCTGTGCGGCGGCGCCTCGCAGCTGGTCATGTACGGCTTCGAGGTCCTCACCGAGGCCGGCTACCAGCCCGAGGTCGCCTACTTCGAGTGCCTCCACGAGCTGAAGCTGATCGTCGACCTCATGTACGAGGGCGGCATCGCCAAGCAGCGCTGGTCGGTCTCCGACACCGCGGAGTACGGCGACTACGTCTCCGGCCCGCGCGTCATCACGCCCGACGTGAAGGCCAACATGCAGGCGGTCCTCGCCGACATCACGAACGGCTCGTTCGCCCAGCGCTTCATCGACGACATGGACGCCGGCTCGCCGGAGTTCAACGAGCTGCGCAAGAAGGGCGAGCAGCACCCGATCGAGCAGACCGGTCGCGAGCTCCGCAAGCTGATGGCCTGGGTGAAGTCCCACGACTCCGACTACACCGAGGGCACGGCCACCCGCTGATCAGGGCCGCGAAGCGGACCTGATCGTCGGTGGTCGTTTCGACGGGCTCAACGCAAGGAGCAAGCGGCGCGACTGAGCTCGCGAAGTCGCGACCCGCGTGTCGAGACCCGGTGACGTGCCCACCCTTCCGGTCGGCTGACACCTCGCCGGGCCTCGACACGCGCCGTCGGGTCCGCTGGCGCGTCCCCGGGCGCTTGCTCGACCACCATCAGCGGGTCCGCTGGCGCGTCCCCGCTAATCGTCGAGGCCGCGCTCGATGGCGTAGCGGGTGAGCTCCACGCGGTTGTGCATCTGCAGCTTGCGCAGGGTGTTCTGCACGTGGTTCTGCACGGTGCGGTGCGAGAGCACCAGCCGCTCGGCGATCTGCCGGTAGGACAGCCCCTTCGCGACCATCCGGAGCACCTCGGTCTCCCGGTCGGTCAGGCCCGGCTCGTCGGGGTCGTGCTGCGGCGCGTCCGAGATCCGCTGGAACTCCCCGAGCACCAGCCCGGCGAGGCCGGGCGTGAAGACCGGGTCGCCCCGCGCGGTGCGGCGTACGGCGCCGAGCAGCTCCTCCCGGGACGCCGACTTCACGAGGTAGCCCGTGGCGCCCGCCTTCACCGCCGCGAGCACGTCGGCGTGCTCGCCCGACGCGGAGAGGATGAGCACGCGGATCGACGGGTCCTGCTCGACGACGGCCGCGGTGACGGCGACGCCGTCCGGCTCGGGGATCTGCAGGTCGAGCACCACGACGTCGGGGCGCGCCGCGGGGAACCGCGCCAGCGCCTCGCGCCCGGTCGCGGCGACGGCCACGACCTCGAGGCCGGCCTCGGCCAGGTCGCGCTCGACGGCGTCGCGCCACATCGGGTGGTCGTCGACCACCATCACCCGGGTCATGACGACGACCCTAGGGCGTTGCCCCCGATTCAAGGGCCTGCTGCGCGCCGCCCATCACGCACTCTCGCGGCGTTGCCGTCGCTCGGAAGACGACCGAGTCTGCCTTCGCTCCGGCGCCTTGCGACAGCACGTCCTGGACGACGCTCGCGACGGCCCGAATCAGGAACCACGCCCTAGGGGCACGACGATCTCCCACTCCGTGCCGAAGGAGCCCGTCGTCAGGTCGGCGGTGCCGCCCAGCTCGGCGACCCGGCCGCGGATCGACTCGGCCACCCCGAGGCGGCCCTGCGCCGCGGCCTGCTCGAGCCGCCCGGTCGGGATGCCCGGGCCCTCGTCGCGCACCGACAGCTCGACCCGGTCGGGGAAGGCCTGGAGCAGCACCCATGCGGGCGCGTCCTCGCCGACGTGGTTGCGGACGTTGTCGAGGCAGGCGCTGGCCGCGGCCACCAGCTCGCGGGCGGTCTCCGCGGGCAGCTCGACGGGCGCGCCCGGCGTCGAGACCGTCACCGCCGCGCGGCGCTCGAGCCGGGCCAGCTCGGCGGCCACGTCGACCGTGCCGGCGCTCCGCGGGCCTGTCACGTCGTCCTGGGCCCGGATCAGCGCGCGCAGCTCGCGCTCCTGCTCACCGGCGAGCCGCCCGAGCTCCGCCGCCTCGCCGCCGAGCTCGCGGCCGCGTCGCTGCACCAGGGCGAGCACCTGCAGCACCCCGTCGTGCACGGCGCGCGCGAGCCGGGCCCGCTCGGCCGCGATCGCAGCGGCCCGCTCGGCCTCGTCGCGCTCGGTGGCCAGCTGCTGCAGCGAGCCGCACACGAAGCCGAGGACCGTGCCGCCGACGACGAGCAGGAACGCGTTGCCGTAGTCGGACCGGTCGATGTCCTGCCGCGCCAGGTCCGCGGCGGCGAGCGCGAGCCCGGCCACGAGCCCGCCGATCCAGCGGTAGCGGATCGACCAAGCCGCCAGCGCCGCGACGATCCAGAAGCTGGGCACGCTCGTCGTGACGTCGTCCACCATCACCAGCGGGCTCGCGAGCAGGATCGCGACGGCGAGCCCGAGGTCGGCGACCAGCAGGAGCGGGGTACGCCGCCGCGGCTCGGCGTACGCCCACGTCGCGAAGCCGGTCCACGCGGCCATCACCACGACGCACGCCGCCCCGACGGCCGGGCTCCGGAGGTCGTCGGACCGCACGATGATCAGGGCCATCGTGTTCGCGAGCAGGACGAGCCGCAGCACGGCAAGCGCCCGGAACAGCCGGTTCTCGACGGCGATCGCGGCGGGGGACGTGCTCACGTGCCGCAGTGTGACACCCGAGATGAGTATCCGTACGGATGTGGCGGCCCGTGCCCGCCGCCGAGACTCGTGCCATGGACACAGCCACCCACACCCCGAAGAACACCACCGCCTTCTACGCCCAGTCCGCGATCGCGTTCGGCCTGGCCCTCTTCACGATGCTGGTCGCCATCTACTACCTGCCGGGCGACGCCTGGCCCAAGGCCTTCCTCGCCCTCGGCACCGTCTTCCTCACCACGTCGTCGTTCAGCCTCGCCAAGTGCGTGCGCGACGCGCAGGAGAACCAGTACGTCGTGTCGCGGCTCGACCAGGCCCGCGTCGACCGGATCCTCGCCGAGCACGATCCGTGGAAGGAGGCGAGCTGAGCGGATGAGCACCGGCTGGCTTCCCCGGGACGCTAGTTTCGTCCCGTGGGACCCGACGCGCCGAGGAGCACCTCCGACCACGCGACGTGGTCGGACTCCTCGGCGCGTGCCGTGCTGCAGCTGATGGTCGAGTCGGTCGCCGAGATGGTCGGCTTCGAGGTCGCCGCGCTGTCGGTGGTGCTCGGCGACGACCTGGTGACGCTGGCGTACACCGGACCGGAGGAGCACCGCGCCTTCATCGAGGAGAGCGATCCCGCGGCGGTCATCGAACCCGTGCTCGCTCGGGCGACCTCCTGGGGACCGCGACTGCGGTTCGTCGAGGCGACGGCGATCGAGGACCTCGACGGCCACTGGGTCCGGATCGAGCAGGTCCCCACCGAGCAGCCGGACGCCTGGCAGCCCGACGACGGCCTGCTCGCCGTGCTCAGCAACGACGACGGCGAGGTGATCGGGATCCTCTCGGTCGACCGCCCGTCCTCGGGTCGCCGGCCGGACGAGCGGCAGCGCAGCCTGCTGGAGCGGTACGCCGCGCAGGCCGAGCGCGCCGTGCTCACGGCGTTCGAGCGGGAGGCACTCGTCCGGCAGGTCGCCCACGCGGAGTCGGCCCGCCGGCTGATCCGGTGGGCGTCCCGACCCACCCACGGGTCGCTCGAGGACGTGCTGCGGCACACCCACGGACCGCTGGTCCAGGGGTTCGACGCCCGCGGGTCGTGGCTCCACGTGCTCCAGCCCGACGGTCCGGGAGTCGGGGTCCTCCGCACGGAGGACGGCGAGCCGCTCGAGATGTTCCCGGACGTCATCGACCACATCGAGAGCATCGCGCCGGACCTGTGGGCCGAGCAGCGCCCGATCGTGATCGCCACGGAGAGCATCCCGCGGGACATCGCCCCCGGGGCCGCCGAGCACCTCCAGCGGCGCAACGTGTCGTCGATCCTCGGCGTCGCGCTCGGGGTCGGCGACGAGTGCGTGGGGTTCATGGCGCTGACCCGGCAGGCCGACCAGCAACCGTGGGCGCACCTCGAGATCGAGTCCGCGCTCCAGATCGGCCACGACCTCGGCGCCGCGCTCATGACGGCGCGGGCGCTGGAGCGCGAGCGCGAGCTGGTGCGCGAGCTCCAGCAGGTGGACGACCACCGCAGCCAGCTGGTCGCGACGCTGTCGCACGAGCTGCGGACGCCGCTCACGGTGATCTCCGGCAACCTCGAGCTGCTCGGGGGCATGGACCTCGACCCGGAGGCCGCCCGCTACCACGGCGCGATGAGCCGCGGCGCCCACCGGATGGGGAAGGTGGTCGACGACCTCCTGCTGCTGGCCCGGGTCAGCAACCCGCACCACCCGCTCCAGCGGGTGCCGGTCGACCTGCACACGGTCACCCGCGACGTGGTCTCGTTCGTCGAGTCCACCGCGCGGTCCAAGGGCCTCACGCTGACCGTAGACCTCGCGCCGGACCCGCTCGTGGTGCCGGGGGACGCGGTCGAGCTCGACCGGCTCGTCGGCAACCTGGTCAGCAACGCCGTGAAGTACACGCCGCCCGGCGGCGAGATCACGGTCACGGCGGCGCGCCGCGACGACCAGGTCGTGCTGGACGTCGCCGACACCGGGCTCGGCATCTCCGACGACGACCAGCAGGGCCTCTTCCGGGCGTTCTTCCGGACCAGCAACCCCGAAGCGCTGCGCGAGTCCGGCACCGGCCTCGGCCTGGCGATCGTCGCCACGATCGTCGAGCGGCACGACGGCACGATCGAGGTCGGGTCGCGGCTCGGCGAGGGCACGACGTTCCGGGTCACCCTCCCCGCCGCCTGAGCTCGGGACTAAACCCCGGCGCCTGGACGTTGCGCGCGTCGTGAGGATCGAGATCTGGAGTGACGTCGTCTGCCCGTGGTGCTTCGTCGGGAAGCGGCGTCTGGAGTCGGCCCTGGCCGAGTTCCCGCAGCGCGACGAGGTCGAGATCGTCTACCGCTCCTTCGAGCTCGACCCGAGTGCGCCGCGCACTGCCGATTCCCCGGGAGGCCACGACCTGTCGACCTCTGTCATCGCGAAGAAGTACGGCCGCAGCGAGGCCGAGATGCGCCAGATGCAGCAGCAGCTCGTCGACCTGGCCGCGGTCGAGGGGCTGGACCTGAAGCTCTTCGACACCGTGCACACCAACACCGTCGACGCGCACCGGCTGCTCCACCTGGCGCTCGAGAGCGGGGGACCGGCCGTCCAGCGTGACCTGAAGGAGGCGCTGCTCTCGGCGTACTTCCTCGACGCGCGGGACGTCGGGGACCACGAGGTCCTGGTCGCCGCCGCGGTGTCGGTCGGGCTCGACGAGGCCCGGGTCCGCGAGGTGCTCGCCGGCGACGAGTACGCCGACGCGGTGGCCGCCGACGTCGCCCAGGCTCGCGCGTACGGCGCGACGGGCGTGCCGTTCTTCGTCCTCGACCAGAAGTACGCCGTCTCCGGGGCCCAGCCGCGCGAGGTCTTCGCCGAGGCCCTGCGGCAGGCGCACGCCGGTCAGGCGCTCTTCGAGGCCTGAGCCTTCGCCCACTGCTCCGCGGTGATCGCGAAGCAGGCCGACTCGCCCTCGTACCACTTCTCCACGATGCCGCGGTCCTCGAGGCCGATCCGGCGCATCACGGCCTGCGACGGCCAGTTGTCGGTGTGGCTGACCGCGATGATCTCGGGGAGCCCGGCGGCGAAGCCGTGGGCGAGGACCGCCGCGGCCGCCTCGCTCGCGTAGCCGTGGCCCCAGGAGTCCGGGTGCAGGTGCCAGCCGATCTCGACCTCGCCGTGCTCGGCGTCGGGCAGCGTCAGCAGGAGCACGGTGCCGACCACCACCCCGTCGGCGACCCGCTCGATCGCCCACATGCCGAGCGGCGGCTCGTTGCGCACGGTGTTGAAGCGGTCGATCCGGGCGTGCGCCTCGTCGAGGTCCTTCATCAGCACCGGCTCCCCGTCGCCGAGCCACTTCACGACCTCGATCCTGCTGAGGATGTCGAGCAGCCGCCCGGCCTCCTCGTGACGCCACGGGCGGATCAGCAGGCGCTCGGTCTCCACGTGCATGTCGGCAGCCTGTCAGTCGTCGGTGCCGGGCGCCTCCGGATTTCCGAGGTCGACGATCCGGTCCACGCCGATGTCGTCGAGGAACGCCGCGTCATGGCTGACCACGACCAGCGCCCCGCGGTAGGACTCCAGCGCCGAGACCAGTGCGTCGTACGACGCGAAGTCGAGGTTGTTGGTCGGCTCGTCGAGCAGCAGCAGCTGCGGGGCGGGGTCGGCCAGCAGCAGCGCGGCGAGCGTGGCCCGGAAGCGCTCGCCGCCGGACAGGTCCCCGACGGTCCGGTCGGCGGCGCCGCCGCGGAAGAGGAAGCGGGCCAGCCGCGCGCGGATCGTGTTGGTGTCCGCGCCCGGGGCGCGCCGGGCGACGTTGCCGTAGACGGTGTCGTCGGGATCGAGCACGTCGAGCCGCTGGGGGAGCAGCCCGACCGGCACCTGGGCCTGGGCGACGAGGCGATGCAGCAGGGTGGTCTTCCCCGAGCCGTTCGGTCCGATGATCCCGATCCGTTCGGGCCCGCTGATCGCGAGCTCGCCCTCGAGCACGACCCGGCCGCGGTAGACCTCGGTGCCGGGGAGCTCGATCCGGATCTCGCGGTCGTCGCGCAGGCGCGCCTCCGCCTCACCGAGCCGGTCCCGCGCCTGGCCGACCCGGTCGTCCTGCACGCGCCGGAGCCGGGCGGCCGACTCCTCGGCCTGCTGCTTCTTGGCGTTGATCGCGGCCTTGCCGAGTCCCGTCGTCCGCTCGGCCTTCGCGGCCGTGCGCTTGCGGACGGCCAGCTGCCGCTCGGCCTCGACCCGCTCGTTGCGCTGCCGGCGCAGGTCGGAGCGGGCGCTGGTGACCGCCTGGCGCGCGGCCTCCTGCTCGGCGGCGACCTGGGCGGCGTACGACGAGTAGCCGCCGCCGTACCACCGCACGGCGCCGCCGCGGAGGTCGCCGATGCGGTCCATCCGCTCGAGCAGCTCGCGGTCGTGGCTGACGACCAGCATCGAGCGGCTCCAGCCGTCGACGACGTCGTAGAGGCGGTGGCGTGCGTCGGCGTCGAGGTTGTTGGTCGGCTCGTCGAGCAGCAGCACGTCCGGCCGACGCAGCAGGAGCCTGGCCAGGCCGAGCTGGGTGACCTCGCCGCCGGAGAGCTCACCGAGCCGCCGGTCGAGCACGTCGGGCGGGAGTCCGAGCCGGGTGAGCTCGGCGACCGCCCGCTCCTCGACGTCCCAGTCGTCGCCGATCGTCTCGAAGTGCGCAGGGTCGACGTCACCCGACTCGACCGAGCGGATGGCACGTCGTACGGCGCCGATGCCGAGGAACTCCTCGACCGGCTGGGCGACGTCGAGCGTGAGGTCCTGCGGCAGGTAGGCGACCTCGCCGGCCACGGTGAGGTGGCCGGACGTCGGCCGCAGCGCCCCGGCGATCAGGCGCAGCAGCGTCGACTTGCCGGCGCCGTTGACGCCGACGAGGCCGGAGCGGCCGGGGGAGACCAGCAGGTCGAGGCCGGTGAGGACCGGGGTGCCGTCGGGCCAGGCGAAGCCGAGGCCGGACGCGGCGATGACAGAGGTGGGTGCGGGCATGGCGGAGCTCCAGGAATGAGGTGGTGGTCGAGGGACACCTCAGAGCTCCAAGAGAACCTGCCTGCGGGAGGGGATGGGACCCGACGAGGATAGGTGGCGTCGTCAGGCGGACGCCACTCGATAAGTCCGCGTGGTCGGGTAGTGTCGCGAACGAGCACAGCGTCGTGCCGCATGGCCGTCCAGCCGACACCTCGAGGAAACGCATCGCTGTGAACCTGCCCGTCGTACTCATCGCCGAGGAGCTGAGCCCCGCCACCGTCGAGGCGCTCGGCCCCGACTTCGAGATCCGCCTCTGCAACGGCGCGGACCGCGACGAGCTGCTCGCCGCCATCGCGGACGTCGACGCCCTGCTCGTGCGGTCGGCGACCAAGGTGGACGCCGAGGCGCTCGCCGCCGCTCGCCGCCTCAAGGTCGTCGCCCGTGCCGGTGTCGGGCTCGACAACGTCGACGTCCGGGCCGCCACCCAGGCGGGCGTCATGGTCGTCAACGCGCCGACCTCCAACATCGTCTCGGCCGCCGAGCTCGCCGTCGGGCTGATGCTCGCGGCGGCCCGCCACGTCTCGCCGGCCCACGCCGCGCTCCGGATCGGGGAGTGGAAGCGCTCGCGCTACACGGGCATCGAGCTCTACGAGAAGACCGTCGGCATCGTCGGCCTCGGCCGGATCGGCGTGCTGGTCGCGCAGCGCCTCACGGCGTTCGGCATGCGCGTGATCGCCTACGACCCGTACGTGCAGGCCGGCCGGGCCGCCCAGATGGGGGTGCGCCTCGTCGACCTCGACACGCTCCTCGCCGAGGCGGACTTCATGTCGGTCCACCTCCCGCGCACCCCGGAGACCGTCGGCCTGATCGGCGCCGAGCAGCTCGCGAAGGTGAAGCCGTCGCTGGTGCTCGTCAACGCCGCACGCGGCGGCATCGTCGACGAGGCGGCGCTGCACGGCGCGCTCAAGGAGGGCCGGATCGCGGCCGCCGGCCTCGACGTGTTCGCGGTCGAGCCGTGCACCGACAGCCCGCTGTTCGAGCTCGAGAACGTCGTCGCCACCCCGCACCTCGGCGCCTCCACGCACGAGGCGCAGGAGAAGGCCGGTCTCGCGGTCGCCCGGTCGGTGCGGCTCGCGCTGTCCGGCGAGCTGGTGCCCGACGCCGTCAACGTCCAGGGCGGCGTGATCGCCGAGGACGTCCGCCCCGGCATCCCGCTGACCGAGAAGCTCGGCCGGGTCTTCACCGGCCTCGCCGGTGAGGTCGCGCAGCAGGTCGACGTCGAGGTGCGCGGCGAGATCACCGACTACGACGTCAAGGTGCTGGAGCTCGCGGCGCTCAAGGGGATCTTCGCCGACATCGTCGAGGAGCAGGTCTCGTACGTGAACGCCCCGCTGCTCGCCGCCGAGCGCGGCCTGGCCGTCCGGCTGGTCACCGACCCCGACAGCCCCGACCACCGCAACCTGATCACGATCCGCGGCACCCTGGCCGACGGGTCGGCGATCTCGGTGAGCGGCACGCTGGTCGGCATCGGCCAGCGGGAGCGGCTGGTCGAGGTCAACGGCTTCGACGTCGACATCGAGCCGACCCAGCACCTCGCGTTCTTCACCTACGAGGACCGCCCCGGCATGGTCGGCACCGTCGGCGGCATCCTCGGCGAGGCCCGCGTCAACATCGCCGGCATGCAGGTCTCCCGCCAGACCCGCGGCGGGCTGGCCCTGGTCGCCCTCTCGGTCGACAGCGCCATTCCCGCCGACACCCTCGATGACATCCAGGTCGCGATCTCGGCGTCCGCCGCGCGGGCCGTCAGCCTGGTCTGACGCCCGTCGGGGGCAGGCTCAGGCGTGCCCGCTGAGCTGTGCCAGCCGCACCGCGAGCGCGTCGACCATGGCGTTGGCGCGCTTCGTCGGGAGAGAAGACCTGGCGCCGTCGACCTGGCTCGACACGGGGAGCACGTCGATCGAGAGCTTCGCCCCGCCTGCCAGGGCCCGCAGCGCGTCGACCTTGTCGCCGAAGGGTGAGCCGCTGCCCGGCGAGTAGTAGTGCACGACCTCGTCGACGTCGTCGGGGTAGAGGTCGGTCTTCGTCACCGCGATGACGAGCCAGATGGGCTTGTCGCGGCGCACCGCCATGGAGGCGATGCGGTGCGAGGTGATCGTCCAATCCTCGAGCTCCGCAGCGAGCTGCTCCTCGCGAGCGGCGGTCGCCGTACCCGTCGTGCCGGCCGTACGCCGCGGCGTCGCGTGGCCGTTCGCGACCACGTGGATCACGCCGTCGACCGGCTCGTCGTGGAACACCTCGTCGAGGGCGCCCAGGCGGGTTGCCGCGTTGTCGCCCGGCACCACCAGGAAGCGGAAGCCGTGCAGCCGGGGAGAGCGCCGCGTCCGACGCTCCATCACGGCCGAGCCGACCTCCGTCGCGTCCGCGCCGGTGCCGCGTCGCGTGAGCCGGTCGACGAGCTGGCTCTTGCCGACCCCGGTCATCCCGGTCACGGCCACCATCGGGAAGCGGCGCCGGAAGAGCCGGCCCATCCGCTCGGGCACAGCTGCCAGGCCGGTCAGCACCCCGCCGGCCACGGTCGCACCAATGGCGGTGCGTCCCGGGCCCGGCAGGATCGTCCGGAGTCGTGACGGTGTGCCAGACACGCAACCTCCTCGGGACGCGGTTCGGGAGCCAGGCGGCACGTTGAGCCTACGTGCCGCCCGGGCTCAGCCGACCACCACCCGTTCGGTGCGGTCCGTCCCGGACTCCGGCTCCGTCGCGACGGCCTCCTGCGTCCGGGACGGGGCCCGGAAGGCGACGACCACGGCGCCGACCGCCAGCACGGCCGCGGCGATGAGGAACGCCGTACCGGTCGCGTCGACGAAGGACTGCTGCGCCGCCCGGACCAGCTGGTCCCCGCCGGGCCCCATCGCCGCGAGCTGGTCGGTGCCGTGGGTCACGAAGGCGATCGACGACTCGGCTGCGTGCGCCGCGTCCGGCGGCAGCTGGTCGGTGGCGCCCTCGAGCCCATCGCGGTAGCCGGCGCTCAGCGCACTGCCGAGCACCGCGATCCCGAGGACGCTGCCGAGCTCGCGCGACGTGTCGTTGACCGCGGAGGCGACGCCCTGCTGGGAGTCGGGGAGCGCGGAGACGATGGCCGTGGTGGCGGGGGTGCCGGCGAGCCCCATCCCGGCGCCGAAGACGACGGTGCCCAGCGCGAGGTGCCAGTACGGCGTGTCCAGCGACAGCGTCGACAGGATCAGCATGCCGACGGCGCTCAGGCCGAGGCCGAGCACCACGACCCGGCGCGTCCCGACGTGGGCGGCGATCACCGGGGCGCGACGCGCCAGGGGGATCACGACCGCGGGCAGGGGCAGCAGGCATACGGCCGCCATCAGCGGCGAGCGCCCCTCGACGTACTGCAGGTACTGCATCACGACGAAGAAGAACCCGAACGTGCCGAAGAACTGCACCGTCAGCGCCAGCGCCCCGGCGCTGAAGCCGCCGAGGCGGAAGAGGCGCGGGTCCAGCATCGGCTCGCGGCGACGCAGCTCCCAGAGGACGAACGCGATCAGGGCGAGGGTGCCGACCACCAGGGTGGTCAGGGTCAGGTGGTCCGTCCAGCCGCGCTCGGGGCCCTCGATGATCGCGAACACGACGCCGACGACGCCGACGAGCGACAGCAGGGCGCCCACCGGGTCCACGCTGGGGGCGCGCTCGTCGCGGGAGTTCGGGACCACGGCGAGCACGCCCGCGACGGCGACGGCGGCGAGGGCCACGTTGAGGCCGAAGAACGAGCTCCAGGTGAAGAACTCCAGCAGCGTGCCGGAGACCAGCAGGCCGAGCACGGCCCCGCCGCCGGCGACGCCGACCCAGACGCCGACGGCGCGCCCCTTCTCCTCGGGCGGGAACGAGCTCGTGATGACCGACAGGGTCGCCGGCATGATCGCCGCGGCCCCGACGCCCATGACGGCACGGAGCGCGATGAGGGCGGTGGGGTCGTTGGTCGTCATCGCCAATGCCGCGCCGGCGCCGAACGTGAGGAGGCCGAAGAGCAGCACGCCGCGACGGCCGTACCGGTCGCCGAGCGCGCCGAGGGGGAGCAGCAGGCCGACGAACGCGAGCGTGTAGGCGTCGACGATCCAGGTGAGCTCGGTCTGGGTGGCGCCGGAGTCGACGGCGAGGTCGGGCAGGGCCACGTTGAGGCCGCTCACGGCGGACACGACGATCACGAGCGCGAGGCACACGACGGCGAGCACGGCCCTGCGGCGGTGGGGTGAGAGGTGGGTCGACATGGGGAGCTCCAGGTGCGGAAGGGGCTGTTGCCAAGAATTCTGCACCCGTTGAATTCAACACGTCAAGAATTTTCTGGCACGATGTGCTCATGACGACCACGAAGCGGGGTCGGCGCGCCGGCGACAGCGGCACGAAGACCGCCATCCACGAGGCAGCGCGCCGGCTGTTCGGGACGGAGGGGTACGACCGCACGTCCATCCGCCGGGTGGCGATCGAGGCCGGGGTGGACCCCGCCCTCGTCGTGCACTACTTCGGCTCGAAGCTCGAGCTCTTCGCCGCCGCAGCGGAGCTGCCCGCTCCGCCGGAGCTTGTCGTCACCCGTCTGCTCGACGGTCCTCGACGCTCGGCGGGCGAGCGGCTCGCGAGGTTCGTCGTCGAGACGCTCGAGTCCGAGGACGGTCGGCAGCGGATGCTCGCGGTGGTCCGGGCGGCGTCGTCGGAGCCGGAGGCTGCGCGCCTGCTCCGCGACCGGATCAGCGTGGACCTGCTCGAGCCGGTCGCGGCCGGGATCGGCGGCGACCACGCGGCGTACCGCGCCTCGCTCGTGATGCTGCACGTCGTCGGCCTGGCGATGGCCCGCTACGTCGTCGCGGTCGAGCCGCTCGCGTCGCTCCCGCCCGAGGCGGTCGTCGCCGAGCTGGCTCCACGCCTCCAGACCTGCCTGACCGGCCGGCTCGCGGGCGTCGAGTGAGACTCAGCGGACCGGGGCGGCCGTGCACTCGTGCCCGGCCAGTGCGACGCGGCGGCGGCGGCTGGGCGGGCAGAACGGCAGGGCCGCGCCGCAGGTCACGGCGGCGATCGCCAGCGCCGTCGCGTGCCCGCTGTGGTCGATGAGGACGCCGGCGACGATCGGGCCGACCAGGGTGCCGAGCGTCAGCGCGGTGCTCACCGCCGCGAGCCCGGCGGCCGGGTGCTCGTCGAAGACCCGGGCGCTCCACACACCGTGCGCGGCGATGACCGCGGCGAAGAAGGCGCCGAAGAGCGCCGAGGCCACGAGCGCCGCGGCCACGTCGGCGGTGGCGGCGCCGAGCAGCGCCAGGGAGAGACCGAGCAGCGCGGTCGACCCGAGGTAGGTGATCCGGAGCCCCAGGCGCTCGAAGGCGACCCCGCTCAGGGAGCCGAGCAGCATGGCCGCGCCGCAGACGGCGTACACGATGCGGGCCGGCGTCGCGGCCATCCCGGCCTGCTGCATCGCGTCGACGTTGAAGACCCACCACACGGAGCTGCCCGCACCGATCAGGACCGCCGAGACCAGCAGCGGCCGCGACCGTGGGCAGAGGAACCAGCTCGGGCTCAGCTGGGGCCGGCGGAGCGGTACGTCGTCCCGCGCCGGCGCCAGCCTCGTGGCCGCGATGCCGGTGACGACGGCGATCACGACGAAGCTCGCCCACACGAGCCGCCACTGGTCGCCGGCGAGGATGGCCACCGGCCCGGCCAGCACCACGCCCCACCCGGTGCCGGAGCTGATCGTCGACCACACGACGTCCCGGCGCGGTGCATCGACGTGCCGGTCCACGATGTCGGCGTACGGCGGGAACGCCATGCCGGCCGCGGCTCCGGCGACCAGCACCCCGATGGCGACGGCCCAGGCGCCGCCAGCGACGGAGATGACCGCCATCCCGAGCGCAGCCGATACCGCGGCTCCGGCGACGGCGACCCGCGAGCCGAACCTCGCCGCGAGGGGGGCGACGGCGGCGTTCGCCACCAGGTAGGCGAGGTAGCCGAGGGAGGAGATCAGGCCCGCGGCGCCCGGGCCGATGCCGAGGTCGGCCTTCATGTCGGGGAGCAGCAGGCCGTAGCCGTAGCGGGCGAGCCCGAAGGTCACCGCGATCATCGCGGTGCCGGGCACCAGGACCGTCGCCGTGGCGACGGGGCGGGCGTTCGTGCGGACGTCAGTCATCGTGCTCCTCCTGGTTCGTGGTGTGGGCGAGTGGGCAGTCGTGCCCCGCGGCGCGGCAGGCGGAGCGGTCGCAGAGACGGCACGTGCGCAGGGCGGTCGGCAGGACGTCGGTCGACGCCCCCACCAGCTGCTCCAGGGCGAGCTCGAGCTGCGCGCGGACTTGGTCGTCGAGCGGCGCCAGGCTCGCGGTCAGCACGTCGTGGCGAGCGCGGATCATCCGCTGCGCGGCGGCCTCCCCGGCGTCGGTGAGCCGCAGCCGGCGCTGCCGGTTGTCGGTGCCGGGGGAGCGGGCCACCCAGCCGGCCGCGACCAGCCGGTCGACCAGCCGGGTCGCCCCGGAGCTGGTCAGCGCCAGCACGTCGCCGAGCCACGACACCGTCTGGTCGGGCTCGGCGTGCAGGGTCACCACCGCGGCCTGGTCGGAGGGCGACATCCCGACCTCCCGGCCCGCGGCCGTCATCCGGTCGGCCACGGTGAGCGACCAGGCTCCCAGCAGGTTCTCGAGGCGTGCCATCGGTCCATGGTGCGCCTATTGCCTGACTCAGTCAAGTAATTTTTGGAATCATCCGAGAGGACTACGTGCGCGGCGTACTCTCGAAGGTGAGGCGCGCTCCTGCGTGGAGGTAGCCGTGGACATCGTCTGGATCGTGTTGGCGTCATTGCTGGTGCTGGCCGTCGTCGGCTGGCTCGCGACCGCGCGCGTGGTCAAGCAGGTCGAGCGGGGCGTCGTCTTCCGGCTGGGCCGGGCGCAGCCCCAGCCCCGCAGCCCGGGCCTGACCCTGCTCGTCCCCGGCGTCGACCGGATGACCCGGGTCAACGTGCAGGTGGTGACCCTGCCGGTCCCCGCGCAGGACGGCATCACCCGCGACAACGTGACCGTCCGGGTCGACGCCGTCGTCTACTTCAAGGTGATCGACCCGTTGCGGGCCGTCGTCGAGGTGCAGGACTACTCGTTCGCCATCCTCCAGGTCGCGCAGACGTCGCTGCGCTCGATCATCGGCAAGAGTGAGCTCGACGACCTGCTGTCCAACCGCGAGCACCTCAACCAGGGCCTCGAGGTGATGCTCGACAGCCCGGCCGCGTCCTGGGGGATCGAGATCGACCGCGTCGAGATCAAGGACGTCGCCCTGCCCGAGACCATGAAGCGGTCCATGTCGCGCCAGGCGGAGGCGGAGCGTGAGCGGCGGTCGCGGATCATCACCGCCGACGGCGAGTTCCAGGCCTCGCAGCGGCTCTCGGAGGCCGCGGCCGCGATGGCCGAGACGCCGGCGGCGCTCCAGCTGAGGCTGCTGCAGACGATGGTCGAGGTGGCCGCGGAGAAGAACTCCACGCTCGTGCTGCCTTTCCCCGTCGAGATGCTGCGCTACTTCGAGGCCATCGCGACCGGTACGCCGGCCGCACCGCGTGGTCCGGAGCGGATCGACGACCGGGATGGCGACCGGCACGACGACCCGTCGATCCTGCAGTACCCCGAAGCGCCCCCTGCCGAGCGCGCCGACTCGACCTGACCTGACTCCTCAGCGGAGCAGGGACGGCTTCAGCGCGCTCGTCACGGCGGCCGTGTAGGTCTCGTAGCCCGCGGCGTTCGGGTGGAAGGCGCCCGGGTCGGTCGGCCCGAGGACCCACGGCTCCGCGGCGTTCGCGCCGTGCCCGAGGAAGCGCTTGGTGACGTCGACGAACTGGAAGCCGTGCGCGGCCGCGGCGTCGGCGAGTGTGGCGTTCAGCAGGTCGGCGCCGTCGTTGAGCGCCTGCTGCTCCGCCGCGGACGCGCCGAGGAACGCGCCGTACTCGGGCGAGAAGAGTCGCGGGTAGCCGGTGACGACGACGTGCGCGTCGGGGGCCGCTGCCGCCACCTGCCCGTAGAGCGCGTCCAGCCGTCCCGGCAGCAGCGTGGTGATCCGGGCGGTCACCGCGTCCCGTGCGGCCTTGCAGTTCGCGTCGGTCGAGCCCAGGCATGCCACGACGGCCGTGGACCAGTTGGTGTCGTTGCCACCGACGCTGATCGTCACCAGGTCGGTGTCCGCGTCGAGCGCTCCCAGCTGGCCTCCGGACACCAGGGTCAGCGTCGTCGCCCCCGCGCACGCGACGAAGTCGTCCAGGGCGATGTGCTTGCGGCCGTCGAGCTGCTCGGCGTACGCCGCGGCAGAGCGGCCGCACGTCGCGCTGTAGGGCGGGACGCCGAAGCCCGACCCGTAGGAGTCGCCGAGGGCGTCGTAGACGACCGGGTCCGGCTTGTCGGCGGACGCGGTGGCGAAGACCACGGAGGACGCGGCGATGGTCAGGACGGCGGCGGCGGTGCCTGCGGCACGCGACAGATGACGGATCACAGGTCTCAGGTACTCCGCCAACCGGGTCGTCGTCAATGGTCGAGGTCGGGATCGTGGCCCGCACGATCTGGAATCCTCTGTACCGGGTAGTGGCGGAGGTGGCCCCGCGTCACGCCAGGAAGGCGTCGATCCGGTCGACGACGTCGGGCCAGGCCGGCTCGTCCTGCAGCACGACGTGGTTCCCGCTGTCCACGAGGTGCAGGACGCTGGACGGGATGAGCGCGGCGAGCTCACGCGCCTGCGACTCAGGCACCCGCCGGTCCCGCCGGGCGTGCAGGATCAGCGTCGGGCAGGCGACCTGCGGCGCGATCGCCGACACGTCGAGGTCGGCGAAGGCCTCGAGGAAGTGCACCACGTTCTCGGTCGAGGTGGTGGCTCGCTGCATCTCGTTGAAGGCGTCCCACAGCGCTCGCGGCGCGTCGGGGAGGAACTGGGCCGCGAACACCTGGCGGAACGCCGGGTCGTCCCTGCGCCAGGCCACGCGGGCCACGCGCAGGTCGAGGTCCGCCTCCTCCCGCTCCTCCACGGTGGCGGCCCGCTTCAGCCGCCCGCGGGCGTAGGCGCCGACGAGCACGAGGTGGGTCACCCGGTCCGGGTGGCGCACGGCGTACGCCACCGCCACCGCGCCGCCCTGGGAGAGCCCGATGAGCGGGAACCTCTCCAGGCCGACCGAGTCGATGACGAGCTCGAGGTCCTCCACCCACGCGTCGAGGCTGAAGTCGGTGACCTGCCAGTCGGACAGCCCGCACCCGCGTTCGTCGTACCGGATGAGGCGGCGGCCGTCGGAGAGGGCGTCGATCCAGTGCGCCCAGATCGGGCTCTGCCACTCGAGGTCGAGGTGGGTCAGCCAGTTCGCGGCCTTGACCAGCGGCGGCCCCGACCCGGACGTCGCGTAGGCGATCGAGACGCCGTCCGGCGAGTGGCAGTAGCGGATCTCCTGGGTGTCCCGGTGCCGGACCGGGGGCAACGCCACCGGGTCGGGGAGGTACGTCGTGCCGTCGACGACGTCGCCGCGGAACCGGTAGCCGACGCCGTGCACGGTCGCGATCAGCCGCTGCCCCTGGCCGTCGTCGCCGACGGCTCTCCGGGCCGCCTTGAGGCGGCTGGTCAGGGTGGCGTCGCTGACGAACCGGTCGCCCCACACCTCGTCGAGGAGCTCGGCCTTGGGGACGACGCGGTCGCGGTGCTGGAGCAGGTGGACCAGCACGTCGAAGACCTGGGGCTCGACGTGCACGGGACGGCCGCCCCGCCGCAGCTCCCGGCGGCGGGGGTCGAGCTCGCAGTCCTCGAAGCGGTACACGGAGGACCCCCTCCCTGCCCCACCCAGTGTCGGCCCGCACCCGGACGGCGACAACCCACTTCCGGCCGGCCTTCTCCGGGCAATCTCCAGATCCTCTCCACGACCTGCCGCGGGCCGACCCTCACCGTGGATCCCCACGAAGGCCGGCCCGCAGGGGACCGGCCGCGGAGGAGGACACGATGAGGACACGAACGGGGCGAGGCAGCCGGGCTGTCGTGCTGGGGGCAGGCATCGGCGGACTGGTCGCCGCTCGAGTCCTCGCCGACACCTTCGACGAGGTGACGATCGTCGAGCGCGACGTCATGCCGGGCGGGGGCCGGGGCAGACGAGGGGTGCCGCAGGGCCGGCACGTGCACGGCATGCAGTCCGGCGGACTGCAGCTGCTCGGGGATCTCTTCCCCGACCTGCGGACCCAGCTCGCCGAGGACGGTGCGCGCGAGGTCCACGACCTCAGTCGGCTGTGGCTCCGGTTCTCCGGCCGGCTGCTGAGCCAGGCGGAGGTGCCGATCGCGCCCGTCCTGTCGGTCACCCGTCCACACCTGGAGTGGCGGATGCGGCAGCGCGTCCGCGGGCTGCCCGGTGTCCACATCGCCGAGGGCCTCGACGTCCTGGGGGTCGCGTCCGAGATCGACGGCGACCGGGTCCGGGTGACCGGGGCCCGCGTGGCGCCCGCGGCCAGCCGGGACGCGGAGGAACGCGTCATCGACGCCGACCTCGTCGTCGACGCCACGGGCCGCGGGAGCCGTACGCCGGTGTGGCTGGAGGAGCTCGGCCACAGCCGCCCCGAGGAGGACCGGACGGTGGTGCAGATCGGCTACGCCAGCCAGACCGTCCGCCTGCCGCGCGCGCACTACCCGCAGGACCTGGTCATCGAGGGACGCGCGCCCGGACGTCGCAACGGCTTCGCCGCGTTCGCCGGCGAGGAGGGCCGCTGGACGGTCTCGATCATGTCGTACGGCGCGGCCGAGCACCCGCCGACCGACGCAGGCGAGCGGATGCGGCTCCTGGAGACCATGGCCCCGCCCTGGCTGGTCGATGCGCTGCACGCCGCCGAGCCGGTCGACGACGTGGCGCGGCACGCGCACCCCACCAGCATCTGGCGCCACTACGAGCGGCTCCGCCGACACCCCGCGGGGCTCGTGGCGTTCGGCGACGCCATCGCCGCCTTCAACCCGATCTACGGCACGGGGATGACGGTGGCGCTGAAGCAGGCGCTGGCGCTGCGCACCGCGCTGGTGGACGGGCCGGACGAGGACCTCCCGCGCCGGTTCTACCGGGCCGCGGTGCGTCCGCTCGGGGTCGCGTGGACGCTGTCGAACGGCGCCGACCTCGCCTACCCGGAGACCATCGGGCTGCGCACCCGCCGCGGCATGCTCATGGGGCGGTACGTCGAGCGGTTCTTGGGCGCCGCCGAGCACGACCCGGCGCTCGCCCGGCGCTTCCTCGCGGTCGTCGGCCTGGCCGACCCGCCGTCCGCCCTGCTCGCGCCGGCTGCCATCGCGAGGGTGCTGCGCTCGCCCACGCCGGCCGAGCCGGTGCTCCCGGAGCGGACCCGGATCGCGGTCGGCGAGACACGCGCGGAACACGTCGCCTGATGACCGCCGCACAGCCCGCGAGCGCGCTGGCGGCCGACTTGACGCGGCTCGCGCAGGACTCCGCCGCGGCGTACATCCGCGGAGACATCGACACCTACCTCGACCTGATCGACCACGACGACGACTTCACCCTGATGTCCCCCTTCGGTGGCCCGACGGTCCGCGGCTTCGTGGACACGCCGGAGGCCCGCGAGGAGACTCGCCGGTTCTTCGCCAGGGGTGGGGCGACCGTCGAGGTCGAGCAGGTCCTGGCGTCCGGCGACCTCGCCGTGCTGGTGCTCATCGAGCGGCAGCACGGCGAGGTCGGGGGCACTCCGGACCAGGACTGGTCGCTGCGGGTGACGCTGGTCCTCCGGTGCGAGCCGTCGGGCTGGGTGCTGGTGCACCGCCACGCCGACGCGCTCGTGCACCCGATCTCGTTCGATGTGCTGGGCGTGCTGGCGCGGGGTGAGTCGGCGGAGCTGGCGACCCGGCGCGACGCCTGATCGTTCAGGCGAACGACCGGTGCGTGTGCCCGGCGGAGCCCGGGGCCAGCGAGAGCAGCGCGCCCAGGTCGGGCTGCTGGAACGGAACGGAGGAGAAGTCGCCTGCGTAGTAGCCGTTGTGCGGGTGCGCGGTCCGGGAGGTGTAGGTGCCGGTCTCTTCCTCGATGATCATGGCCTTGCCTCTCGGTGCGTCTTGTGGATGCCTCCAGCACACGCTGTTCGGAGCCGATCCACGATCGGGCTGGGCGCACGGCGCGGGACGGTGTCCGACCCGTTCGAGGTGCCTCCCGTGCGGCCAGCACCACCCCCGGTGTGCGGTCACCCTCCCGCGCGCAATCCGATGTACACCGCCGGGAGCCGCGCCTAGAGTTGTGGAGGTGACCGGCACGGCGCCTGGATCATTGGACTCGGGTGCCGTCCACCTGCTCGGACGACGGGATCGGGTCGTCTTCTCGGCGCTCGCGCTGTCGCGGCCCGCCGCGCTGAGCCACCACCAGCTCGCGGAGGCGCTGTGGCCGGAGGGCCCGCCGACGTCGAGCGCGAAGGTCATCCAGGGGTGCGTGTCCCGCCTCCGCGGACAGTTCGGCGCGGACGCCATCACGACGCTCGACTCCGGGTACGTCCTGTCTCCCCACGCCGTCACGGAGGCGGACCGGTTCGAGCAGGCCATCAGCCGGGGCCGCGACCTGCTCGGGCTCGGGCAGGCCGACCGGGCCGCGTTCCTGCTGGACGAGCGGCTGCGAGCCTGGACCGGCGCGCCGTACGCCGAGCTCGACCACTGGCCACCGGCGGAGGCGGAGAACACGCGGTTCCTCGAGCTGAAGCTGCAGGGGGAGGAGCTCCTGGTCGACGCGCTCCTGGGGTCGGGCGACCTGAACCGGGCCGTCGTCCGGGCCCGGGCGTTCGCGGAGCAGGAGCCGCTGCGGGAGCGGCGTTGGGCCCAGCTCGCGCTGGCGGAGTACCGCATCGGGCAGCAGGCCGCGGCGCTCGACGCGCTGCGCCTGTGCCGGGTGCGGCTGTCCGACGAGCTCGGGATCGACCCTGGCCCGGAGGTGGTCGAGCTCGAGGTCGCGATCCTGCGACAGGACCCGGCTCTTGCTGCGCCCACGGCGGCCGCGTCTGACGAGCAGTGCCCGTGGCCCGGGCTGTCGCCCTACGGTCCGGCCGAGGCAGAGTCCTTCTTCGGCCGTGACGACGACATCGTCGCCGCACGCTCCGTGCTCGATGCCCGTGGCTGCCTGGCCGTGGTCGGCCCCTCCGGCATCGGCAAGTCGTCGTTCGTGCGCGCGGGCGTGGTGCCCGCGCTGCGCGAGGCGAACCGATCGGTCCAGCTGATCACGCCCAGTGCCCACGCTCGCGTCCACGGGGTCGCGGACGGGGTCGAGCCCGGGGTCGACGTACTCGTCGTCGACCAGGCCGAGGAGCTCTTCGCGCTGCCCGAGGCCGAACGTGCCGCGCTGCTCGACGGCGTCGACGCGCACCCGGGGCCGCGCATCATCGTGCTGCGCGCCGACCAGCTGACCGAGGTCGCGGCCCACCCGGGCCTGGCCCGGCTCGTCGAGCAGGGCCTGTTCCTGCTCGGCGGGCTCTCGACGGCCGGGCTGACCGCGGCCGTCGAGAAGCCGGCCGCCCAGCACGGGCTCCTCGTCGAACCCGGTCTGGTCGACCTCCTGCTGCGTGACCTCGAGGGTGAGCCGGCCGCGCTGCCGCTCTTCTCCCACGCGCTCGCCCAGACCTGGTCGCGTCGCGAGGGAAGGACGCTGACGGTCGCGGGCTACCGGGCGACCGGTGGCGTGCGCGGAGCCGTCGGGCGGTCCGCGGAGCGGGTGTACGCCGCCACGAACGCCGGTGACCGCACCGCGCTCCGGTCGCTGATGATGCGGCTGGTCAGCCTGGGATCCGAGGGTGAGCCGCACCGGGTGCGTGTCCCGGCGGACCAGCTCACGGACCCCCGTCACACGGACCTGGTGGACGCCCTGGTCCGGGCCCGACTGGTGACCAGGGACGCCGACACCCTTACGCTCACGCACGAGGCCCTGGTCGACGGCTGGCCCCGGCTCCGCGAGTGGCTCGACGAGGACGTCGACGGGCGTCGCGTCTTCCACCACCTGGCGGCGGCGGCCCGGGCGTGGGAGGAGCTGGGCCGCCCGGACAGCGAGCTCTACCGGGGGGTCCGCCTCGCCCGGGCGGTCGGCTGGGCGGAGACTGCTGACGTCGCCCTCACCGAGACGGAGGCGGCCTTCCTGCTGGCCGGTCGGCAGCTGGCCGACGCCGAGGCGGCCGCCCTCGAGGACCAGGTCCGCCGCCAGAAGCGCACGAACCGCGTGCTGCGTGGCTTGTTGATCGGCGTCGCCGTCCTGCTCGTCGCGGCCCTGGTGGCGGGCGTCCTCGCCGTCATCCAGGCTCGCCGGGCGGACCAGCAGTCGCTTGAAGCCATCTCCTCGGCGGTGGGCGCGAAGGCGCTCAAGACCGACGATCCCCAGCTCTCGCTGCTGCTGGCTGCGGCCGCGCACCAGGTCTCGCCCTCCGCCGACACGCTCCGGAGCCTCTCTTCGGCGGTCGCGAGCCGTCCTCTGCTCACCGGGCTCGTGTCGGTCCCGGACAGCGACTACATCGGCTTCATCGCAGCGGCCGGCGACCGGGTGTTCGCGATCGACAAGCGTCACATCGTGAGGTCTTTCGACACCGACCTCCGCCCGGTCGGCAGCTACGACGCCGGAGACGGCCACCGCGCCACGGTCGACCCGCCGCTCGCCGCCAACGACGACGTGCTGGTCGTGCCCGCCGCGCCCGGTGATGATCGTCCGATCCGCCTGATCGACCCGGCGTCGCTCACGGAGCTGCCGACCCGGCTCCGGGGTGTGCCGACGAACATCTTCGTCGTCGACGTGTCGCTGAGCGCCGACGGACGCAGGCTCGCCGTGGCGTACAGCCCGGCGATAAGGGAGCATCCCGCGGTCCAGGACGTCAACAACCGCATCAGGGTCTGGGACCTCGCGACCGGGCGCCCGGCCGGGCCGCCGATCGAGGCAGGGGGGGCATGGACCGGCGTCGGGCTCTCCGCGGACGGGAGGACCGTCCTGTCGAGCACGCCGGTGGCGGCGTACGACGTCGCCACCGGTGCCGTCCGGTGGCAGGCGGACGTCGCGACCTGGAACAACGCCCTGGACGTCCACGGAAACATGCTCGCCACGGCGAACGCCGACTCCTCGGCAGTGCAGCTCTACGACATCCGGACGGGCCGGCCCGGGTTCGCCCTGCTCGACGGCATCGGGGTGGTCGTGGACATCGTGTTCGCTCGTGACGGCAGGTCCGTGGCGGCGTCCGGCGAGGACGGCACCGCGGTCGTGTGGGACGTCCGGACGGGAGTGGCGGTCGAGACGCTCGACACGGGCGGGCCGCCGGGCTACGGCGTCGCATTCGCGAGTGACGGGGGCACGTTCTACGTGGCCAAGCCGCTGCGGCGCCAGCTCCAGTCCTGGGACCTGAGCGAGACCCACGGCTTCGTCCAGCGGATCGGCTTCAACCAGGCTCCGGGCTTCGCGAACGCCGAGCTGCGGTTCAGCCCGGACGCGACGAGGATGGCGAGCGCGGGCTGGATCGACACCGAGCTGGAGGAGTTGGCGCTGACAATCTTCGACCTGGACACGCGCCGCCAGTCCGACCTGCCCGTCATCGGCACCGAGTGGCTGCGCGCCGGAGCGTGGAACCCGGCGGGAGATCGATACGTCGCCGGCTATGGGGCGGGTTGGGTGCAGGTCGTCGACGCCGACGCGGGCCGCGAGGTCGGCCGGCGCAGCGTGACCGACCGTGGCATCGTCGCCGCGTCGTACCTCGGCCCCGAGCGCATCGGGGTAGCGACCGACGACGGGCGGCTCCTGCTGCTCGACGCCTCGTCGCTCGAGCAGGTCGGCACCACGCTCACGCTGCCCGAGGACGTCGCGGGCCTGGCGGGATTCGCCGACGGCAGGACGGCCGTGGTCCTCGGCAAGGGCTCGGACCCGCGCGTCACCTGGGCACCCGGGGGACGGACCTGGTACCGCGTCGACCTGGTCTCCGGCAAGGTCGTGCAGTCGGGTCGGTTGACGATGCGCCACGGCCTGGCCCTCGCCCTGGCGCCCGACGAGTCACGCGTCGCCTTCGGCGGTCTCGACGGGGAGGTCGAGATCGTTGACCTCGAGTCGGGGCGTTCCGTCCGGCCGGCCGTCACCGACGGCGCGGGCGACGTGCACCACCTTGCCTTCGATCCCGAGGGCGACCGGCTGGCGACCGGCTCCCGTGGCGTGCCGATGGGGCTCTGGGACGTGGCGACCGGCACGCCGCTGGCGTCGTCCGACCTTCCGGAGTACATGCCGGCGCCGCCTGCTGTCACCTTCGCGCCCAACGGCCGCATCCTCGCCGCGAGCATCACCGGCAGCGTCTTCGCGTGGGACGTCTCCGCGCGGGCGGCCGTCCGCTACGCCTGCGACGTCGCCGGGCGTGAGCTCACCCGCCTCGAGTGGGCCGATGCGTTCGGCGACGACGTGCCGTACCGACGCGTCTGCGCCCCCTAGACCCGGCAGATGTCGCCGGGGTGGCGGGCGCCGCGTCGCTCGGCGGCGTCGGGGGTGACCGCGCACCGCAGCTCCGGGAGCCCGCCGCACGGTCGGGTCGGGTGGTTCATGCAGGGCGCCGCTTCGGCCCGGCACAGGCGCTCGGCGGCGTCGGCCCCCACGAAGCACGGGGAGTCCGGGGCGGGCCGCTGGGCTGCCGCCGTGGATCCGTTGAAGACGAGCGCGGAGGCGGCGAGGGTGAGTGCCGCACCGAAGGTGAGGATGCGGCTCCGAGGGGTGGTCCTGGTGGTCATGGCCGAGCTCTTCTCGTGAGGAGGACCGGCTGATCCGGCCCTGCTCACTCACCGTCGACTGTGGCGGTGTCAGCTCGCCCCCGGCGCAGTAACGGCCCGGTATCGGGGAGGGTCATGGCGTGTGGCGGTCGGGGGTACAGGAGACCCATGGTGGATCCTGCACTGATCCGCATGCTGCGTGCCGGGCGCGACGAGGGCCACGACCTCGAGAAGGCGCTGGAGCACATGGCGCGCGTCTTCGGCCGTCACGAGACGGCGGAGCGGGTGGGCCCGCACTTCACGTGCTACGAGGCGAACGTGATCGCCTACGTGCTGGCTTCGAGCCGCCACCTCGACGCCGCCGTCGCCTGGTTGGAGGAGCACGCGGCCAGCGACACCGAGGAGGACACGCACGGGGGTCCCGAGTTCGACGCCGCGCACTACATCACGGGCAGCTGAGCCACGCCCCGCGGGCTCAGGCGACCATGACCCGCTCGGTGCGGCCGGTGCGCGACCCCGGTCGGTCGCGCACCACGGCCCACGCGGCGGCGAGGCGTCGCACGGCCTCGGTGAGCTCCTCCACGGGGCGGGTCCAGGGGATGCGGACGAAGGTGTCGAGGCCACCCTCCGCGGCGAAGACCGGGCCCGGCGCGACGATGACGCCGAGCCGCTCCGCCTCGATGGTGACGGCCGTCGCGTGGGTGCCGGGCAGGCGGCACCACAGCGCGAGACCCCCGGTGGGGAGGTGGAACGTCCAGTCGGGCAGGTGCTCGCCGACCGCGGAGGCCAGGGCGTTCCGCTGCTCGCGCAACCGCTCGCGGTTGGCGGCCAGCACGTCGTCGGCATCGGCGAGCAGGCGCGTCAGCACGAGCTGCTCGAGCACCGGCGCGCCGAGGTCGAGGCTGATGCGGGCCTGGGTGAGCCGCTCCATCCGGTCCCGCGGCGCGCGGATCCAGCCGAGCCGCAGGCCGCCCCAGAACGCCTTGCTGGCGCTGCCGATCGTGATCGCGTCGGCGGCGTACGCCGCGAACGGTCGCGGCATGCGCTGCCCCTCGAGCGCCAGCGCCTGGTGGGCCTCGTCGACCACGGGGACGGTCCGGCTGCCGCGCAGGTGGGCGGCGTACTCCTCGCGCTGGGCGTCGGTCATCAGGTGCCCGGTGGGGTTCTGGAAGTCCGGGATCAGGTACGCCAGCCGCGGCGCGGTCTGGCGCAGCGTCGCCGCGACCGCCTGCAGGTCCCAGCCCTCGGGGTCGACCTCGCTCGGCACCAGCCGCGCGCCGGCGTGCCGCAGCGCGTCGGTCGCGTTGGGGTAGGTCGGCGACTCCACGAGCACCCGGTCGCCCGCGCTCGTGAACGCCTGCGCCACGACCGCGCCCGCTGTCAGCGCGCCCGGGGTGATCATCACCTGGGCGGGGTCCGTCGGCAGGCCGCGGGCGTCGTACGTCGCGGCGATCGCCGCCTGGAGCTCTGGCAGCCCGGCGGGGAAGTAGCCGTGCCCGCCGAGGTACGCCGGGAGGTCCGCCGCCGCCTCGGCGTACGCCCGCGCGATGCCGGGCGGAGCCGAGGGCGCCGCGCAGTTGAGGTCGATCGCGTCGCCGTCGCCGGGGCGGGGGAGCAGGGCGCGGTCGTGGGCCCGGCTGCGGCCGCCCGGCACCCGCGTGAACGTGCCCGCGCCGCGACGCGCCTCGGCGTACCCCGCCTCCTGGAGGGCGGCGTAGGCGCGCGTGACCGTGGTGCGCGAGACGCCGAGCGCCGAGGTCAGCTCGCGCTCGCTCGGGAGGCGGGTGTCGATGCCGATGCGGCCGTCGCCGATCAGCAGCGTCAACGCCTCGGCCAGCCCGGCGTAGGCGGGGGAGCGATCGAACGCGCCGACGAGGGTGGACACCCGGCCGGCGCTGATGGACGTGCTCATGCAGTCCACTCTCACACGATTGGCTATTGGGGAGAAGGCCAATCGGGCTCAGACTTGCCGTCGTGAGCACGATCGCCACCGCCCCCACCGGTCTCGCCGACCTCGGCCCGATCGCGCAGCTGCGCGCCGGGCGCCTGGCTCGCCGGCTGCCGCAGCTGTACGTCGGCCTCGTCGCGTACGGCGTCTCGCTCGCGCTCATGGTGCGCGGCGACCTCGGTCTGGCTCCGTGGGACGTGCTGCACTCCGGCCTGATCCGGCACCTGCCGATCACGCTCGGTCAGGCGGTCGTGCTGATGAGCTTCGTCGTGCTCATCCTCTGGATCCCGCTGCGCGAGAAGCCCGGCCTCGGCACGATCTCGAACGCCCTCGTCGTCGGCTTCTCCGCCGACGCCACCCTCGCGCTGCTCGACCGCCCGGACGCGATGGCGCTGCGCGTCGGCCTGATGGTCGGCGGCATCGTGCTGTGCGGCCTGGCCAGCGCGATGTACATCGGCGCCCAGCTCGGCCGCGGCCCGCGCGACGGCCTGATGACCGGCCTGGCGCGGCGCACCGGTCGGTCGCTGCGGCTGGTGCGCACCGGCCTCGAGGTCACGGTCGTGGTCGTCGGGCTGCTGCTCGGCGGGACGCTCGGTCTCGGGACCGTCCTCTACGCCCTGGCGATCGGACCGCTCACCCAGCTGTGGCTGCCGGCGTGGACGATCCCGGTGCGGGCGCAGCTCGACGACTAGCCCGGCCGGGACCGGGGCGCCATGCAGGGCATGGCAGCGTGCACGCTCGCCTCCTCCACGATCCGCTGCACGGTGGCCTCGATCAGCCGGGTGTCGGCGTCGAACCGCCGGAAGCGCGGGACGACGCTGGTGGAGATCCAGCGCCAGCGGTCGTCGTACCGGGTGATGCGTGGCCACGAGCCGGCGCGCAGGACGTCGGGCATGCCGCGGGTGAGCGAGGTCAGGTAGAACGACGTGAAGTACGCCGCCTCGCGACGCGGGCCGCGCACCTCGAACGTCGTGGCGGCGCCGATCGACACGAGCCGCGCGGACATGCACGAGAGCCGGTCGAAGTGCGGCTGCACCAGCGCCCGCTGCTCGTGCTCGAGGAGCTGGACGTTGCCCGTCCACACCAGGTCCTCGGCGTCCCGTCGCGCGTCGGCCGTGGCGGCCGGGTCCTCGAGCACGCGACGTCCCCGGTCGATGGTCTCGAAGCCCGCGAGGATCGACGCGTAGCCGGGCTCCGGGGCGAGCAGTCGGCGCACCAGCCCGATCCCGCCGCTGAGGTAGGCGCGATGCACCCAGAAGATGTCGTCGAAGATCGCGTTGTTCGTGACGCGGATCGTATCGACGTCCATCGTGCGGAGGACCTTCCGTCGTCCGAGGCTGCGCGGGAGGTCGACGAACCCGGCCCGGTCGGTGTCCAGCCGCAGGGGGAACAGCGCGAGCCGCACGTGGTGGGAGGCGAACGCCGCCATCCCCGCCCACTTGAGGCAGGTCGGCAGCTCCAGGTAGGTGCGCGCGTAGTGCGACGAGATGTCGACGTTGCGGTGGAACGCGCAGGACGGCTCGGTCAGCAGCCCCTCGACGTGCGCCTTCCACCCAGCCACGGTGTCCGGCACGTCGTCCATGTCGCGCTCCGCGTCACCGTTTCGTCGCGAGGACGACCGAGGCGTCGGGGGCGACCATCACCTCGACCGCGGTGAACCGGTCGTCGGTGAGCCACTGCTCGCGCAGCGTGTCGACGCGGCCGTACGTCACCGGCGGCCACATCTCGCAGGGGGTGAAGTCGTCGAGCACGACGATGCCGCCCTCCTCGACGAGGTCGGCGATCGCGTCGACGCTGACCTCGGTCGGCTCGCCGGAGTCCAGGAACAGCAGGGAGAACGGGCCCTGGTCCAGCAGGGTGGACCAGTCCGCCGAGCGGACCTCGACCTGCGGGTCGTCCTCGAAGATCTCGGCGGCCGCGTCGGCCAGCTTCGCGTCGAGCTCGGCGGTGAGGATCGTGGCGTCACCGCGCAGGCCCGAGCGCAGCCAGGCGGTGCCGACGCCGCAGCCGGTGCCGAACTCGGCCATGGTCCCGGAGCGCGTGGCGGCCAGCGCCGCCAGCAGTCGGCCGGTCTCGTTGCGGCAGAACGAGACGTACCCGGCCTTGCGGGAGACCTCGAAGGCCCGCGACACGATCTCGGGAAGGTCCGGGGGAGCGCTCATATTTCGAGTCTTTCATTCCGGGACGGTTGTCTCGCATCTCGAACACTCTGTGAAATCCAGTGTCGCCGATCCCGGCCACACCGTACGGTGGTCGCACCATGCGGAGCGTCTTCGTACTCATCGACTGCCGCGGCGGGGCCTGACAGAGAGGCCACCTCGCCGCGGTGTTCGGCGTGGACGGTCTCTCGGCACATCTGGATCGAAGATGTCTCCGCGGCGACCGAGCGCCCGACAGCACGGCGCGACCCGCCTCCTGATGGTTCTCCTTCATCTCGTGTGATCCGCGAGCGATTGCTCTCGTTGCGGACCATCTTCGTTCCAGGTGTACCGGGACCGCACGGACACCTCACCGAAGAAACACACACGAGAAAGAGCAAGCCGATGTACGACATGTACCCCGAGTGGGGACCCGCCCAGCACCACCCCGAGAACCCGCACAGCCACGAGAACGTCGCCGCCGCCGTGCAGGCGTCGCTCGACCTGCGGGACAACGGCGGCCAGCGCCCCGACGACAACTAGCCTCTGGCCCCATGACGACTGACTCGAACGCACCCGCGGGCACGATCCGCCTCGCCGTCATCCCCGGCGACGGCATCGGTCAGGAGGTGACGGCCGAGGCGCTCAAGGTGCTCGAGGTCGCGGCCCCGGCCGGCGTGAAGTTCGAGCAGACCCGCTACGACCTCGGCGCCGAGCGCTACCTCGCGACCGGCGAGGTGCTGCCCGACTCCGTGCTCGGCGAGATCCGCGAGCACGACGCCATCCTCCTCGGCGCGGTCGGCGGGAAGCCCAACGACCCCAACCTGCCCCCGGGCATCCTCGAGCGCGGCCTGCTGCTGCGGCTCCGCTTCGAGCTCGACCACTACGTGAACCTCCGACCGTCCCGGATCTTCCCGGGCGTCCCCGGCCCGCTCGCCGCGCCGGGCGAGGTGGACTTCGTGGTCGTCCGCGAGGGCACCGAGGGGCCCTACACCGGCAACGGCGGCGCGCTGCGCGTCGGAACACCGGCGGAGATCGCCACCGAGGTCTCGGTCAACACGGCGTACGGCGTCGAGCGGGTCGTCCGCGACGCGTTCGCCCGCGCCCAGCGGCGCCCGCGCAAGAAGCTGACACTGGTCCACAAGACCAACGTGCTCACGAACGCCGGCTCTCTGTGGTGGCGGCTCTTCCAGTCCGTGGCGGCCGAGCACCCCGACGTCACGACCGACTACATGCACATCGACGCGGCGATGATCTTCATGACCACCGACCCGTCGCGCTTCGACGTGATCGTCACCGACAACCTCTTCGGCGACATCATCACCGACCTGGCCGCCGCCATCACCGGCGGCATCGGCCTCGCGGCCTCCGGCAACGTCAACCCCGACCGGACGGCCCCGTCGATGTTCGAGCCCGTGCACGGCTCCGCGCCCGACATCGCCGGCCAGCAGAAGGCCGACCCCACCGCCGCGATCCTCTCGGCGTCGCTGCTGCTCGACCACCTCGGGTACGCCGACGCCGCCGCGGCCATCGAGACCGCGGCCATCGACGACCTCGCCGCCCGGGCGCCGGGCGCGACCCGTCGTACCTCCGAGGTCGGCGACGCGATCGCTGCCCGAGTAGCCGGCTGAGGCTGCCTTCGTCGACGTCCACCGACGGCCGGGCACACGTTCGTGTGCCCGGCCGGTCTCATTTAGTAGGAAGGGCGACTAAGTTGTCCCCCATGGAGATCAGCACCACCCGGTCGAGCGCTCCGGTCTCCGACGAGCGCCTCGCCGAGATCCTCGCGAACCCCGGCTTCGGCCAGCACTTCACGGACCACATGCTCACGGTCGAGTGGACCCCCGACGCCGGCTGGCACGGCGCGCGCATCGAGCCCTACGGGCCGCTGACGCTCGACCCCGCCACGGCCGTCCTGCACTACGCGCAGGAGACGTTCGAGGGCATGAAGGCGTACCGCCGCGACGACGGCTCCATCTGGACCTTCCGGCCGGAGGAGAACGCCGCCCGCATGGTGCGCTCGAGCCATCGGCTCGCCTTCCCGGTGCTCGAGGTCGACGACTTCGTGCAGGCCGTGGACGCGCTCGTCGAGATCGACCAGCGCTGGGTCCCGGACGCCGAGGGGGAGAAGAGCCTCTACCTGCGGCCGTTCATGATCGCCACCGAGAAGTTCCTCGGCGTCAGGCCGAGCCAGCACGTCACCTTCATGGTGATCGCCAGCCCCGCCGGCGCGTACTTCAAGGGCGGCGTCAAGCCGGTCACGCTGTGGCTCACCGAGGAGTACACCCGCGCCGGCCGCGGCGGCATGGGCGCGGCCAAGACCGGCGGCAACTACGCCTCCTCACTGGTCGCCCAGCAGGAGGCCATCGCCCAGGGCTGCGACCAGGTGGTGTTCCTCGACGCCCAGGAGGGGCAGTACGTCGAGGAGCTCGGCGGCATGAACATGTACTTCGTGCACGACGACGGCACCATCGTCACCCCCGAGACCGGCACCATCCTCGAGGGCATCACGCGGTCCAGCATCATCGAGCTGGCCGGCAAGCTCGGCCACCAGGTCGAGGAGCGACGGTTCTCGATCGACGAGTGGCGCGAGGGCGTGACGAGCGGCCGGATCACCGAGATCTTCGCGTGCGGCACCGCCGCGGTCGTGACGCCGGTCGGTGAGCTGCGCTGGGACGGCGGCTCGGCACCGGCGCCGCAGTCCGACGACCTCACGATGCGGATCCGCCAGGCACTGGTCGACATCCAGTACGGCCGCGCCGAGGACACCTTCGGCTGGATGCACCGCATCGTCTGACCCGACCGGCGGTCGAGCCTGTCGAGGCCCCTGCGGCGTGAGGGCCGCGGTTGGGTGCGGGGGTCTCGACGACGCTCGCTGGCGCTCGCTGCTCGACCACCGGGGCGGGGTTCGGGTGGTCGAGCCTGTCGAGACCCCGGAAGCCTCAGGTGTCGCGAGGAGGACGGTCCCGCCCGCGGGCCAGCGCAGGAAGGTCGGTGAAGCGCCCCTCGATGAGGGCGAGCCGCTTCGCCCGGCCCCACTTCCGCACGCGCTTCTCGAATGCGAACGCCTCGTCGATGCGTTCGAACTCACCGGCCCACGCGAGCTTCACGGGCCTTCGCCGGCGGATGCGCGTGTACGTCGCGCCGACTCCGAAGTTGTGCTCGGCGACGCGTCTCTCCAGGTCGACCGTGCTCCCGACGTAGTAGCTGCCGTCAGCGCACTCGAGGATGTAGGTCCAGGGCATGCCGATCTTCTGCCCGACCGCGCACGGTGACGAACGATCCCGTTGCGATCTGTGGAGAAGCGAGCGCAGCGCCGGGATACCGGTGGTCGAGCCTGTCGAGACCCCTGCGGCGTGCGCGTCGTCGTGGGGTGCGGGGGTCTCGACGACGCTCGCTGGCGCTCGCTGCTCGACCACCGGGGGCGGGGTTCGGGTGGTCGAGCCTGTCGAGACCCCTGCAGCACGCTCGCTGCTCGACCACCGGACCCGGTGTCGCGTGCGGAAGCCGGGGGGCTAAGGTAAGGCTCACCTTACTGAGAGGCGTTGGCCATGCGTGTTCGTGCCGCCGCGGCTGCGGCGCTGGTGCTTCCCCTGTTCGCGACCGCGTGCGGATCCGACGGCCCCGCAGGATCGGACGACACGGAGCCCGTGGACTCCGGCGGCGCGGCGGCGTTCCCGGTCACCGTCGAGCACCGGCTCGGCGAGACCGTGGTCCCGGAGGCCCCTGAGCGGGTCGTCAGCGTCGGGCTCACCGAGCAGGACGTGCTGCTCGAGCTCGGCGTGACGCCCGTCGCCGTCACCGAGTGGTACGGCGAGCAGCCGCACGCGACCTGGCCGTGGGCCCAGGACCTGCTCGGTGACGCGGAGCCGGTCGTGCTCAGCCAGTCCGACGGCATCGAGTTCGAGAAGATCGCGGAGCTCGAGCCGGACCTGATCATCGGCACGAACTCGGGCATGACGAAGAAGGACTACGAGCTGCTGTCGGCGATCGCGCCGACCGTCACGAACGTCGCGGGCTCGACGCCGTACTTCTCGCCCTGGCAGGACCAGGTCCTCCAGGTCGCTCGGTCGCTCGGCCGCGAGGCCGACGGACAGGCGCTCGTCGACGAGGTGGAGGGCAGGTTCGCCGAGGTTCGTGCCGACCACCCCGAGTGGGAGGGTCTGACCGCGACGTTCTCGCAGGGTGGGCCGTACGACGGCATCCTCTACGTCTACCCCGACGGGCTGAGCACCAGCTTCCTCACCGACCTCGGCTTCACGATGACCGAGGGTCTCGAGGGCTTCGCGCCCGACATCGGGTCGCAGGCCGAGATCTCGGCCGAGAACACCGCCCTGATCGAGGCCGACGTCGTCGTCTTCGCCACCGAGGACGCCGACATGTTCGAGCAGCTGCAGGGCTTCGGCACCATCGACACCCTGCCGGCCGTCACCGAGAACCGGACGGTCTACGCCGACGGCACCCTGGCCGGTGCCCTCTACTTCCTCACCCCGCTCAGCCTGGAGTACGCCCTCGACCGGCTCACGCCGATGCTCGAGCAGGCCGTCGACGGTGAGGCCCCGCGCGAGTTCCCTGCCTGAGGGACGCGCTCGACCACCCCATGTCTCGGGACCGACCAAGGAGAGAAATGAACACCAGTCGCCGCCGCTTCCTCGCCGGCCTGTCCGTGCTGGCCGTCGCACCCGTCCTCGCCGCCTGCGGCGACGACAGCGACTCCGGCAGCACCGGCAGCACCGGCAGCGACACCGGGTCCTCTGCCGGCCCCGAGGAGGGTGCCTTCCCCGTCACGATCACGCACAAGTACGGCGAGACCACGATCGAGAAGGCCCCGGAGCGGGTCGTCTGCATCGGCTACACCGAGCAGGACACGCTGATGGCCCTCGGCGTGGTGCCGGTCGGCGTGACGTACTGGTTCGGCGACGAGGAGCTCAAGGGCGTCTACCCGTGGGCGCAGGAGCACCTCGGCGACGCCGAGCTGCCGACGATGCTCAAGGACACCAACGGCGTCGAGATCGAGAAGATCGCGGCTCTCGCGCCGGACCTGATCATCGGGCAGTACTCCGGCCTGACCGAGCAGGACTACAAGAAGCTCTCCGCGATGGGGGTCCCGGTCGTCGCCCAGAACGGCGACTACGCCGACTACGGCACCCCGTGGGAGGAGGCGGCTCTCACCGTCGGCACCGCGATCGGCCAGCCGAAGGCGGCGCAGGAGCTCATCGACTCCGTGAAGCAGCGCATCGCCGACGAGGCCGCGGCGCACCCCGAGTTCGAGGGCCAGACCGCCGCGGTCGTCACGCCGTACGAAGGCCTCTTCATCTACGGTCCCGAGGACCCGCGCTCGCGGATGCTCACCGACCTCGGCTTCGACCTGCACGAGCTCATCACCACCGCGGACGACAGCGAGTTCGGCATCTCGCTGAGCGCCGAGCGCACCTCCGACCTCGGCGACATCGGCACCGTCGTGTGGATCGACCTCGAGGCCGTCAAGCAGGTGAGCTCGATCTTCGGGTCGACGACCGCTGCCGAGGAGGGCCGCTGGGTCGACATCAGCGAGGCCGACGGCAGCTACTACGTGGCGCACAGCTTCGTGACGCCGCTGAGCATCCCCTACGTCCTCGATCGCTACGTCCCGCAGCTCGCCGCGGCCGCCGACGGTGACCCGAAGACCGAGCCTCCGGCCGCCCAGGCCTGATCCGCGACGCGAAAGGAGCCCGGCCCCGCGAGGGGGCCGGGCTCCTTTGTCGTTGCGTCGTCGGGTCAGGCGACGTCCTGGCCGGCGGTCAGCCAGCCGGTCAGCTCCTCCATGTACGACGTCAGCGAGACGTAGTCCATCGACTTGAACTTCCACGGCTCGACCTGCCCGGCCTCGACGGCAGCGAGCTTCCCGAACACCGGCTGCTCCTCGAGCTGCTCGGTCGAGTAGGAGCCGCGCTGGGAGTTGAGGATCAGGTCGGCGTCGTACTTGTCGGCGTTCTCCCAGCTCAGGGTCTCCCAGTAGTAGTCACCCTTGCCGCCGGTCTTCTCGAACCGGACCCCGACGGACTGCAGGTAGTTCATCATCGGGTCGTCCTGCGGGATCAGGACGTAGAGGCCGGCGTCCTCGGCGTACATGGGCAGCACCGTGAGGCCGGTGCCGGCCGCCTGGGTCAGCTCGGCGGACGCGGCCTCGAACGCCGCCTTGTCCTCGGCGACGTCCGAGCCCTCGGCGGTGTCGATGCCGAGGGAGGCCGCGAGCTCCTCGTTGGTCGCGGCGACGTCGAGGGCGGAGCCGGACTGCTCGACGCCGACGACGGGCGCGATCTCCTTGATCTTCGCCAGCTGCGCCTTGTCCTTGAAGCCGTACATCTCCTCGGGGGTGTCGCCGTCGTACGTCGTGGTGACGATCAGGTCGGGCTGCAGCGCGGCGAGCTCCTCGAGGTTGATCTCGCCGTACGTCGTGCCGATCACCTCGGTCTCGGACAGCTCGATGTCCTCGAACGTCGGGTCCTCGGCGGGGTCCATGTAGTGGAAGAGCGCGACCGGGGTGATCCCGAAGTTCCAGAGCGCCGCGCCCGCGTCGCCGTACGCCGCGATGCGGGTGGGGGTCTCGTCGAGCTCGACGGTCTGGCCGAGGTCGTCGGTGTAGCTCCACGGGCCCTGGGCCGGGGCCGCGCTGCTGTCGGCGGCGGCGTCGCTGCCGTCGTCGCTGCTGCCGCAGGCGGCGAGCAGGGCGGACGTGGCGAGGGCGACGGCGCCGACGAGGAGCCGACGACGGAACCGGTCAGGACTGCGGAGCATGGGCGAGCTCTTTCTGCTGGGGGTCGGTGGCGACGGCCGTGGCGGCCGAGGAGACCGGGACGATGATCGGGAGTCCCGTGCGTGGGTCGGAGAGGACGTCGGCCTCGAGGCCGAACGTCTCGGCGAGCATGGCGGAGGTGAACACCTCGGTCGGGGTGCCCTCGGTGACGACCACGCCGCCCTTCATGACGACGATGACGTCGCTGTAGCGGGCCGCCAGGTTGAGGTCGTGCAGCACCATCACGACCGTGCGGCCGCGCTCGCGGTTGAGCCGGGCGACCAGGTCGAGGACCTCCACCTGGTGGGCGAGGTCGAGGTACGTCGTGGGCTCGTCGAGCAGCAGCAGCTCGGTGTCCTGGGCGAGCGTCATCGCGATCCAGGCGCGCTGGCGCTGCCCGCCGGAGAGCTGGTCGAGCGGCCGGTCGCGGAGCTCCGCGGTGTCGGTCAGCTCGAGCGCGAGGTCGACGATGCGCTCGTCCTCAGGCGACCACTGGCTGAACCAGCGCTGGTGCGGGTGCCGGCCGCGGCCGACCAGGTCCCGGACGAGCAGGCCGTCGGGGGCGATCGGGCTCTGCGGCAGCAGCGCCATCCGGCGAGCGACCTCGCGGGTGGAGACGTCATGGATCGGCTCGCCGTCGAGGAAGACGGTGCCGCTCGCGGGCTTGAGCAGCCGCGACATGGTGCGCAGCAGCGTCGACTTGCCGCACCCGTTGGGCCCCACGATCGTCGTGACCTTGCCGTCGGCGACCGCGAGCGACAGCGAGTGGACGACCGGGTCCTCGCCGTACCCGACGGAGACGGCCTCGGTGCGCAGCCGGGCGGGAGTGGGGGCGTTCATGCTGACACCTTTCGGTTGGTGCGGAGCAGCAGCCAGATGAGGTACGGCGCGCCGATCGCCGCGGTGACCAGGCCGGCGGGCAGGGCGAACGGGATGAGGACGCGGGTCACGAAGTCGGCCGCCACGACCAGGCAGGCGCCGTAGATCATCGACGCGAGCATCGGCGGACGCGAGCCGCCGGTGAGCCGGAGCGCGATCTGCGGGACGACGAAGGCGACGAACTCCAGCGGGCCGACCGCGGAGACCGACACGGACACCAGGCCGACGGCGGCGACGAGCGTCAGGAGCTGGGTGAGCTGGAGCCGCACGCCCAGCCCGCGGGCGGCGTCGTCGCCGAGCTGCAGCGCGTTGAGCGAGCGGGCGAGCAGCAGGGCCAGGGGCACGAGCACGGCGAGGGCCCAGATCAGCGGCCAGGCCTGCTCCCACCCGCGGGCGTTGAGCGAGCCGTTGAGCCAGACGTGGGCGCTGGCGGCGTCCTCGATCCGCGCCTTCACGAGCAGGTACGACGTGGCGGCCGTCAGGGCGGCGCTCAGCCCGATGCCGACGAGCACCAGGCGCTGGCCGTCGATGCCCTTGCGCCACGAGAGCAGGTAGAGCAGCGTCGCGGCGAGCATGCCGCCGGTGAACGCCGCGAGCGGCACGCCCATCGTCTGCAGTGGCCCGGTGATCAGGCCGCCGCCGTACCCGGACGCTCCGGAGAGCACGATCACCGCGACCGCGCCGAGGGCGGCGCCCCGGGTGACGCCGAGGATGTCGGGGCTGGCCAGCGGGTTGCGCGCGAACGTCTGGAAGAGCGCCCCGGACAGGCCGAGCGCGGCGCCGGTGAGGATCGCGACGAGCGTCTGCGGGAGCCGCAGCTCCATCACGATGAACTGCTGGCCGGCGTCGCCGCCGCCCAGGAGCGTGCGGATGACGTCGGTCACCGGGATCTCGAAGTCGCCCTTCGCCAGGTCGAGCGCGACCAGGACGGCGAGCAGCACCAGGCCGCCGAGGCAGGCGAGCCCGGCGCGCAGCGGCACCAGCCAGGACGCGGCGCCGATCCGGATCGGCGCGCTGAGGGTCGTCATATCCGCACCATCCGGGTTCGTCGGACCAGGTAGATGAACACGGGGCCGCCGATCAGCGCCATCACGATGCCGACCTGGAGCTCGCCGGGCCGGACGATCACCCGCCCGATGACGTCGGCGACGACGAGCAGCAGCGCCCCGATGAAGGCGGAGTACGGGATCACCCAGCGGTAGTCGACGCCCGCGAAGAAGCGCGCGACGTGCGGGACGACGAGGCCGACGAAGGCGATCGGGCCGCAGGCGGCGGTCGCGGCGCCGGTCAGCATCATCACGCCGAGGACGCCGATCGCCTTGTGCCGCATCGGGTGCAGGCCGAGGGAGACGGCGACGTCGTCGCCGAGCTGCAGCAGGTTGAGCGTCGAGGCGCTGCTCGCGGCGAGCGCGAGCCCGACGACGATGAACGGCAGCACCTCCCAGAAGACCTCCATGCCGCGTCCGGCGACCGAGCCGACGGCCCAGAACCGGTAGGCGTCGAGGGTGTCGATGTCGCGGAGCACGACGACCTGGGTGAGGGCGAAGAGGAGCGCGCTGACGGCCGTGCCGGCGAGCACCAGCGACACCGGGTCGGGACCGCCCCTCGTCGAGCCGATCGCGAAGACGGCCGCTGCGGCGAGGCCGGCGCCGGCGAGCGAGAACCAGGCGTAGCCGGTGAGGTCGTGGACGCCGAACGCGTAGATGCCGATGACGACCGCGAACGCCGCACCCGCCTCGACGCCGAGCAGGCCCGGGTCGGCGAGCGGGTTGCGGGTGTGGCCCTGCATCAGCGCGCCGGCGATGCCGAGCGCGATGCCGACCGCGATCGCGAGCACGGTCCGGGGGATGCGCAGGTCGTGGACGATCGTCGACGCGTCCGACCCGTCGGGGCTGAAGAGCACGTCGAGCACGGTCGGGAGCCCGATCGGGCGGCTCCCGACCGCCAGGCTGACCAGGGTCGCCAGGGCGAGCAGCAGGGCCAGCACCACGAGGCCGCGCACGGTCCCGTGCCGCAGGGCAGGCGCCGGCCGGGCGGGTGACGCCACCGGTGGGGGCGCGGTCGAGGTCATCGGCGGTCCAGGGTTCTCGGGAGAGCGCAGGACGGACGGCCCCGCACGACAAGGTAAGGCTTACCTTACTGGTGGCGGGACGGTGTCTGGAAGAGGGTGGCCGTTCTGCCCGGATGCCGACCCGGTCACAGGTAGCCTCGGGCCGTGACGAGCACCCCCTCGCCGGCCGGCTCCGCCGGCTCGGCCGAGCGCCCCACCATCGGCGGCTACACGCTGCTGACCAAGCTGGGCGAGGGCGGCATGGGCGTGGTCCACCTGGCGCGGCGCGGTGACGGCGAGCGGATCGCCCTCAAGGTGCTGCGCCCGCACATCGTCGGCGACGACGAGGCCCGGCAGCGCCTGGCGCGCGAGGTCGGGTCGCTGCAGCGGGTGAACAGCCGCTGGGTGGCCGGGATCGTCGACGCCGACCCGTGGGGGGAGGTGCCGTACGTCGCCACGCGCTACGTCCCCGGGCCGTCCCTGCACGACATGATCGTCGACGAGGGGGCGATCACCGGCCCGGACCTGTACTGGCTCGCGGGCTGCCTGGCCGAGGGCCTCGCCTCGGTCCACGCCGTGGGTGTGCTGCACCGCGACGTGAAGCCCTCCAACGTGCTGATGGAGGGGCGCACCCCGATCCTCATCGACTTCGGGCTGGCCCGCGTCGCCGACGACCCGAAGCTCACCCACACCGGCTGGCTGCTCGGCACGCCGGGCTACCTCGCGCCCGAGATCCTGTACGGCGAGGACGCCACCCCCGCGTCCGACGTCCACTCCTGGGCCGCGACCGTTGCGTACGCCGGCACCGGGCACCCGCCGTTCGGCCGGGGGCCGTCGATGGCGATCATGGACCGGGTCCGGCGCGGCCAGTTCGACCTGACCGGGCTGCCCGACGACCTGGGCCAGGTGGTCGCCGCCGCCCTCGACCCCGAGCCGCGCAACCGCCCGACCGTCGCCGAGCTGCTCGCGTGGCTGCGGCCGCTGACCACGCGCCGCGACGCGCCGCCGACCCCGCCGCCGACCCCCGTCGAGCACGACCCCTACACCGTCCCGCTCGCGCTGGCCTCGCAGGCCGCGGCGGACGACGAGACCGACGTGTGGCCCGGCCACGACACGCCCGAGCCGTACACGCTGGCGCTGCCCCCCGAGGGCGCGACCGAGCTCTACGGCGAGCAGCGACCGGGGTTCGCGGAGCGGCTGCGCCGCGGCACCCTGCTCTCGGGGCTCGCCCTGGCCGCGGGCGCCGGCTGCGCGGCGTACCCCTGGCTCACGCTGGCAGCCCTCGTCCTGCTCACGTGGCTGCTGCGCAGCGTCTCGCTGGCGGCGTCGGCGCAGGACCAGCGCCGGCAGTACCGCGGCCGCAAGTGGTACGACGGCGCGCAGCTGCTCGTCGCGGCCCCCTGGCACCTGGTCCAGTCGATCCCCGGCGCGGTGCTGCTCGTGCTGTGGTCCCTCGGCCTGGCGACCGCGGCCGCGCTGGTCTGCTACGCGGTGGCGACCGGGCTCGAGCTCGCGCTCTTCGTCTGCGGTGTCGTGCTCGCCGCCTCACTGTGGTGGGGGCCGGGCGGCTCGCGCCTGCGCGACCCGGTCGGCGCGGTCGTCGACCCGCTCGCGGCGCGACCGCGGACCTGGGTCGTCGCGCTCGTCGTCGTGGTCGCCGGTGTCCTCGCCCTCGGCCTCCGCGCGGAGCTCGAGGGCACCTCCTGGAGCCCGGCGGACGGCCGCCCGCATGTCGAGATCCCTGGTGGCTGATCACGGCCGCGTGGCACGATGAGGCCGTGCACCACCGACCGATCATCATTGCCTAGCGCGTCGTCGCTCCCGCCAGGGAAGCCCGACGCGCCAACCTCTCGTTCCCGGGGGGTTTTTTTGTTGCCCGAGCACGGAAGCCCAGAAGATGGAAGAGAGCCCGATGGACCTCCACGGCGCGTTCCACGTCTACGACACCACCCTGCGTGACGGCGCGCAGCAGGAGGGGCTCAACCTGACGGTCGCCGACAAGCTGGCGATCGCGCGCCAGCTCGACGGGCTCGGCGTCGGCTACATCGAGGGTGGCTGGCCGGGCGCCAACCCCAAGGACACTGAGTTCTTCCGGCGGGCAGCCCAGGAGCTCGACCTCAAGCACGCGAAGCTGGCGGCGTTCGGCGCCACGCGGCGGGCCGGCGTGAAGGCGGCCGACGACCCGCTGGTCGCGGCGCTGCGCGACAGCGGCGCTCCCGTTGTGACGCTGGTGGCGAAGTCGCACGACCGCCACGTCGAGCTGGCGCTGCGGACCACGCTCGAGGAGAACCTCGCGATGGTCCGCGACACGGTCTCGCACCTGCGCGCCGAGGGGCAGGAGGTCTTCCTCGACGCCGAGCACTTCTTCAACGGCTACCGGGACAACCGCGCCTACGCGCTCGAGGTGCTGCGCACGGCGTACGACGCGGGCGCCTCGGTCATCGCCCTGTGCGACACCAACGGCGGCATGCTGCCGCACTGGGTCGCCGACACCGTCCACGACGTCATCGAGTCCACCGGCGTCCGGGTCGGCATCCATGCCCACAACGACACCGGCTGCGCGATCGCGAACTCGCTCTCCGCCGTCGACGCCGGCGCCACCCACGTGCAGGGCTGCATCAACGGCTACGGCGAGCGCACCGGCAACGCCGACCTGGTCGCCGTCGTCGCCAACCTCGAGCTCAAGCTCGACCGCCAGGTGCTGCCGCAGGGCCTGCTCGGCGAGGCGACGCGGATCGCCCACGCGGTCGCCGAGGTCACGAACTTCCCGCCGGCGTCCCGGCAGCCGTACGTCGGCAGCTCGGCGTTCACGCACAAGGCCGGCCTGCACGCGAGCGCCATCAAGGTCGATCCGAACCTCTACCAGCACATGGACCCGGCCGGCGTCGGCAACGACATGCGGCTGCTGGTCTCCGACATGGCCGGCCGCGCGTCGATCGAGCTCAAGGGCCGCGAGCTCGGCTTCGACCTCTCGGGCGACCGCGAGCTGGTCACCCGGATCACCGACCGGGTCAAGGTGCTCGAGAACCGCGGCTTCACCTTCGAGGCCGCCGACGCCTCCTTCGAGCTGCTGCTCATCGAGGAGGTCGAGGGCCTGCGCCCGACGTACTTCGAGGTCGAGTCCTGGCGGGTCATCACCGAGACCGTCCCGCAGGGCGACGCCCTCTCGGAGGCGACCGTGAAGCTGCGCGCCGGCGGCGTCCGCTACGTCGTCACCGGCGAGGGCAACGGTCCCGTCAACGCGCTCGACCAGGCGTTGCGGGCCGCGATCGAGCAGGCGTACCCCGAGGTCGCGAAGTTCGAGCTCATCGACTACAAGGTGCGCATCCTCGACCAGGGCCACGGCACCGACGCGATCACCCGGGTGCTCATCGAGACCAGCGACGGCGAGACGTCCTGGCTGACCGTCGGCGTCGGCGCCAACGTCATCGAGGCGTCGTGGGGCGCCCTCGTCGACGGGGTCACGTTCGGACTGCGGCGGCACCACCAGGGCTGACCGTCGGGGCTGACCGTCGGTGCCGTCGGCCATGATCGGCCCATGACCGACACCGCTGCGCTCGCGCGCGCGTTCGTGCAGACCCTGGACGCCCGCGACTGGGACGCCTGGACCGCCCTCCTGGACCCCGAGGTCGTCTACCTGCTGCCGCAGACCCGGGAGCGCATCTCGGGCCGCGCGGCCTACCTGGAGTTCAACCAGACCTACCCCGGCGACTGGAGCCTGCGACCGAAGGTCGTGATCGCGGACGCCGAGCGAGCGGTGGTCTGGTTCGAGTGGTCGGTGGGCGCCGAGCGGTCGGAGGCGCAGGTCTTCCTCGAGTTCGGCGGCGACGGCCTGGTCACCCGGGTCACCGACTTCTGGCCGGAGTCCTACGACCCGCCCGAGCGGATGGTCGACACCGTCGAGCGCTACTGATCCGGCGCGAGGTCCCGGCCCACGATGCGCCGGGCCAGGTCGACCCAGCCGGCGTAGACCCGCTCGAGCGGGAAGCCCTCGATCGTCACCTGCTGGTCGAGGATCGGCGCCTCCAGGGGCGCGAGCAGCGCGGTCGCGAGGATCGGCACGTCACCGGTCACCTCGAGTTGGCCGAGCAGGTAGCGCGTGTGCATCGCGACGAAGGAGTACGCCGCGAACGAGCGCGTGCCCGCCTGCCCCGCGGCCCGGATCAGCTCGGCGTGCAGCAGGGTCGTCTCGAGCCGCGACCGGCCGAACGCCAGCAGCCGGTCCCACGGGTCGGCGTCGGGACCGAGGGGCGGCGGCCCGGACATGACCTGTGCCTGCCACTCGGTCTCCGAGTGGTCGAGCACGGCCGCCATCAGCCCCTCGCGGGACTCGAACCGTCGGAACACCGTGCCCTTGCCGACGCCGGCGGCCGCCGCGACCGCGTCCATCGTCACGCTGCCCGGTCCGCAGCGCTCGACGAGCGCCGTCGCCGCCTCGAGCAGGAGCTCGCGGTTGCGCGCCGCGTCGCGACGCTCCGGCGGCGGAGCGTCGAGCAACGGCAGCAGGTGCGGCTCGGACATGTCGTGACCCTAGTGAGCAGGTGTGACGTACCGCTCGCGATATTCCGCAGATCCCCGGAATATGAAGCGGACCATGGTCCGTTTAGCCTGCCATGACCGACACCACCATCGCCGTCCTGGTCGGGAGCCTGCGCTCCGACTCCGTCAACCGCAAGCTGGCCGAGCTGCTGGCCACCCAGGCCCCCGAGGGCGTCACCGTCGACATCGTCGACGGCCTCGGCGAGGTCCCGTTCTACAACGAGGACGTCGACAACGACGCCGCCATCCCCTCCTCGGCCGCCGCCCTGCGCGAGCGGGTCCGCCGCGCGGACCGCGTCCTGGCCGTCACCCCGGAGTACAACGGCACGATGCCGGCCGTCCTCAACAACGCGATCGACTGGCTCTCGCGCCCGTACGGCGCCGGCGCGATGGTCGGCAAGCCGTTCGGAGTGATCGGCACGACCCCGACGCCGTACGGCGGGAAGTGGGCCCACGAGGACACCGCCCGCTCCGCGCGGATCGCCGGCGCGACCGTCGTCGAGGACGTCACCGTCTCCCAGTCCGCGATCGAGGTCGACGTGCTGACCGACCCCGATGTGCTGGCCCGGCTGACCAACGCCGTCCGGCTGCTCGCCGCCTACGAGTCGGAGGCCGCCGCCTGACGGCTGCCACCCGCGCCCGCTAGCGTCGGGGTCGTGGCCGAACTCCATGACCTGACCGCGCTGGAGCAGGGCGACCTGGTGCGGCGCCGCGAGGTGTCGCCCACGGAGCTGACCGAGCACTACCTCGAACGCGCCGACCGACTCGACTCGGTCGGCGCGTTCGTCACGCTCACCCCCGACCTCGCCCGGGACCGCGCGTCGCGACTCGAGGCCGGCGACGGCACGGGCCCGCTCTACGGCGTGCCCACCGCGATCAAGGACCTCAACCTGACGGCCGGGGTGCGCACGACGTTCGGCTCCGCGGCGTACGCCGACCACGTGCCGGAGGTCTCCGACGGCGTCACGCTGTCGATCGAGGCCGCGGGACTGGTGAGCCTCGGCAAGACGAACACCCCCGAGTTCGGGTCGCCCTGCTACACCGAGCCCGACGTGGCGCCCCCGGCGGTGACGCCGTGGGACCGCACCCGCACGGCCGGCGGCTCGTCGGGTGGCGCGGCGGCCGCCGTCGCGGCCGGCCTGGTGCCGCTCGCCCAGGGATCCGACGGCGGCGGGTCCATCCGGATCCCGGCCTCCTGCTGCGGGCTCGTCGGACTCAAGCCCACGCGTGGGCGGATCAGTGGTCACCCCATGTACGGCGACCCGGTGGGTTTGGCGACGGCCGGGCCGATCGCCCGGACGGTCGCCGACGCGGCGGCGATGCTCGACGTGCTCGGCGGTCGTCGCGTGGGTGATCCGGCCTGGGCACCACCTCCTTCCGAGAGCTTCCTGTCGGCCTGCGGCCGCGACCCGGGGCGGCTTCGGGTCGCGCGCTTCATCACACCAGTCATCACCGACACTCCCGTCGACAAGGAGTGCGTGCGGGCCTGGGAGGACGCGTCCCGGCTGCTCGAGTCGCTCGGCCACGAGGTCGAGGACGTCGACGTGCCCCTGCCCGCCGAGGCGGTCCCGGTCTTCGAGACCTGCTGGGCCGTGCTGACCGCACTCTCCGTCGCACCGCCCGACCGCGAGCACCTGCTCCGGCCGCTCACGCGATGGCTCTCCGAGCGCGGTCGCGCGGTCAGCGGACCCGAGTTCGGGCTCGCCATCGGCGCGATGCGACGCCATGCGGCGGCTGCGCTGACCGCCCTCGCGCCGTACGACGCGGTGCTCACCCCGACCCTCGCGACGCCGCCGCTGCCGGTCGGTGCGATGCGCGACGACGAGCACCCCGAGCGTGACTTCGAGGCGCAGAAGGCGTTCACCCCGTGGACGTCCGCGTGGAACGTCACCGGCATGCCGGCGGTCTCCCTCCCGCTGCACTGGACCCCCGACGGCCTTCCGGTCGGCGTCATGATCGCCGCGCGGCCGGCCGAGGAGGAGCTGTTGATCTCGCTCGCGGCGCAGGTCGAGCAGGCCGCGCCGTGGGCCGAACGAAAGGCACCCGGATGGTGACAGAGATGGTGACCGTGCGCCGCTGCCACACCGCCGAGCTCAGCGCGGCGGACCTCGACGAAGCCCGCGCGCTGTGCGACGCGGCGTTCGGCGACTTCACACCCGCCGACTGGTCGCACGCCCTCGGCGGCATGCACGCCGTCGTGCACGAGAACGGTCGCCTGGTCGCCCACGGCTCGCTGGTGCTGCGCCGGCTCATGGTCGACGGGATGTGGGTGCGGTGCGGGTACGTCGAGGCGGTGGCGGTCGCCGACGACGTACGCCGGAGCGGCCACGGCTCGGCGGTCATGGAGTCGCTCGAGGAGCTGGCGCCGGGATACGACGTGTTGGCGCTGAGTGCCTCCGACGGCGCGATCCCGTTCTACGAGGCGCGCGGCTGGGACCTCTGGCGCGGGCCGTCGTCGGTGGCGACGACCGTAGGTGTGGTGCCCACGCCCGACGACGACGGCGGGCTCTACGTGCGCGGCAACGGGATCAACCTCGACGCCCCGATCACCTGCGACTGGCGGGAGGGGGACGTGTGGTGAGCGAGCTGACGCCGTACCTCTGCGTCTCGGACGCCCGGGCCGCGATCGCGTGGTACGTCGACGTGCTGGGCGCCGAGGTGACCTTCGATCCGATCGTGATGGACGACGGACGCGTCGGCCACGTCGAGCTGGCGGTCGACGGCGCAGGCTGGATGATGTCGGACGAGTTCGACTCGGCCGGCGTCGCGGCGCCCGACCCGCGCCGCGGCAACGCGGTCTCGCTCCATCTCACCGTGGCTGACGTGGACGCCGTCTGCGACCGCGTCACGCGCGCGGGGGTGCCCCTGGATGGCGGGCCCGAGGACAGCCCTCCGGCCGGTCGGGTCGCGGTCTTCCACGACCCGTTCGGGCACCGCTGGTTCCTCAACCAGCCGAGCTGACGCATCGCCTCCGGCATCGCTGGCTACGGTGGCTGCATGAGTCGTCCGGTCATCGTGGTCGTCGGAGCAGGTCCGGGAGTGAGCGGTTCGGTCGCGCGCCGCTATGCGCGGGAGGGCTACGACGTCGGCCTGCTCGGCATCGACCCCGAGGAGCTCGCCGCCCTGGGCGTCGACCTGGAGGCGCTCGGCGCCAACGGACAGATCGCCGTGGTCGACATCACCGACGTCGACGCCACGACCGAGACGATCGCGACGATGGGCGAGAACTTCGGCCGCATCGACGTGCTGCACTTCAACCCCAGCGCCTTCCGCGAGAAGGACCCGCTCGAGCTCACGGTCGACGAGCTGCTCGACGACCTCGCGCTCGGCGTCGGCGCCCTGCTCACGAGCGTGCAGGCCGCGCGGCCGTTCATGGGCGAGGGCGGCCGGGTGACGGTCACCGGGAGCATGGCCGCCGACAAGCCGTGGAACAAGGCGGCGTCGCTCGGCATCCAGAAGGCCGGCGTACGCAACCTCGTGCACAGCATCGACACCACGCTCCAGGACGACGGCATCCGCGCGGTCTCGGTGACGGTGCGCGGCACCCTCGGCAAAGAGGGGCCGTTCACGCCCGACCGGGTCGCCGAGGTGCTCTGGGACGCCGCGCACCAGCTCGAGGCCGACTGGCAGACCGAGGTGCCCTACGCGGGATGAGCCGATCCCGGAAGGCGCGGGTCGAGGACGTCCATGAGATCGCCCTCGCGATGCCGTACGCCGAGATCGCCGAGGGCACGACGCGCGAGCGGCCGGTCTACCAGGTCGGCAGGAAGTCGTTCGTCTTCTTCCGGACCCCGCGGCCGGACGCGGTCGACCCGGAGACGGGTGAGCGGTACGACGACGTCATCGTCTTCTGGGTGCCGTCGGAGGCCGACAAGCAGGCGATGGTGCTCGACGAGTCGACGCCGTACTTCACCACCCCGCACTTCAACGGCCATCCGTCGGTGCTGCTGCGCGCCAGCAGGATCGGCGAGCTCACCCGCGACGAGCTCGTGGAGGTCGTGCAGGACGCGTGGCTCGCGCAGGCGTCGAAGCGTCGGGCGACCCAGTGGCTCGCCGAGCACGGCGGTGCCTAGTCGTCACCGATCCCGCGCGCGTGCAGGGCGTCGCCGGTCTCGTGCGCCCGCGCGACCACCCGGATCACGAACGGCGTGAGGAAGGCGCGCGGATGGCGTACGCCGCGGGCGCGCGCCGCGTCGCGGGTCTCGACCGCGAGTGCGACCGTGCCCGGCAGCGCCTGGATCGCGAGCCCGACCGTGAGCGCGACCCGGTCGGGGTCCACCCCGAACCGACGCAGCGGCCCGATCCAGCGGATCAGGGCGTCGAGCATCGCGTTGACCGGCGTCGTGGCCGACACGACGACGGCGCCCAGCGACAGCGCCACCAGGTCGACGAACGTCTCGATCGCCTTGTCGCGGCCGTACCACCACCACTGCAGCGCGCCGACGAAGACCGCGAGCAGCAGGACCGCACGCGCCGCCCGCGCCACCGTCGCCAGCCGGATCCTGGCGAGCAGGGCCAGTCCGAGGGCGATCGCGAGGAAGACCCAGGCCGCCGGCATGCTCCGCACCAGCACGATCGCGAGGCTGAACACCATCAGCCCGCCGAGCTTCACGCCGACCGGCAGGCGGTGCAGCACGGTGGTGCCGGGTTGGTAGACGCCGACGAGGCCGGTGTTGCTCATGGGGTGCTCACGACGCCACCGAGGCCAGGTAGTCGCCGACGGCGGCGTCGGCCGCCCCGTCGAAGCGGACCCGCGCGTCCTCGACCACCAGCACCCGGTCGCAGCGGCGGGCCAGGTCGAGGTCGTGGGTGACCAGCACGAGCTGCTGCTCGAGCGAGAAGAGCAGGTCGGCGACGCGGCGCGTGTTGGCGAGGTCGAGCAGGGTGGTCGGCTCGTCGGCGACCACGATCGCGGGCTCGACGGCGAGGACGCCGGCCAGCGCGAGCAGCTGCTTCTGGCCGCCGGACAGCGCGTGCACGCTGACGTCGGCGTGGTCGGCGAGCCCGTAGCGGCCGAGCACCTCGAGCGCCCGCTCCTTGCGCCGGGCCGGGTTGCGCTCGTGACGCCGCAGCGACAGCTCGACGTCCTCGACGCTGGTCGGCATCACCAGCTGGGCGGCCGGGTCGGTGAAGCAGAAGCCGACGCGACGGCGTACGGCGGCTCCGTGGCGCGCCACGTCGACGCCGTCGACGAGCACCCTGCCGGTGCTCGGGGAGACGAGGCCGTTGACCAGGCGCGCGAGCGTCGACTTGCCGGAGCCGTTGGCCCCGATGACGCCGACGCGCTGCTCGGTGAGCTCGACCGTCGTCGGCTCGAGCACCACGCGGGTGCCGCCGGGCACAGGCACGCTGAGCCCGGCGGCATCGAAGGTGATCGTGGGCAAGGCGCGGACAGGGTCAGTCGTCGATGCGCTGCATCTGCGGGAACGCGCGGAACACCTCGGCGGCGATCAGCGCGACCAGCGTGGTCTTGAGCAGGTCGCCGATCCAGAATGGCGTGTCGTAGGTGAGCGCCTCGTGCCACGACACGTCGAAGTAGAGCTTCATGCCGACGATGCCGAAGGGGTGGATCACCAGGATGCTGCCGGCGATCGAGCACGCGAAGACCCAGATCGCGCGGGTACGCCGCTCGCGCGCGACGTACTTGACCAGGAAGCCCGCCAGGGCGGCGGCGACCGGGAACGCGTAGAGGTAGCCCGCGCTGGGGCCGGTGAAGACGCCCAGGCCCGAGGAGTGCTCGGCGAAGACCGGCAGCCCGATCGCGCCGAGGAGCAGGTAGAGGGAGACGGCCAGGAAGCCGCGCACCGGCCCGAGCAGGCAGCCCGCGAGCATCACGCCGAAGGTCTGCAGCGTGATCGGCACGCCCGCGCCGCCGACGGGGATCGCGCCGATGTAGGCGCAGGCGGAGATGAGTGCAGCGAAGGCCGCGATCAGTGCGATGTCGGTGGTCGACGAGCGCCGTCGCACGCGGGGTGCCTCCGCGTCGTCGGTCGGGGAGAGGGGGGTCTCGGCCATGGCCATGCTCGGTCCTTCGGATCGGCGCCGGAACGCTGGTCAGGTGAACGGCGTTCAGGTTAGGGTTCGGGCTGCGCCGGGGTCAACGCTCCCCGGGCGGGACGGAGGGTGACGTGCGCTACCACCGGGCCGATGTCGTCGACCGGGCGCTGGGGGTCCTCGACACCTACGGGCTCGCCGACCTGACCATGCGGCGGCTCGGCACGGAGCTCGGCGTCCAGCCCAGCGCGCTCTACCACCACTTCGCCAACAAGCAGGAGCTGCTCGCCGCCGTCGCCGACGAGATCCTCGCCCGCGGCCGCCGCGACGTGCGCCCGCCCGCGTGGGATGCCCGTGTCGAGGCGGTCTGCACCGAGCTGCGCGACGGGCTGCTGGCCTACCGCGACGGCGCCGAGCTCGTCGCGACCGTGCGCTCCTTCGGCATCGGCGCGGCCACGCCGTACGACGAGCTCGTGGTCGCCCTCGGCGAGGGCGGCCTCACCCCGGCGCAGGTGCCGGTGGCCGCGCGCACGCTGCTGCACTTCGTCTTCGGTCACGTGGTCGACGAGCAGACCCACCTCCAGGCCGGCTCCGCCGGCGCGATCGACGGCGCCCCGCGCGAGGACTCCGACTTCGCCCTCGGGCTGGGGCTGGTGCTCGACGGGATCCGGCAGCGGGTCGCAGACCCGTCAGGAATCGAGAAGCAGCGCCGGTAGGACCTCACTAGCGTGCTGCCATGACCACGACGAAGAAGACCACCAGCGGATTCACCGACGCCGAGCGCGCTGCCATGAAGGAGCGCGCCGCCGAGCTCAAGGCCGAGGGCAAGAAGGGCGCGAAGAAGGCCGACGATCTGCAGAGCCTGCTCGAGAAGATCGCCGAGATGGAGGACGCCGACCGGGTGCTGGCCGAGCGCATCCACGCCATCGTGACGACCGTGGCTCCGGACCTCGACCCGAAGACCTGGTACGGCATGCCGGCCTACGGTCGCAACGGCAAGGCGATCGTGTTCTTCAAGCCGGCCGCCAAGTTCGGCGCGCGCTACTCCAACCTCGGGTTCAACGACGGCGCCCAGCTCGACGACGGCAACATGTGGCCGACCGAGTACGCGATCACGACGCTGACCGACGCCGACGTGGCGCGGATCGAGGAGCTCGTCAGGAGGGCGGCGGGCTGACGTCCGTTGGCCGGCTGGCGCAGGAATCCCCGGCCCACCGGGGATTCCTGATCTTTTCGGGCGAAGTTTCGGCCCAGAACGTCAGGTTTCCCCGGCTCACCGGGGAAACCGACGGCGGCTCCGCTGCAAGCTTGACCCCGACACAGGAACCAGTCAGGCGGGCGGCGGGCTGACGTCGACCGTGCCGCCGCTGCGCCAGTAGACACCGGCCTCCCGGTCGAGGAAGCCGTTCTCGACGAGGTAGCGGCGCAGCGCGGCGTAGTCGTCGTGGAACCCACGCAGCACGAGGTTGACCTCGGCCTCCTGGTAGCGCTGGCCCGGCTCGAAGGACTGGGCCAGGTGGTCGAGGACGACGAGGAGCTTGGCGTGCTTCGACGGGATCGTGTGCAGGCGGCCGTCGGGGGCGAGGAAGTTGTGCAGCACCCGGTCGTTCATCGGTCGCGCGGCGTCAGCGCGAGCAGCGGGCGCGGATGAACCGCGCTCGACAGCCCGCCACCGACCGAGCGCTGCTCGAAGTGCAGGTGGCAGCCGTCGGGTGCGCCGCTGTCGCCGGCCCGGGCGAACATCGTGCCGCGCTTCACGACCTGCCCCTCGCGCACGTAGACGCGGCGGGTGTGCCCGATGACCAGGTCCCAGCCCAGCTTGCGGTTGCGCAGCCGCAGCGGGTGCACGCCGTACGCCGAGCCGAGGGAGTCGTTCGAGACGACGCGGAGCTTGCGCCCGGCGATGAGCGGGGTGCCGCACGGCATCGCGACGTCGAGCCCATGGTGGAATCCGCGGCCGCCGCGGCAGCGCGAGTCGGGGGAGTAGTACGGCGCCGCGGTGCAGCCGAACGGGATCATGATCCGGTGCGCGCCCGCGAACCACGGCGACTCGTAGCGGGTCTTGTCGCTCGTGTAGAACACCCAGCGCGGATCCGCGTGGGCCGCAGGCGCGAGCGAGCCGACGAGCACGAGGCCGAGCAGGACCGAGAGCAGGCGCATGCCCCTCAACCTAACGGGATCAGAGGTCGAACTCACCGGGAGCCAGGCTGCGCAGCACGCAGAGCTCGTTGCCCTCGGGGTCGACCATCACGACCCAGGACTCCGCGCCCGTCTGGCCGACGTCCGCGCGCCGCGCCCCCAGGCCTTCGAGCCTCGCGACCTCCTCGTCCTGCGTGCAGTCGATCGGGGAGAGGTCGAGGTGCAGGCGGTTCTTGCCCGCCTTGCCCTCGGGCACCTTCGCGAAGAAGATCGACGGAGCGACCGGCTCGCGACGTACCGCTGCCAGGAGCGCGGCGTCGTCCCCGTGGTCCGGACCGATCTCGACGAGGTCGGCGCTGGAGTTGACGACCGAGTAGCCCAGGGCCGCGCACCAGAAGCCGGCCAGCCCGGCGGGGTCGGCGCAGTCGACGCTGATCTCGGTGATTCGGGAGGTCATGCAATGGGATTATCGAGGGTCCCCGCGTAGATCAGCGACTCGGCCTGGTCGGAGATGTCGACCATCTCCAGGGTGTTGCGCAGCTGGAGCCGGTTCAGGCAGCTGTGCCGGAACTCCGGCCGGTGCAGGTCGTACGTCGCCGACGCCTCGGCCAGCTCCGGGTGGTCCTCGGCGTGCTGGCGCACGCAGCGCGCGACCTCGGCCCAGAAGTCGCCCTCGTCGAGGACGCCGTCGACGTGCAGGATCGCCGCCAGGTGCCGCAGCACGCCGTCGAAGACGTCGGTGTGCAGCGCCAGCGCACGGATCTCCGGGTCGACGTCCTGCCGGACCCGCGCGACGTCGTCGGGAACGTCGCGCGCCGTCGACATCACGCAGACCTCCTCGCCGATGTCCTTCATGAACGCCCGCACCGGCACGTGGTCGCGCAGCACGAGCACGAGGTTCTCGCCGTGGGGCATGAACGCGAGGTCGTGCGCCAGCAGGCAGTGCACGACCGGGCGCACGTAGGCGTGCAGGTAGCTGCGTAGCCACTCCACCGCGTCCAGCGGCGACGCCTCGATCATCGCGGCGGCCAACGACCGCCCGGCTCCGTCGCGATGCAGCAGCGCCGCCATCGTCGAGAGCCGCTCGCCGTCGCCGACGCGGGGCACCGGGCTCTCGCGCCAGAGCGCGGCGATCATCTTCCGGTACGGCGAGGGCCGGGTCAGCCGGTGGTAGGCGTCGCCGGTGTAGCCGATGGCGGCGATCTCGCGGAGCACCGAGAAGCCGCAGCCGCGCAGGGTCGGGTCGGACTCGACGAGGTCGTGCACCCACTCGTTGATCGCGGGCGTCGCCTCCATGTACTTCGGCGACAGGCCGCGCATGAACCCCATGTTCTGGATCGACAGCGCCGTCTTCACGTAGGGCCGCTCCGGGTGCGTCGTGTTGAAGAAGGTGCGGATCGACTGCTGCGCCCGGTAGTCGTCACGCCCCTCGCCGAGGTGCACGAGGTCTCCCCGCGCGATGTCGGGCGCGAACGTGATCGCGATCTTGTTCCTCCACTGCCACGGGTGCACCGGCACCAGGTGGTAGTCGGCCGGGTCGAGGCCGGCGTCGACGAGCAGCGACGCGTCGTACACCTCGGGGCCGGAGTGGTGGCTGAGCGACCGCCGGGCGGCGAGCCAGTGCAGGCGGACCGCGCTGCCGGTCTCGGGCGCGTACGCCGCGAAGTCGTCGGCGCCGAACCCGACCCGGCCGTTGTTGGCGACGAAGCCGGGATGTCCCTCCGTCATGGCCGCCTCGAGCTGCTGGTAGTCGGCGTGCACGAGGTCGTCGACCGACAGCGTCGAGTGCGCCAGCTTCCAGCACGCCGACGCCAGCGTCGCCGCGAGCTCCTCGAGGTACGTCGGCAGCAGCGCGTCCGGGATGCCCAGCACCTCGGAGAACTCGACGACGAAGTCCTGCACGTCGAGTGCGGCCGGGTCGTCCTTGACCGTCCGTGTGAGTGTCGCGGCGTCGACCGCCCAGTGGTCGAGCACGAGTCGGCTGGCCGCGAACGAGTACGTCGTGTCGCCGGCCGGCGTCGTGAGCAGCCATCGGTCGCCATCGGCGACCGGGGAGAGCAGCCGCTCGTGGGCGAACTCCGAGATCGCCTTGGTCACCAGATGGCGCTGGGCGCTGGCGAGGTGCTCCGGGGTGAGGTGGTCGCGGGTGCGGACGGACAGGACGGCCTCCTTGGTCGGCAGGGTGATGGTGCGGAGCTCGCGGAACCCGAACTCACGGTTGATGGCGCGGATGCGCGCGTTGCGGGCGTCGGGCTCGACGACCACCCGCCGGACGGCGGGGTCGGCGAGGCAGTGGTCCACGACGGCGGCGAAGACGGCCCGCGTGAAGCCGGAGACGGGCGTGTCGGTCGGGGCCACGAGCACATGCATGCCGAGGTCGCCGGGGGCGATCTCCGGCAGCCCGGCGAGCTCCGATTGCGCGGGGTCGTAGGTCTCGGCGAGGAACGCCGGTTCGCCGTCGACCCGCCCGAGCCAGGCGTGGTGATGGGGGTTCTCGTCGATCAGCCGGTACTCCGTCGCGACGTCGTCCATCGACGCGTCCTGCATCTGCCAGTAGACGCTGCGCGGGTGGGTGACCCACTGGTGCAGCAGCGACAGGTCGCGCTCGAGGTCGAGGGGCTCGATGGTGATCCTCATCCGTGTGTTCATCGGGGCACCCCGAAGCTCTGCACGGCGATCCGCTTCTCGACCGGGTAGACCTCCCGGCCGGCCATCGCCGCGATGATCACGGAGTTGCGGTAGGCGCCCATGCCGAGGTCGGGCGCGGCGAGTCCGTGCGTGTGCTCCTCGGCGTTCTGCACGAAGATCTCCCTGTCCTGGTGGTCGATCGTGTAGTCGCGCGACACGTCGAAGCGGCCCTGCTCGTCCCAGCGGATCCGGTCGCGGACCGGCTCGAGGAACGCCGGCACCTCCGCGGCGTACCCGGTCGCCAGCACCAGCCCCTGCGTCGTGATCGTGAAGTCCTCGCCCGTCTCGTCGTGGTGGCACTCGAGGACGTGGTCCCCGTCGTGGTGCGCGCCGGTGACGGTGGTGTTCGTGACGAGCGTGGTGTGCGGGCCGTCGCCCTGCACGCGAAGCCGGTAGTGGAGGTCGAAGATCTCGTCGACCAGGTCGCCGCTGATGCCCTTGTAGAGCGACCGCTGCTCGCGCCCGAGCCGGGCCTGGGTGTCGGCGGGCAGGCCGTGGAAGTACGACGTGTACTCCGGCGACGTCATCTCCAGCGTCAGCTTCGTGTACTCCATCGGGAAGAACCGCGGGCTGCGGGTCAGCCACGTCAGCCGGTAGCCGTGGTCGGGGCTCTCGAGCAGCAGGTCGCGGTAGATCTCCGCCGCGCTCTGGCCGCTGCCGACGATCGTGATCGAGTCGAGCTGCTGCAGTGCGCGCTTGTTGCGGAGGTAGTCGGAGGAGTGGATCCCCATGCCCTGCAGGGGTTCGGGGACCTTCGGTCGCGTGCCGACGCCGAGCACGAGGCGGCGGCTGCGGTGCTGCTCGCCGGTCGCCGTGGTCACGACGTACGCCGAGCCGTCGTGCTCGACCGAGGTCACGGCCTGCCCGAAGCGGATGCTGTCGAGTCGCTCGGCGGCCCAGCGGCAGTAGTCGTCGTACTCGCGGCGCAGCGGGTAGAAGGACTCGCGGATGTAGAACGGGTAGAGGTTGCCGGTCTCCTTGAGGTAGCAGAGGAACGACCAGCGCGAGCTGGGGTCGGCCATCGTGACGAGGTCGGCGAGGAACGGCACCTGCAGCGTCGCGTCGTCGAGCATCATGCCGGGGTGCCACGCGAGCTCGTCGCGGGCCTCGAGGAACACGCCGTCGAGCTCGTCGAGGGGATCGGTCAGGCAGGCTAGGCCGAGGTTGAAGGGGCCGACGCCGATCGCGACGAAGTCCCTCACGACGCCACCGCCGTCCGGAGCTCGCGGCCCAGCTCGCCGACCCGTCCGGTGACGGCCAGGATGTCGTCGGCGGTGGCGAGCGGGTTGAGCAGGGTCAGCTTGAGCCAGCGGCGGCCGCCGACGCGGGTGGCCGCGACCATCGCCTGGCCGCGCTCGTAGAGCGTCGCGCGGATCCGCGGCAGCAGCAGGTCGGCCTCGCGGTCGTCGAGACCGGCCGGGCGGAAGACGAGCGTGCTCAGCTGCGGCGCGGCAGCGAGCTCGACGTCGGGGTCGGCGTCGAGCACCGCGCCGACCTCGGCGGCGAGGGCGACGACGCGGTCGACGTACTCGCCGATCGTGTCGGGCCCCATCACGCGCAGCGTCATCCAGAGCTTGAGCGCGTCGAACCTGCGGGTGGTCTGCAGGCTCTTGTCGACCTGGTTGGGATGGGCCGCGTCCTTCGGGTTGAGGTAGTCGGCGTGCCAGGTGACGTGGCCGAGGCGGCGCCCGTCGCGCACGACGAGCGCGCTCGCGGACACCGGCTGGAACCAGGTCTTGTGGTAGTCGATCGTCACCGAGTCGGCCCGGTCGATGCCGGCGAGCCGGTGCCGGTGGGTGGGGGAGACGAGCAGGCCGCCGCCGTACGCCGCGTCGACGTGCAGCCACCCGCCGTACCCCTCGCAGAGGGCGGCGACCTCGGGGATCGGGTCGATCGCGCCGAAGTCGGTGGTGCCGGCGGTCGCGACGACGGCCATCGGGACGTGTCCGCGATCGGTGATCGTGGCGAGCGCGCGGCCGAGCGCGCCGACGTCCATGCGCCGGTCGCCGTCGGTGGGCACGGTGACCACGGCGGCGTCGCCGAGGCCGAGCAGGCGGGCGGCCTTCTGCACACTGAAGTGGCCATCGCGGCTGGTGACGATGCGCAGGTCGCGGACGGCGGCTCCGTCGGCGAGCGCGTGGTCGCGGGCCAGCAGCAGGCCCTGCAGGTTGGACTGGGTGCCGCCGCTGGTGAAGATGCCGTCCGCGCCGGGCCCGAACCCGATCCGCGCGGCGGTCCAGTCGACGAGGTGCCGCTCGACGAAGGTGCCTCCGACGCTCTGGTCGAACGTGTCGAGACTGGGGTTCACCGCGCTGACGAAGACCTCCGCGAGCAGCGCGGGGATGACGACGGGGCAGTTCAGGTGCGCGGCGTACGCCGGCTCGTGGAACCAGACCGTGTCGTCGAGCCACAGCCGGCTCATCTCGTCGAGCGCCTCGCCGACGTCGCCCAGCGGGCGGTCGAGGTCGACGTCGGCCACGGCCTTGGCGGCGGTCTCGGGGACGACCCCGGTCGCGGGGCCGCCGACCCGGGCGAGCGCCGCCGCGAGGTGGTCTACGCCCCGACGCATCGCGTCGACGTAGGCATCGGCGTGGGCCGGGTGGAAGAGGTGCTGGAGGTGCGCGCAGTCCGCGACGCGGGCAGGGGGAGTGGCGGTCACCATGGATCCTTCCGAGAATGGGATTTAGGTAAGCCTTACCTAATGACCATGGCGGACGGGGTGCGCGTCTGCAACCCCGTGGTCGGGATCTGGGAGATTCGTCACCGGGATGGCCCGGGGCCCGCAGGTTTCCCCGGCCCACCGGGGAAACCTGATCTTCCCGGGCAAAGGATTGCCCGAGAACGTCAGGGATTGCCCGGGAAGTGGGGGTCAGCGAGCGGGCGCGAGCTTGCGGCGCAGCTCGGCGAGGCGCGCCCTCAGCTCGGGGTCGCGCATGACCTCGGCGACGAGGGGGCAGTCCTCGGGTCCGGTCGCGCCGGGCACGCAGAGCGAGCAGGGGTCGCCGATGCGGATCGGGCACTGCGGGACGGGCTTCCCCATGCGATCGAGGCTAGGTCGCGGACGTCTCCGGGAGCAGGGCCGAAGGTCCCCGATCGGCGACGGCCAGCAGCCGGTCGCACTCCTCGACCAGTCGCGCCCGGAGCGGGGCGCCGCGCTCGGCGAAGCGGCGCTGCGCCTCGGCGTACTCCGCCTTGCCCGCCGCCGTCTCGACCGGCACCGGGGTCAGGCCCAGCTCGCGGAGGTCGTACGGCGCGGCGCGCATGTCGAGCACGCGGATGTCCCAGGCGAGCTCGAAGCAGTCCGCGACCAGGTCCGAGCTGATCATCGGCGTGAGCCGGAACGCGTGTTTGTAGAGGTCCATGCCGGCGTGCAGGCACGCGGGCTGCTCGAAGTCGGGGCGGTCGTGCGCCGCGGGGGAGAGCGAGTTGAGCGGGGCGGCGGCCGGGGTGAAGAAGCGGTAGGCGTCGAAGTGCGAGCAGGCGATCCGGTGCGACTCGACGACCTCGTCGGTGCCGGCCGCGCCGAGGCGCAGCGGCCAGTCCGCGTGCCGGGTCTCGTCCTCGGAGAGCCGGTAGACCATGGCCCACTCGTGCATCCCGAAGCACCCGAAGTTCGCCGGCCGGCCGGCGGTCGCACGCAGCAGCCGTGACAGCGCGACGAGCAGCGGACGCTGGGACTCGACGTACGCCGCGGTGACCGCGCCGTCGTCGTACCCCTTGAGGCCGTCGTGGGAAGGAGCATCGAGCAGTCGTACGCCGAAGCCGGGGTGCCAGCGCCGCAGCTGGGCGGGTCGCTGCGAGTAGTAGGTGAACAGGAAGTCGTGCACGGGGTGCTTCACCCGGTCCCGTCGCCGCTCGAGGTGCGGGTCGACGAGGGCGTCGACACGCCGGGCATGGGCCGCGGCGCGCGGCTCCCACTCGTCCCGGGTCAACGTCTGCACGCGGAAATCGTAGGCAGCATCCGCGCTGCGAGCACGTCGGCGAGTGTGACGACCATTACGGTGCTCCTCGTGAATCTCCGTCCGGGCCTGATCGGCCTCACCTCCCTCCTGCTCCTCGCCCCGGCGGCCGTGACCGGCGCCGTCCAGGCGACCGCGGCTCCGGCGTCGACCTCGGCATCGCCGCAGGCAGCGAAGCCCGACAAGCCCACGAAGAGGTACGCCGCGAAGATCCGCATCACCAAGCACGGCATCCCGCACATCCAGGCCGACGACTTCGCGAGCCTGGGCTACGGCGCGGGGTGGGCGACGACCGCCGCGGCGACCTGCAACCTGATGGACACCCTGCTCACGGCGCGCGGCCAGCGCTCGCTCCGGCACGGCCCGAGCGCGACGTACAGCGACCGCGTCGGCGGCGTCGGCACCAACCTCCAGTGGGACACGCTCGTCACCGACCTCCGCGACCGCCGGGTCGTCGAGAGGCTGCTGGCCGACGAGGTCGCCGGCCCGAGCAAGCGGGCGAAGGCGATGGTCCGCGCCGAGGCCGTCGGCATCAACCGCTGGCTCCGCACCCACGAGATCACCGACCCCGCGTGCGCGAAGCAGCAGTGGATCCGGCCCGACGTCACGACCAAGGACATCTGGTACGCCGTCTACCTGGCCCAGCTGATCGGCTCGACCACGAGGTTCCTCCGCGAGATCACCGACGCCGCTCCGCCGGCGGCGGGCCAGCGGGTCGCGACGCCGTCGCTCAGCCGCGCCGAGCTGGCGCACAACCTCGGAGCCGACGAGAGCACGTCGTTCGGGTCCAACGCGACCGCGGTCGGCGGCTCGGAGACGACGACCGGGCGCGGGATGCTGCTGGGCAACCCGCACTTCCCGTGGCTGGGTCGCTACCGGTTCACCCAGCTGCACCTGACGATCCCGGGCCGCTTCGACGCCGCGGGCGCGTCGCTGCTCGGCTCCCCGGTGATCAACATCGGCTTCAACGAGGACGTCGCCTGGAGCCACACCGTCTCGACCGGCTACCGGTTCACGCCGTACCAGTACACGACGGCCGGCAGCCCGACGAGCTACGAGACCGAGGACGGCGTCCGCCGGCTCGAGCGCCGGCGCGTCGAGGTCGAGGTGCGCACCGACGACGGCGTCAAGACCGTGACCCGCACGCTCTACCGGACCCCGCAGGGCTACGTCTTCAACTCGCCGAGCCAGTACATGACGTGGACGAAGTCCGGCTTCTGGGCGATGCGCGACGCGAACGCCGAGCACCTGCGCATCCTCGACACGTTCCTGTCGATGGCGCAGGCCTCCGACGTGCGCGACCTGCTGCGTCGTCAGGACCGCGGCGGCGGCATGCCGTGGGTCAACACGATCGCGGCCGACCGCGGCGGCGAGGTCCTGTACGCCGACCACTCCGTGATCCCGCACGTGACCGACGAGATGGCCGACGAGTGCATGACCGACACCGGCCGCCTGATCTTCGGCGTGGCCGGCCTGCCCGGCCTCGACGGCACCCGCGCCGACGGCGAGTGCGCGTGGGGCACCGACAGGGGCGCCCAGCGGCCGGGCATCCTCGGCCCGGAGCACCTCCCTGAGGTCGTGACCGACTCCTGGGTGATGAACGCCAACGACTCCTACTGGGCGCCCAATGCCCGGAAGAAGCTCGAGGGCTACCCGCGCATCATCGGCTGCGAGAAGTGCGAGCGCTCGATGCGGACGAAGGTCGTCATGCGCTACGTCCGCGACCAGCTGAAGGACGGCAAGGAGTCGCCGGCCACCCTGCGGTCGCACCAGTACGCCAACCGCGTGTACGCCGCCGAGGTGGCGCGCGCGGGTGGCCGGCTCGACCGGGTCTGCGCCGCGACCGGCCTGACCGCGGCCTGCCAGGTCCTGCGCGACTGGGACGGCCGGTCCGACACGACGTCGGTCGGCACCGCGATCTTCCAGGAGTTCATGCGGCTGGCCGGCGCCGACAAGGTGAGCCTGTGGGAGGTCCCGTTCTCCGCGAAGCACCCGTTCACGACGCCGCGCACGCTGTCGACCGCCCAGCCGGTCGTCGACACCATGGCCAAGGCGATCAAGACGCTCACCGACCGGGGCATCGACCTGCGCGCGCCGTACGGCTCCATGCACCAGTCCGCCGACCGCGGCGACGAGGGCGAGGGCATCGGGGTCAGCGGCGGGCTCGGTAACACCACCGGTGATGCGAACGCCGTGTCCTCCTCGGGCACCGACGACCCGGTCGTCGGTGGCGTCAACGTGGGGTCGTCGTACATCCAGGCGATCGCGTTCCGCGGGAAGCGGGAGGTCGAGGCGCGCACGGTGCTCACCTACGGCCAGTACGAGAACCCGTCGTCGCCCTGGTCGAACGACCAGACCCGGATCTTCTCCGACGAGGGCTGGGTCGCGTTCGCGTGGACCGAGTCGCAGATCGAGAAGGACCTCGTCAGGACCGTCCGGATCAGCGACTGAGCGACCGGCTCGCCACGGGCTCAGCCGAGCCCGTGGCGAGCGCCCGGCCCGACGTGGACGCTCGCCAGGAAGGCGACCATGGCGTCGAGGTCCCAGCCGGCGTCGGTGGGGTACTGGATCCGCACCACGCCGGGCGGCTCGCCTTCGCGCGTGTGCGTCGCCACCGTCGTGTGCCCGGAGTCGCCGTCGATCCAGAACTCCCGGCCGTCCCGCTCCAGGAGCCGTCCGTGGGTCGGGTTGGCGTCGAAGAGGATCACGAGCTTGCCCCGGAAGTCGTCGGGGTGGCTCGACGTCGAGCCGTCGTCGGGCGCGATGGTCACCGCGGACGCGCGCTGCCCCTGCACCGACCAGCCCTGTGGCGTCAGGTCGAAGGTGTACGGCGTCGCCTCGAACGGCTCGGCCACCAGCTCGACGCCGGCGGCGCTGGGCGGCGCGGGCTGCGGACCGGTCCTGTCGACGACCAGCGTGACGCCGACCGCCAGCACCACCCCCGCCGTCACGCCGGTCAGGCCCACTCGGAACCGGCGGCGGCTGCGTGCGCGCGCCGCCGACCGCGCCCGGGCCAGGTCGTCGGCGGGGTCGGCAGCCGGCCGGTCGACGTCGGCGACGGACCGCAGCACTCCCTTGAGGTCGTCGGTGGGGGACATCAGGACACCTCCAGGTCGGACGCGGGGACGATCGGGGCGAGGTGGTCGCGCAGGTGGGCGAGCGCCCGGGCGTTCTGCGACTTGACGGTGCCGGTCGAGCAGCCGAGGACCCGCGCCGTCTGCGCCACGTCGAGGTCGTGCCAGTGGCGGAGCACGACGACGGCCCGCTGGCGCGGGCCGAGGGAGGCGAGCGCGGAGAGCACGAGGTCACGCAGCTCCGGGTCGGCGTCGCCGGTCGCAGGCTCGACGGCCAGCGTGCGTGCGGGGTCTGCGACCGTCGACTCCCGGCGCCGGTGGGCGCGGCGCGCCTCGTCGATGAAGACGTGGGTGAGGCTGCGCCTCGCGTACGCGAGCGGGCTGTCGGCGCGGCGCACCCGCGGCCACGACAGGTAGAGCCGGGTCAGCGTGGTCTGCACGACGTCCTCCGCGAATGCCTCGTCACCCGCACACAGCAGGGCCGCCGTGCGCACCAGGTCGCTCCGGTGGGCGCGCGCGAACGCCACGAACTCTGCGGATCGCTCGTCGTCGCGCACACCTCTCCTTCCGCCTGGTTGACGGGTGCGGGCAGCAGCAGGGTTGCATGCAACCTCGGGCAGCGTCGCACCTGTCAGTGAGACGTGAGGAAGACGGCGCTCGGCATCCCGGTCGTCCTGCTGGCGGTCGCCTGCGCGTCCCCGAGCGAGCGGCCGGCAGCAGTCCCCCGAGCGGTGGTGCCGACGCCGGCCGCACTGAGGATCGAGCCGGTCTTCGACCGCGACCGCCACTCGACCTCGGACCCGCGGAGCATCTGGGTCGTCGTGAACAAGAAGCATCCGCTGCCGCCGGGCTTCAGGCCCGTGATCACGCTGGTGCGCGGCTACCAGGTCGCGACGCCGGCCGCGGGCCCGCTCGCCGCGCTCCTCGCCGACAGCGATCGCGAGGGCCTCGGCTTCAAGATCGCCAGCGCCTTCCGCTCGTACGCCTACCAGCAGGCCATCCACTCGGACGCCGTGGCATCCGGCGGGCGGGTCGCCGCCGACCGGGTGTCGGCGCGTCCGGGCCACAGCGAGCACCAGACCGGCCTCGCGGTCGACCTCGTCACCCCCGCCCGCCCGGGCTGCGACTTCGATGCGTGCTTCGCCGACACGCCCGGCGGGCGCTGGCTCGACCGCAACGCGTGGCGCTTCGGCTTCGTGGTCCGCTACCAACCCGGAGCGACCGCGATCACCGGCTACTCCCCGGAGCCCTGGCACCTCCGCTACGTCGGCCGCGCGCTCGCCGCCGAGCTCCGCGTCACCGGCACCGCCACCCGCACCGCCACTCTCGAGGAGTTCTTCGGCGTCACCGGCGGCGAGTACCCCTAGCCCGCTCGATAGGCTCGTCGGGTGCGCATCGCGAGATTCACCACCGGCGAGGACCCGATGTACGGCGTGGTCACGGGCGAGCTCGACGAGTTCGGGCAGCCCGACCCTGAAAGCGCCGTCGTGGCGCTCGCCGGGGACCCGTTGTACGTCGGGGTGAAGCTGCTCGACCAGGAGTTCAGGCTCGAGGACGTGCGGCTGCTCGCGCCGGTGCTGCCGCGCAGCAAAGTCGTCGCGATCGGCCGCAACTACGCCGCGCACGCCGCGGAGATGGGCAACGACGTCCCGGCCGAACCGCTGATGTTCCTCAAGCCCAACACCAGCGTGGTCGGCCCGGGCGACCCGATCTTCTACCCGCCGCAGACGCAGGACCTGCACTTCGAGGGCGAGCTCGCGGTCGTCATCGGCCGCATCTGCCGCGACGTGCCTCCCGAGCAGGCGACCGACGTCATCCACGGCTACACGATCGCGAACGACGTGACGGCGCGGGACCTGCAGAGGAGCGACGGGCAGTGGACCCGGGCGAAGGGCTTCGACTCGTTCTGCCCGCTGGGTCCGTGGATCGAGACCGACCTCGACCCCCACGACTTCGCCGAGGGCCGCCGGGTGCAGACGCACCTCAACGGCGAGCTCCAGCAGGACGGCAGCACGAAGGACCTGATCTTCGACATCCCCACGCTGGTCGCGCACGTGTCCAGCGTGATGACGCTGCTGCCCGGCGACGTCATCCTCACCGGCACCCCCGAGGGCGTCGGACCCATGAACATCGGTGACGAGGTCGAGGTCTCGATCGCCGGACTCGGCACTCTCACGAACAAGGTGGCACAGCGTTGAACACCCCGGGGTCGACCCACGTCCGCGTCCGCTTCTGCCCGTCTCCGACCGGCTCGCCGCACGTCGGCCTGGCGCGCACGGCGCTCTTCAACTGGGCGTTCGCGCGCCACCACGGCGGCGACATCGTCTTCCGGATGGAGGACACCGACCGGGAGCGCAGCACCCAGGAGTCCTACGACGCGATCCTCGACCTCTGGCGCTGGCTCGGCCTCGACTGGGACGAGGGGATCGAGGTCGGCGGGCCGCACGGCCCGTACCGGCAGAGCGAGCGCGGCGAGATCTACGCCGACGCCCTGGCGCGGCTGCGCGCCTCGTCGTACACCTACGACTGCTTCTGCACCAACGAGGAGGTCGACGCGCGACGCAAGGCGTCCGGCTCGAAGGTGATGGGGTACGACGGCTTCTGCCGCGAGCTGTCGGCCGAGCAGCGCGCGGCGTTCGAGACCGAGGGCCGCAGGCCGGTCGTCCGGTTCCGGATGCCGGACGGCTCGATCACCTGGGACGATCTCGTCCGTGGCGACGTGACCTTCGAGACCCGGTTCGTGCCCGACTACGCGCTCTGCCGCGCGAACGGCGACCCGCTCTACACGCTGGTCAACCCCGTCGACGACGCGCTCATGGACATCACCCACGTGCTGCGCGGCGAGGACCTGCTCTCGAGCACGCCGCGTCAGATCGCGCTGCACCGGGCGCTGGTGGACCTCGGCCTCTCGACCGCGGTCCCGCAGTTCGGCCACCTGCCCTACGTCATGGGCGAGGGCAACAAGAAGCTGTCGAAGCGCGATCCCGAGGCGCACGCGCTCGCCTACCGCGAGCAGGGCTTCCTGCCCGAGGGCCTGCTCAACTACCTGGCCCTGCTGGGCTGGGCGATCGCCGCCGACCGTGACGTCTTCACGATGGAGGAGATGGTCGCCGCCTTCGACATCTCGGACGTCAACCCCAACCCCGCCCGCTTCGACCTCAAGAAGGCCGAGGCGATCAACGCGTCGCACATGCGCCTGCTGTCGCTCGACGAGATGACCGACCGGGTGCTGCCCTTCCTCAAGTCCGCCGGCGTGGTGTCGGACCCGGTCGACGACGCCGACGCGCAGCTGCTCGAGCAGGCGATGCCGCTGGTCGCCGAGCGCATCAACAAGCTGGTCGAGGCCGTCGACATGCTCGGCTTCCTGTTCGTCTCCGACGAGGACTTCGCCATCGACCCCACCGACGCGGAGAAGCTCCTCAACGACGACGGGCGCGCCGTCGTACGCCGCGCGATGCTCCAGCTCGAGGAGCTGTCGGAGTGGTCGACCGCCGCGATCCAGGACGCCCTGCAGGCCGAGCTCGTGGAGGCGATGGGGCTCAAGCCCCGCAACGCCTTCGGCCCGGTGCGGGTGGCGGTCACCGGCCGCCGGGTCTCGCCGCCGCTCTTCGAGTCGATGGAGCTGCTCGGGCGCGAGCGCTCGCTCGCCCGGCTCCAGAGCGCGCTCGGCTGACCGGGCCGCCTGCGATGGATGCGCCACCGGGCCTGCCCTACCACCTCGTCCAGCGGGGCGGCCGCTCCGGCGTGTGGCGCCCGCTCGTGGGCGTGCTCGCGCTGATCGCCTGCTTCATCGTCATCGTGCCGGTGCTCGTGCAGGTGCCGTTCGCGATCGGCCTCGCGCTCGCCGGTCGCGACGTCACCGACGAGCTGACCCGGCTGCTCGACCTCGACGACCCGACGCCGCTCGGACTCGCCTACCTCAACGTCACGCTTGCCTGCGCGATCTTCGTGACCTGGCTGCTGAGCCGCACGCTCCACGGCCTGCGGCCGCGCTGGCTGGCGTCGGTGGCGCCCCGGATCCGGTGGCGCTGGCTGGCCGTCTGCTTCGGGCTGTCGATCGTCGCGCTGTTCGCGACGCTGGTGGTCTCGGCCGTGGTGCCGTCGTCCGAGGGTGGCGCCGAGCTCAGCGGCGACGTCAACGAGTTCACCACGACGATGCGCAACTTCCTGCTCGTGGTGGTCTTCCTCACGCCGTTGCAGGCGGCGGGGGAGGAGTACGCCTTCCGCGGCTACCTCACCCAGGCCTTCGGCAACCTCTTCGGCAAGCCGTGGGCGGCCGTGCTGCTCCCCGCGCTCCTGTTCGCCCTGGCGCACGGGTCCCAGAGCGCGCCGATCTTCCTCGACCGCTTCGCGTTCGGCGTCGTCGCCGGGCTGGCCGTCGTGCTCACGGGTGGGCTCGAGGCCGGCATCGCCATGCACGTGCTCAACAACTGGCTCGCGTTCGGCATCGCCATCGCCTTCAGTGACATGGCTTCGACGCTCAACCCCACCGGCGGCGACTGGTGGACGATCCCCGTCACGCTCACCCAGTCACTCGTCTACCTCGGCCTCGTCGTGTGGGTGGCCCGCCGGATGGAGCTCCGTTCGACGACACGAACGCCCGCGGAGCCTGGCGTTTTGGTCGGCCGAACCGGACTTGTGTAAGGTTTCTCCTCGGCCCGACAGCCCGCCGCGAGGCGGTGTCTGGAGGGCCAAACACTGGTAATCCAGTGGGATATGGTGTAATTGGCAGCACGACTGGTTCTGGTCCAGTTAGTCTAGGTTCGAGTCCTAGTATCCCAGCGAGATCGCCGCTCAACAGCGGCGATTTTGTGCGATCGACAGCAACCGATAGAGTTCCGCAGGTTGCTCGAGAGAGCGAAGCCCCCGTTGTGTAGCGGCCTAGCACGCCGCCCTCTCAAGGCGGTAGCGCCGGTTCGAATCCGGTCGGGGGTACAGATCCGATAAGGGGCCCTGATCAGCAGAAATGCTGGACGGGGCCTCTTCGTCATCTCCGACCAACTCGCGCTCGGGCAACACTGGGGCAACACGGGGAACGGCGGTGAGCTTGGCGCGACGTGCCTGGGCTGCCGCTCGGGCCGCGTCCATCGCGCTGCCGACCTCGTCGAGCCGGTCCTCGAAGAGGTGGCCGTAGGTGTCGAGCGTCATCGTCGCCGAGGCGTGTCCGAGCATCTGCTGGACGACCTTGACGTCGGCGCCACTGGCGATCGCCAGGCTCGCGGCCGTGTGCCGGAGCTGATGCGGGTGGAGGTCGGGTACGCCGATGGCGCGTGCTGCCGCGCTGAACGCCGTGCGGAACGTGCTGACCCGCAGCGGCTGGCCGTTGCGGATGCCGGAGAAGACGAGGTCGTCGAGTGGTTTGCCCTTGATGTGCTCGGCGAGCTCGGTCGCGAGGAACGGCGGGATCGGGACCTCGCGGCGCTGGTGGGTCTTGGTGGTGCCCCAGACGAGTCCCCGGCCCTGGACCGGGGTGACGGACTCGACGATGACGGCGCGGTTGCGGCGCAGGTCGAGCCGGGCGACACGGAGTGCGGCCATCTCGCCGAAGCGGACGCCGGTGTAGGCCAGAAACAGCACGACGAGTCGGTAGGTCTGGTTGGCCCTGGTGTTGAGGCTGCTGAACTTGCTCGCGTCGCTCGGGTATCCGGTCGCCGTGGCGAGGTCGTCGACCTGATCGTGGGTGAGGTAGCGATGCTCGTGCCTGGCGACCCGCGGCAGGTTGACCCCGCTGGCGACGTTGCGCGCGAGCCGACCGTCCTTGACCGCCATGTCGAGGACCAGGCTGAGCACCCGGTGGATCTTCTGCACCGTCGCCGGAGAATGGCTCCTAGTCAGGTCGGTGACCCAGGCCTGGACGTCGCCGTGCGAGACGTTGGCGAGCTTCACCCGGTCCCACCGCGGGTGGATGTGCTTGCTCAGGATCCCGGCGTACCGGGAGCGCGTGGACGGCTTCAGGTGAGCCTGCCCGTCCAACCAGCGCTGCGCCCACTCGCCCACGTTCACCTTCGCCAGTGCCGGGTCGACGTAGGTCCCGATGACCTTGGTGCTCTCGACGCCGGCCAGGAATCGCTCGGCGTCGATCTTCCGGGCGAAGGTCTTGTTGCGCTGCGCGCCGGCCGGCGTGCGGTAGTGCGCACGCCACGACGTCTGGCCATTCCTTACGCGTTTCTCGATGCTGGCCATGGCTCATCGTGCCTCTCTGGTCCGTCGGTGTCGCGGTCAGGCGTCGTTCTGTGGACGGTTGGTCTGCTCGGAGAGCCACACGATGAGGTCGGCGCGCCAGTAGCGGACGTGACGGCCGATCTTGAAGCTGCGCGGTCCGCAGCCGAGGTGGCGCCAATAGCGCAGCGTGCCCTCGGGGATGCGGAGGAAGCGGCAGGCCTCCTGCAGGGTCAGCATCTCGTCGCCGGGGTTCCGGACGGGGCGGCGGTTCTCGTCGGGTTCGATGGGTGATGCGGTCATGGTGCTCTCCTCGCCGGTTGTCGTCGTGAGCGATCTGTTCGTGTCGGCCAGCGTGGACCGCCAGGTATCCACGATTTCGGGATACCTGGAGGGGGATACCTGCCCGAAGCCTGCGTTTCCGCAGGTCAACAGGTATCCCTAAGTCGTCTTGCTGGTTGTCTTGCGAGTCGTTGACTCACGCCGGTCAGCGTGGACTCCGGGTGTTACCGGATTCCGGTAACAAGGTGGGGGTACGCCGAGGGGGAACGCTGCGTTCGTGCAGGTCAGGGGCGTTCCCCCTTTTGTGTGGCCGGGGTTCTTGTCAGAGCCCGATCCCGGGCGCCTCGGCCGGTCGACGGGACGGCGCTGCAGGAGGGGGAACGTGGCCGGCGCGCCGCGTTGGGGCCGATCCGTAGCGGTCGATCGCCTCGATCGCCTGGACCCGTGCATGGGCGGGCCCGAGGTCGGCGCGGTCGCGGCCGAAGATCTCCGACCACTGCTTGCGGGCATCGTCGACGGACTCGGCGACGAGGTGCGCGACGTTGTTCTGCCGGCCCCGGGTCATCGCGACGTACGCCGACGCGGCGCCGGTGGTGTCGCCGATGGCGACGTGGGCGGCGTCGACGGTCTCGCCCTGGGCGCCGTGGATGGTGGTGGCGTAGGCGAGCTCTACGTGGCCGCGGACGTACGCCGCAGGCAGCTCGCGGTCTCGGCGGATGCCGGGGGAGCGGACGATCAGGCTGCCGTCGTCGCCGATCCCAGCCACGGTCCAGGTCTGCCGGTTGGTGACCCCGAGGCTGGGGTCGTTGCGTCGGGTCGCGACGCGGTCGCCGAGTCCGATCAGGTCGCCGCGATCCGTGATCACCCCGGCAGAGTCATTCCTGCGGACGCTCCGAATCGCGGCGTTGAGGGTGGCGACCTGGTCCCGGGTGTCGGCCACGACCAGGGCGCCGTCGGCGCCGACCACGGCGAGCAGCGCGCTGCGTTCTGCCTCGGACGCGTGAACGAGGACCTGGCCGCGCGCGAGGAGTCGGTCGAAGACGGCGTCGGCTTGCCGTCCTTCGCGCATCTGGAGGCTGAGCGTGGCGTAGTCGGGGTCGGCGAACCGGTGCACCCGGTCCATGGTGAGCACCGCGGTGGGATGTGCCCAGGCGATGGCGTGGTCGAGGACGCCGCCGCGTCCCACGGCGGGGAGCTGGTGGCGGTCGCCCATGAACGCGATCCGGGCACCGGCCTCGTCGGCGATGGTCAGGAGCGCGAGTGCGGTGTCCTGGTCGACCATGCCTGCCTCGTCGACGAGCAGGAGGTCGCCGCGCTTGAGCCGCGCAGCCGGTGCCGGCTCGGATCGTTGGCGAGTCCGGTGGCCGTCGTCGTCCCAGCGCCAGCCGTGCTGGTGGATCAGCCAGGCGGCCGAGTTGGCCTCGGCACCGGTCTCGGTGGCGGCGACCTCGGCCGCCTTCAAGGTTGGGGTCACGACCAGCAGGCGACGGCCACGAACCGCCAACTGCCGGTGCGTGATCGAGAGGGTCGTGGTCTTGCCCGCGCCGGCGGCGCCCTCGACCACGACCAGCGGCCCGCGTCCGGTGAGTGCCGCGACCACCCGTGCCTGCTCGACAGACAGCTGCGCCACGGTCGCGCGGTGGAGCCTGGCTGGCTCGAGCGGCTGGGCGCGACCCAGCAGCCCTTCCAGGATCTCGGTCTCCACCGCGAGCACGGCCGGTGACGTCAGGGAACGTACGTGCTCGGGCACGTCGGGCCGCAGCAGCAACGGCGTGCAGCGGGCGACCGCCCGAGCGGTCAGGTCCTCGGCCAGCTCGATGCGGACGCCGGCGTCGGCGATCAGGCCGGCCTGGGCGATCAGATGCTCGACCTGGCCGCGGATGTCGGCCGCGTTCCACGCCGACCGCGCCGCCCCGAGGCGCGAGAACACGAGGTCGACTGCCGCGTCGCGGTCGAGGTCGGCGATCCGCGGGGAGACCAGTGGGACGTGTCCGGCCGGGTCGACGTACCCGAGTGCGCGCAGTTCCTCGTTCCACCGCGCCACTACCGACGCGCCGTCTGACGGGACGGCCTTGTCCGGCCGCGCCTGCGCCCAGGCCCGCCGGTCCCAGGTCTCGCGTAGCCGGGGTCCGGGTTCCTCGCCGGGATGCTCGGCCCGCCATTCGGCTTCGTAGTTGTCGATGTTGCCGCGGATCTGCGCGGCCCGGGCGCTGAACGCTGCGATGAACGGCGCCAACTCGGTGATCTCGCCGGTCTCCGGGTCCATGGTGAGACCGGCCTCGGCGAGTGCCGCCCGGAACTCCGGGTCGGTCGCGACAGCTGCATGGCCGATGCCGTTGATCGCCTCGATCATGTCCCGCACCCCGACCGAGTGCAGCCCCCGCCAACCGCCGGCCGCGAACACCCGGGCGTTGATCTGGAGATGTAGGTGCCGGTGGGGATCACCCGCCCGGGAGGTGTAGTGCCGGATCACCGCGGCCTCGATCTGCTCGACGGGCACCTGCGCCTGCCGGCCGCGTGGGCCGACGCGGGTCGTGGCGTGCCCGGCGAGGTAGGCGACGATCTGCGTCGCTGCGCGCTCCTGGGCCGCGTCGAGCGCGGCCGAGACTCCCGGGTTCAGTGCGCCCGCGAGCGACCAGGTCTTCGGTCCATTGACGGTGACCTCGACGAACCGCAGCGCATCCGGATCCTTTCGCAACCGGCCCTTCGGCTGCCCGGTCTCGACGACCATCCCGGCGACCCAGCCCTCGTAGCTGTCACCATCCAGGTCCTGCTTCCTCTCGACCGCGACGCCGCCGCCGCAGGTTGTCTCGGCGACGAACCGCATCGCGATCCCGTCTCCCTCGGCGAGGTAGTAGTCGTCGTAGCGCGCGCAGTCGCGCTCGACGTAGGTCCGCGCGGCCTTCGCGGCGCCGTGGTAGAACTTCACCCCGCCGTGCACGCCGATCACCCCGGATCACCCGCTCCAGCGCGTCCGTCGACAACCAACGGACACCCCAAAAATGCCGCGTGGGCCGCCCGAACACGGGCGACCCATCTACGACCCTTCGTAGCATGTGTGCCGCTCAGGAGAGAAGGCTGGAACGCGGTGAGAGCGTGGCGATTCGGAGAAGAATCTGAGGGTCGAGAAGAGTCAACGATCTTCGGTGGCCAAGCGGCTGTAACGGCAGTACTGGCTGTAGCGGTTGTACTGGCTGTAGCGGCGGAAAGCGGCGGCAGGGTCGCCAGTCATCAGCCCGACGCGGCCCTGCCGTTCAGCTCCTATCGAGGACGGCCATGGTGCGACTGCGTTGGGTCCAATTGTGCCGTGGTGGATTGGGTACTTGCAGGTGCGGGACCCGCTCGCGACCGCTCGTCACGACAGGATTCTGATGCCCTCGATCTCCACCACTGCCCATCCTTCCCTCCGTGCGGTGGTCCGAAGGGTCGCCGTGAGCCTCTTGGTCGCGTGCGCGATTCCGGCGACGCTCTTTTACACGTGCCTGCGCCTGGACGGCGTCTGGACGGCGATCTTCGTCGCGCTCTGTTGGTCCTATGGCGCAATCGCGTGGCGGGCGGTCACTGGGCGCCGGACGTCGGGCCTCCTCGTGCTGACCGCCCTCGTGATGACCGGCCGCACGCTCGTCGCCCTGCTCACCGACAGCACCTACCTGTACTTTCTCCAACCCATCATCAGCGACGGGCTCATCGGCGCGGCGTTCATCGCGACGCTGGCGACAGCGCGGCCGATGGTCGCCCGCCTGGCCGGCGACTTCTACCCGATGGACGACAAGCTCCACGTGCGACCCCGAATCCGTCGGCTGTTCTGGTGCCTCACCCTGATGTGGGCGATCCTGTGCCTCGGCAAGGCGATGGCGACCTTGTGGCTGCTTCACTCTCAGCCGTTGGAGACCTTCGTCCTGATGAAGAGCGTGTCCGTGCTGCTGCTCAACGGGTTCGCCGTAGCGGCAACCATTGGCGCCGCTGTCTTCGTGGCGCGGCGGGAAGGCCTTCTCGACCCGGCCGCTGCCGAGTCCAAGCCAGTCGCGGCGTGATCGCCACACCGATCGCGTCCGAGGGCGTACCGCGTCATCCACGTCGAAGGCCAGTCGTTGCGCTCTGCGCGATGGGATGGGCGCTCTCCGGTAGAGCGCCCAAGCAGGTCAGGGTCTTCCGCTCCTCCGGGATGATGGCGCAACGGGGTGGGGATCCCACCATGATCCGCCACTGTCGTTCCAGAGATCCTGAGGGTCGACGTCGGGGTGTTCGCGGGCGGTGTCCAGCAGAGAACTGGCCGAGTGCGCATTCCCCGAGGTGGCGGCGGCCAGGAGCGCTTCCTCGCCTTGCTGGTCGGTGACTTCCGGCGGTACGACGAGAAGTCTCACCAAGCTCCCGTCGACGGTCGTGAGATGCATCAGGTGGGCGTCGTCGCGGAGAAAGGCTTCAACGTCCACGTACCCCGCGGCGACCGCGATTCGTCGCGGCGCAGACTCCCAATCCGGCGCTGAGAAGAGAGCACGTTCGATCCGACCGCACTGCGGCGGGAATTGGTCGACGAGGTCGGCCAACTCGACCGTCAGGTCACGACTGTGTGGCCACCAACCGCCGTCGAGACTGTCTCCGTCGGCGTGTTCAGCCAGCCGGAGGCGGAGCGGGGTACGACTCCGTTCTGCACTCTCGGGATCCGGAGCAGGGGCGTTCGGCGTCGACATCACGTCCACCTATCTGGCCGACAACATGCCAGAGTTGGAGGCACCATCGCCGGTCATGTGGACCAAGGCTATGCCCGACGCCCAAGGCTCCACCGATCCGGGAGTCGCCACCGGGGGCCGACGCCTGCCGGCTCCGCAAGCAGCAGACACTTGTGACCGCGGAGCCAAGCGGGGGTGAGCCTCGCGACCGAGGGCGTATGGTCGGGACACGGAGCCGTTCAGGCTTCCTCTCAGAGAGTTCCCACATGAGCGACAAGTCGCCGCGCCAGAGCATGTCCAAGAAGTCCGGGCAGTCCATCAAGCAGAAGCGCGCCGAGAAGCGCAGCAAGGGGTCCGAGGAGAGCGTCTCGGACAAGATCCACCCCACGAAGAAGAAGTGACGACGCTCCTGGGGCTCGGTGTCGTCGGGTCGTCGGCCAAGGAGAACGAGCACCGGTTGCCGCTGCACCCCGAGCACATCCCGCTCCTGCAGGACGACCTGCGGGCGCGCATCACGCTCGAGCACGGGTACGGCGCCAGATTCGGTGTCGCCGACGAGGTCCTCAGCGACCACGTCGCCGGCTTCGCCTCACGGGCGCAACTGCTTGCCGAGTCCGAGGTCGTCCTGCTCCCGAAGCCGCAGCACGCGGATGTCGCAGCACTGGGGCCCGGGCAGGTGCTGTGGGGCTGGCCGCATTGCGTCCAGGACCGCGAGCTCACGCAGCTCGCCATCGACCGGCGGCTGACCCTCATCGCCTTCGAGGCGATGCACCACTGGGGCCGTGACGGCGGCGTCGGCCTGCACGTGTTCCACAAGAACAACGAGCTCGCCGGCTACTGCTCGGTGCTACATGCCCTTCAGCTGGCCGGCCTGACCGGTGACTACGGCCGGCGCCGGAGCGCGGTGGTGATCGGGTTCGGCGCGACCGCGCGGGGAGCGGTGACGGCGCTCAACGCCCACGGTGTGCACCAGGTGGTGGTGTTGACCAACCGGGCGGTGGCCGCGGTGGGCTCGCCGATCCACTCGGTGGTGATCCGGCAGTTCGAGCACGAGCCGGACGGTGAACACGTGAGCAACGTCGTCACCGAGCGAGGCCGTGAGCCGCTGCCGGCGTACCTCGCCGACGCCGACATCGTCGTCAACTGCACGCTGCAGGATCCGAGCAAACCGCTCGTCTACCTCAAGACCGGCGACCTGGACGCTTTCCGCCCCGGCAGCGTCATCGTCGACGTGTCCTGCGACCTGGGCATGGGATTCAGCTGGGCTCGCCCGACGACCTTCGACGAGCCGACCTTCGTCGTGGGCGAGAACGTCGTCTACTACGCGGTCGACCACAGCCCGTCGTACTTGTGGAACTCGGCGACGTGGGAGAACAGCAACGCGCTGATCCCGTTCCTGCGGCCGGTGCTCCAAGGCGCGACCGCCTGGGACGCCGACGAGACCTTGAGCCGGGCGATCGAGATCCGTGACGGCCGCGTGGGCAACTCGGACATCCTGGCCTTCCAGGGGCGGACGGCTGAGCCGCCGCACGCCGTGGCCTGAGAGCCCTATGTCAAGCAGCCTCCTGAGCGAGGGTGCTGAGCCGGCCGTGTAGGTCGGGGTTGTAGGGCACCTGGTCGTGCCAGCAGCGCCATAGGATCCTGGTCCAGTTCTGGGCCAGGATCCTTGCTGCGTGGGGGTGTCGGCAGCCGCGGTCGCGGGCTCGGTCGTAGGTGTCGCGGGCCCATGCGTTGGCGCGTGGGGTGTCTTGGGCCCAGTCGACGAGCGCGGCGCGCAGCTGCTTGTTGCAGCCACGGCGGTAGGCGACGTTGCGGTGTTTGCCCGACTGCCGGGTCGAGGGTGCGACCCCGGCCGCGGCCGCGAGTGATGCGGGGTCGGGGAACCGGGCACGGCAGTCGCCGATCTCGGCCAAGAGGGTGGCGGCGCGGACGACACCGGCGCGGGGCAGGGACTGGAAGATCGGGCCGTCGGGGTGGGCCAGTAGGGCTTCCTTGATCCGGACCTCGAGCACGCTCTGATGCTCGCGCAGGGTGGTGAGCAGGTCGACGAGGGTGAGCACGATGACCTCGCTGGCTTCAGCTGCTGCTCCGTTGACGCGCCCGCTGGCGGCTTCACGCAGGTGACCGACCAGCCGGGCCGGGGTGTGACGGCCGCAGTAGCCGTTGCTCTTGAGCTAGTGCGCCATCCGGAGCTCGCTCAACCAGGCCGCCTTGGCTTCGGTGGGAAACCGGCGCAAGAAGGCCAGGCTGATCGGGCTGTCGAGCAGGTAGAACAAGCCGACC
>NZ_JBHTDF010000018.1:524275-670294 GCF_042666375.1 Nocardioides sp. GCM10030259 | reverse complement strand
CCCGGCCACCGCCCCCGGAAGAGCCCGAGCCGACAACACCTCAAGACTGCGGGTTGACGTCAGAGGGGTGCCGGTAAGACGCGCCCTCGAAAGCGCACTCGCAGCGCAGATCCCGTCATCAGCGGGCGACGTGGCCCGGCGGACCGCGGGGTCCCGCGTCCGCCGTGTACCGGTCCGACCTCGCCTGCGGCCGGTGCCGGTGACGCGCAAGTTGCGAGTGAGCTCGCAGCGGCGCCGCTGGTCAAGGATGGCACTGCAGGGTCATGAGCGTTCACAGCCGCTCGGGCGGAATCTGGCATCTGCGGCGGCGTGGAGGTGACTCAGATGACGCTGTGGTTCGTCCTTGCATTCGCCGTCGTCATGCTGCTGGTCGCGTTTGTCCACGAGCGCCGCTGGAAGCGCGGTGGCCTCTCCGGGACCATCCACAGTGATGGGATCCCGAGCTCGCAGGAGGATCCGCACGGGTGGGGCCCGCGGCGCATACGACGGGTTCGACCTGAACGGCTGAGCACAGACGTCTTCATCCCGAACGTGCTGAGGGGGCGCGAGGGACGCCCCGGCGGCGCTACTTCGGCTCAGAGCCCTGGGCCGCATCAATCGCCTTGTCGGCGACGGCTTCAGCGACATCCACGGCCTTGCCAGCAGCAGAGCGCGCGACCTTCTCGGCCGGACGTCCGAGCGTGGTGCCGACGGTGTCCATGGCGTCGTCGACCTTGTGTTCGACGACGTTGGTCGCGACGCCCGTCACCACCGTTTCTGTTTCCTCGGTGAGCGCGTCGACCAAGCTTGTGCCGCCCCTCTTCTCCAGGTCCAGTCGGTTGGTCGCCTCCGCGAACCGCAAGTAGGTGTCGACGCTGGCCACCACGACGCGTGCATCCACGGTCAGCAGCTCGATGCCGAGGAGAGACACCCGGAGGTAGGCGTCGATGACGATGCCCTTGTCCAACACGATCTCCACCACGTCGGCGAGACCGCTTGGCTTCGGGCGCGCCAAGTAGCCGCTCTGCTGCCTTGCCATGTCCCCCTCGCTCCCCCCGGAGCCCATGGTCGACGTACCCGGCAGGGCAGCGGCGCATGTCGCGGAGATTAGGTACCCGCGGGGTTGGGCCCGGCCGGGTGCGGCTGAGTCCGGACACACTGGGTTCCGACCGCGTGGAGCATTCTGGGCGATAGGCCACAGGTCCTGACGGCAGCTGCCGTCAGATCGGGTCGGGAAGTTCTGACACTCGATACTCCCACTGAGGCGACCGCCCCCCTCGCCAAGCTATGGGCCCTTCGAGGGCGTCGGGGTGGGCCATGAGGAGGCGGTGGGCGGCGGTCTCATGTTCCTCAACCTCGTCGGGATCGCCGCCGGACCAGAGGATCTGCTTGCTGAGGGCCACAGCCGCCGGGCTGACCTGGACCGCGACGTCGCGAGCGACAGCCAGGGCGGCGGGCAATACATCGGAGGCTGGCAGGGCCTGGGTGGCGATGCCGCGTGCAGCCGCCTCACGCCCGGTGATGGCGCGGCCGGTGAGCAGCAGGTCGGCGGCAACAGTGAGCCCGACCAGGCGGCGGAGGGTGTGGTGGCTGCCGGCGTCGCCGAGCATGCCGCGGCGTACCTGGGGGATGGCGAGCTGGGCGTCCTCGGCGACGATGCGGAGGTCGCACTGGAGGGCGAGGGTGAGGCCGATGCCGACGGCGGGGCCGTTGATCGCGGCGATCACCAGCTTGCGCACCTCCCAGGCCCGGGGGCGCACGGGTGAGGCGGTGAAGTCGGCGTCTGCGTCGGAGAAGACCCTCGGCTCGGTGAGGTCGGCGCCGGAGCAGAAGGCGCGGCCGGCGCCGGTGAGTACGACGACCCGCACGGCGTCGTCGGCGTCGCAGGCGCGGTAGGCGTCACCCAGCTCCTGCGCCGTACGGCGGGAGAAGGCGTTCAGCCGCTCGGGCCCGTCGAGCGTGAGCAGAGCGACGCCGTCGGCGTCGACCTCCGTGCGCACCGTCGTGGTCATGGAGCCTCCTGGATGTGGAGATGCCACTGCCCGACAGCCTGGGGGAGGCTGCCGGGCAGTGGCGAGACCGGATCGGGAGGTCAGCCGATCCAGGCCTTGTCGAGCAGGATGATCGAGTTCATGCCACCGATGACGCCGTGGACGTCGTCCGCGAAGGCGGAGTACTCGGCGACCGGGCCCCAGTTGAGGTAGGACACCTGCTCGTTCGAGATCTGCTGGATCTTGTCCATCGCCGCGAGCTGGTCGGCCTCCTCCGAGGCCTGCTTGAACTCGTCGAGCGCCGCGTCCATCTCCGGGCTCGTCGCCATGCCGAGCGTGGCCGGGCTCTCGCTGTCGGTGGTGGAGAACATCTTCGAGAACGGGTCGCCCTCGCGGAAGCTCAGGCCCCAGCCCGCCACGTCGTAGTCCTGGTTGACGGCCACCGAGGTGATCGTGTCGGCGACCGTGCGCTGCAGGTTGAGCTCGACCTCGAAGCCGACCTGCTCGAGGCTGGCCTTCACGACGAGCCCGTTGGCGCGAGACACCGGGTCGGACTGGTCGGTGTAGGTGATCTTGCCGTCGAAGCCGTCGGCCTTGGCCTCCTCGACCAGCGCCTTCGCCTCCTCCAGGTCGTACGGGATGCCCTCGGTCTCACCGTGCCAGCGCGAGTACTCCGGGAAGATCGTCGAGCCGGCCAGGCCGTGCCCGTCGACCGCGCGCTCGCGGATCAGGTTCGGGTCGATCGCCAGCGCCATCGCCTTGCGCACCCGGACGTCCTCGCCGGGCCGGCCCTCGTTGGCGTTGATGACAGCGAGGTTGGACGCGGCCACCATGTTCATGTAGCCGCCGACGCCCTCGTCGAGCAGCGCGTCGACCTTGTCGGGGTCACGCATGAAGGCCACCTGGAGCGAGCCGCTCTCGAGCGAGTCCGCAGCCGTCTGCTGGTCGGACAGGAAGACCGAGCGGAACTCGTCGAGGTGCGGGCGGCCGTCCCAGTAGTCCTCGTTGGCCTTGAGGACCAGTTCCTCCTGCGGCTTCCAGCTGTCGAAGACGAACGGGCCGGCGCCGATCGGCTTGTACTCGCCGCCGGCGTCGGACGCCTTCGCGACGATCATGCCGGGGCCGGTGCTCAGGATGCTCGGGAAGAGCGGCCAGGGGCCGTTGAGCTTGTAGACCACGGTCAGCGGGTCGGGCGTCTCGATCGCGGCGACGTTGCCGGCCCACAGCGCGGTCTCGGGACCGGGCTTCTTGACGTAGCGCTCCTGGCTCCAGTTGACCGCGGCCGAGTCGAGGTCCGTCCCGTCGCTGAACTTCACGCCGTCGCGGAGCGTCATCGTCCACTCGGTGAAGTCCTCGTTCGGCTCGAGCGACTCCGCGAGGCGCGGCACGAAGTCCTGCTCCGCGGTGTCATAGCGCATCAGCGTGTCGAAGATGGCCGCCATCTCGACGCCACCGGTCGAGCCGGCGGCGATCGTGACCCCGGGGTCGAGCGCGGCCGGCTCGGAGAACGCGGCGAAGCTGAGCGTGCCGCCGTCGACGGGGTCGCCCCCGCTGTCCTCGCCGATCATGCCCTCTTCGTACGTGCGTTCCTTGGCTCCCGGCTGCTGCGCCTCCGGGTCGTCGCTGTCGGATCCCCCACATCCGGCCACCAGGGCGACGACGGCCATCACGGCGATCGCGCTCTTCAGGCCACGGACGTTACGTCGGTTCATGCCATCTCCTCGGCTTGAAACACCCGGTCCCACTTTTCCGGGAATCTTCTCGGACCATATCTATTCGGCATACTTCTGTCGAGCATGTTTCGAGCAACGAAACGATCACGTTGCCCGGTACGGCGCCTCCGGGTCGCGCTGTGCGCCCCGGACGAGGCGCCCCGGCAGCTCGCCGGTCGCCTCGCCGTCGGCGTACGTGACGACGCCGTTGACGACCGTCCGGACGTAGCCGTCGGCGCGCTGCAGCAGCCGGCGTCCGCCGGCCGGGAGGTCGTGGTGCATCTCCGGCTTGTGAAGCCGCAGCCGGTCGTGGTCGACCACGGTGAGGTCGCCCTTGTAGCCGGGGCGCAGCAGGCCGCGGTCGTACAACCCGACCGCCTCGGCCGTGGCGCGTGCCTGGCGCGAGACGACGTGCTCCAGCGTCAGCCGGCCGGCCTCGCGGTCGCGCGCCCAGTGCTGCAGCAGCGTCGTGGAGAAGCTGCCGTCGCAGATCGTGCCGACGTGCGCGCCGCCGTCGGAGAGGCCGGGCACCGTGAAGTCGTGGGCGAGCATCTCGCCGGCGCCGTCCAGGCTGCCGTCGACGTAGTTGGCGAACGGCATGTAGAGCATGCCGCGCCCGCCGTCGGCGACGAGCCGGTCGTAGACGAGCTCCTGGACGGGGACGCCCGCGCGCTCGGCCCTCCGGGTGAGGGTCTGCTCCGGGTCGGGCTCGTAGTCGGGCGGGTCGCCGAGCTCGAACATGAGGTGGAACGCGTCGAGGAGCGCCCCGCCGATGATGTTGGGGGACTTCACGACGCCCAGCTCCAGCACCCGCCGCCGGACCTCCGGGTCGCGCATCCGCCGGGCCTGCTCCTCGACGGGCAGGTCGGCGAGCTCCTGCCACACCGGGTTGCCCGAGAACGGGTTGAGCGTGCAGTCGAGGCCGAGCAGGATCCCGATGCCGCGGGCGGCGACCTGGGCGCGCATCCGCAGGCCCTCGTCGTTGGCCCGCACCAGGAAGTCCAGCGCCTTGCGGTAGCGGTCCGGGTACGCCGGGCTCTGCGCGAGCGAGAACGACATCGGCCGGCCGGCGGACCGGGCCATCGTCGCGATCAGCTCGAAGTCCGTCTCGATCGTCTCGTCGTCCCAGTCGGTCACGAGCTGGAGGACGCCGGTGCCGGTCTCGCCGATCGCGCGGGAGATGGCGGCGAGCTCCGCGATGCCGGCGGCGTACGACGGGGTCAGCTCGCCCGCCCGGGTCTTGTGGTTGAGCGTCCGTGACGTCGTGAAGCCGAGCGCACCGGCCCGGACCGCCTCGGCGGCGAGCGTCGCCATGACCGTGATCTCGTCGTCGGTGGCCTGCTCGTGGGCCACGGCCCGCTCGCCCATGGCCCGCATCCGCAGCGCCGCGTGCGGCACCTGCGCGGCCAGGTCGAGGTCGTGCGGCCGGCGCTCGAGCGCGTCGAGGTACTCCGGGAACGTCTCCCAGTCCCACGCCAGCCCCTCGGTGAGCGCGACGCCGGGTATGTCCTCGACCCCCTCCATCAGCGCGATGAGCCGTCCGTGGTCCTCGGGCACCGCCGGCGCGAAGCCGACGCCGCAGTTGCCCATGACGACGGTCGTGATGCCGTGCCAGGACGACGGCTGGAGGTAGCTGTCCCAGGTCGCCTGCCCGTCGTAGTGCGTGTGCAGGTCGACGAACCCCGGCATCACCAGCGCACCGTCGGCGTCGATCTCCTCACGACCGCGCCCGGAGACGCGGCCCACCTCGGTGACGATGCCGTCGCGGACGGCGACGTCCGCCGTACGGCGGTCCTCGCCAGATCCGTCGATCAGCGTGCCGCCCCGGACGACGAGGTCGTGCTCTGCCATGTCAGCCTCCGGCCGGTCGGTAGCGCAGCATGGTCATGCCGCTGTCGGTGTCGTCGCAGAAGACCGGCTCGACCCGCATGCCGACCCGGATGTCGACCGGGTCGACCTCGACCAGCTCGGTGCTGAGCCGCGGCCCCTCGTCCCACTCGACGACGGCGAGCAGCTGCGGGACGGCGTCCGCCCACGGCGGCGCGGTCGGGCGCTCGGCGACGGTGAACGTGTAGAGGGTCCCGGCGCCGGAGATCTCCCGCCACTCGAGGTCGTCGGCCAGCGTGCCGGGCGCGAGCGTGCGCGGGTAGAAGACGTAGGCGTCCGAGGACGGCGAGTACTGGATGCGGATCCGGTGCTCGCGCAGCGCGTCCCAGAAGGGCTGCGACACCGGCGTCGGCTCGGGGACAGGTCGGGTCTCGCTCATCTCACGCTCCCTGGAGCAGGAGGGCGACCTGCTCGCTCATGATGCCGCCGTTGCCGGTGACGAACGCCGTGTGGCAGTCGGACACCTGGGCCTCGCCGGCGCGGCCCATCACCTGGCGCGCGCCGTCGACCACGTGGTGCATCCCGCCCGCCATCCCGGCCTGGCCGAAGGACAGCTGCCCACCGGCCGTGTTGACCGGGAAGTCGCCGCGGTGGGTCAGGTCGTGCTCGGTCACCCACTGCATGCCCTCGCCCTTGGCGCAGAAGCCGGCGTCTTCCAGCGTCATCAGCACCGTGATCGTGTAGCAGTCGTAGACCGACGCCATGTCGACGTCCGCGCGCTCCAGGCCCGCCATCGAGAACGCCGTCTCGGCGGCGCGGGCGATCGGGGTGCGCACCAGGTCGTCGGCGTACGTCGGGGTCTTGAAGGACAGGTGCTCGCCGAAGCCCTTGACCCAGACGGGCCGGTTGCGCGAGCGCCGGGCCAGGTCGGCGTTCGCCACCAGCACGGCGGCGCCGCCCTGCACCCGCATCACCACCTCGAGCATGTGGATCGGGTCGGCGATCATCGGGCTGCCGAGCACGTCGTCGACCGTGATCGGCTTGCCGTGGAAGACCGCGCCGGGGTGGGCGCAGGCGTTGGTGCGCTGGTCGACCGCGATCTTCGCGGTCGCCTTGGGGTCGTAGCCGAACTCCGCCGCGTAGCGCTGCGCGATCTGGGCGTAGGGGCCGTTCTGCCCGACGTTGCCGTAGGGGATCTCGAACTCCGCCTGGGGCGAGCCGTACTTGTTGCTCGACGCGCCGTACCAGCCGGGGTCGACGGGCGTACGACGGGTCGAGCGCGGCAGCATCAGCGAGCCGGGTACGACGCACAGCACGGCGTCGCAGATGCCGAGCTCGACCGCGGCCGCGGCGCGCCAGACCATGCCGGCCGACGTCGCTCCGCCGAGGTCGACCCGCTCGCCGTAGTCGAGCGGCAGGCCGAGGTACTCCGACAGCGTCGCCGGGGCGAACATGTCGGACTCCTGGATCCCGTGCGTCACCAGGCCGTTGACGACGTCCGGCGTGAGCCCGGCGTCCTCGACCACCATCTTGGCGAGCAGCGCGTACTGGTCGAGGGTGAAGAGCTCGGGCCGCGTCTGCTTCCGCTCGGCCGGCAGCTCGGCGATCCCGACGATCGCCGCCTCTCCGCGCAGGCCCATCAGGCGGCCCCGCCCCGGCGCGGCAGCGACACCACGGCGCTGCCGGGCATCAGGACGTCCTCGCCGCGGGTGGCCGCGAGGTCGAGGTCGACCAGCGTGCGGTCGCCGTCCTCGCGGACCGCGGTGACGGTGCCGCCGAAGGTCAGCTCCTGGCCGGGGAAGGCGACCGCGCGGTTCTGCGCGGAGTACGTCACCAGCCGGCCGGCCGGGCCGATCCAGTCGGTGACGGCGCGGGCGAGCAGCGCGGCCTGGAGCGGGCCCTGGACCAGCACGTCCTCGTAGCCCTCGGTGTCGCGCGCCCAGCCCTTGTCGTAGTGGATGCGGTGGCCGTTGTACGTCGCGGCGCTGAAGAAGAACATCTGCGTCTCGTCGACCGTCACCGGCAGCGGCGGCAGCGCGTCGCCGACGGCGACGTCCTCGGCGTAGACCTGGTCGGGCACGGCAGGGCTCCTCACGGGCGGGCGATCATCGACGTGCTGGCCTCGGCCACGAGCTCGTCGCGCTGGTTGGTGTACGTCGTGCGCCAGGTGACGAGCACGAAGGAGCCGGACCGGCCCTGCTTGTCGACGATCGACTCGATCGTGCGGACCATCGTGATCTCGTCGCGGTGATAGCAGGGCAGGTGGAAGGTCGTGCTCTCCCCGCCCGCCATCCGGCGCGGGGCGTCCGGGAAGACCAGGTTGCCCGACACCGCGCCCGAGGAGCCGTCGGGGCGCAGCCCGTCGAGCGGCGTCACGCCGAGCACGGCGTACTGCACGTAGAGCGGCGGCGCGACCACGTCGTCGTACCCGGCGGCGCGGGCGGCGTCGGCGTCGAACCACAGCGGGTTGTGGTCCTTCACCGCGACGGCCCAGCGCTGCCACTCGCGCCGGTTGACCTCACCGGAGGCGGTCGCGGCGACGGTGCCGACGCGGGCGGCGACGTCGGGCGGGATCAGGCTCGTGGTGGTCAAGGATCTCCTCAATCGGGTCAGGCGATCTGGTGGTCGGTGACGAGGCCGCGGGCGACCAGGTCGTCGTACGTCGCGCGGTCGTAGCCGAGCACCGTCAGGTAGACGTGCTCGTTGTCCTCGCCGAAGCCGGGCAGGGGACGGCCGTGCCGGAGCTCGAAGTCGTCGGTGCGCCACGGGTGGCCGGGGTAGCGGTGCGTGCCGACGGACGGGTGCTGCCGCTCGCGGAACCAGCCGCGGTCGGCGAGGTGCGGGTCCTCCAGCAGCCGGGGCTCCGACATCACCTCGCCGGCGGGTACGCCGACGGCCTGGAGCGCCGCGACCACGTCGTCGGCCTCGCGACCGGCGCACCACGCGCGGACGTCGTCGAGGGTCGGACCGCCGACGACGCCGGTCACGGCCTGGCGGTCGCGGTCGTCGCGGAGCGAGACTGCGATCCACCGGTCGTCCCCGGCGACGGGCAGCACGGCCTGGTCGACATGCGGGTCGGCGTTGCCGAGCACGGCCGGGTCGCGACGGTTGACCTGGTGGTCGAGCACGTACTCGCCGATCTCGGCGATGACGTTCTCGGCCTGCGGGAACTCGATGAGCCCGCCGCGCCCGGTCTCCTCGCGGTCCCACAGCGCGGCCAGCACGGCGAACGCCAGACCGGCCGGGGCGGCCTCGTCCATGTGGTAGTTCTCGCCGGCGGAGTCGGGCTCCTCGCCCTCGTAGCCGTCCATGGCGGCGATGCCGACGAGCGAGTTGAAGTTGGGCCCGTAGCCCAGGTAGTCGCTGATCGGCCCGGCCATGCCGAGCGGTGGCATCCGGGCCACGACGAGCCGCGGGTTGACCTCGAGCAGCCGCTCGTGGCCGATGCCGAGCTTCTCCAGCACGCCGTTGGAGTTGTTCTCGACCAGCACGTCGCTGACCCGCACGAGGTCGAGCAGGGCCCGGTGGCCCTCGGGGGTGTCGAGGTTCATGCAGGCCGACAGCTTGTTGCGGGCGTGCCAGTTGAAGACCGCGGACCGGTCGTACGGGCGGGCGCCCGGGTCCTTCTCGGGGTAGGTGCCGCCGTGGTAGCCGGTCGCCGCGATCAGCTCCTTGGTGACCTTCGCGGACACCTGCCGGCTCAGCCGGTCGTTGCCCTCGACCCGGATCACCTCCGCGCCGAGGTCGCCGAGCAGCGCGGTCGCGCCCGGCCCCGACCACACGACGGTCAGGTCGATCACCCGGATGCCGGCCAGCGGCAGGTCGTCGTCGCTCATGCGGTCACCTCCTCCAGGGCCTCGGCCCGCACCGCGGCGCCGTGCTGGTCGAGCAGCGGCGCCGTGCTGCGCAGCGCGAAGCCGCGCTCCATCCGCCACGGCGCGCCGACGTACTCGAGCCGGCCGGCGACCGGGTGGTCGGCCTCGATGAAGAGTCCGCGCTCGCGGAAGTGCGGGTGCGCCAGCACCTCCGAGACCGACAGGAACGCCGTCACCGGGATGCGCGCCGCCTCGGCGAGCTCCATCGCCTCGACCTTGGGGCGGGCGGCGAACCACGCGGCGACGTACGCCAGGAAGTCCTCGCGGTCCTGGTCCTTGACCGTCTGCCGGTCGCGGAAGCGCTCGCGGAAGGCCGGCTCGTCGGCGGCGACGAGGTCGACGAAGCGGTTCCAGAAGGCCTGGTTGGTCACGTAGACCATCACGAACCCATCAGCCGCACGGAAGGGTCCGGTGAAGGTCGCGCCGTGCCGGTGCGGGCTGCGCGCGCCGCGCGGTGCTGTCATGCCGGAGTACGCCGCCGAGAGCAGGTACGACGCCCGCCGGTCCGCGCCGGCGAGCAGCACCTCCTGGCCGGAGACGTCGATGGTCGCGCCGCGTCCGGTACGACGGGCGCGCAGCACCGCGGCGAGCGTGGCCTGCCCGGCGCTGCGCCCGACCGTGTAGTGCTCGAGCAGGCCGGGCTTGCGCAGCGGCTCGCGGTCGGCCTGGCCGGTGGCGTTCATCGGGCCGCCGGCGGCCTGGAGCACGAGCCCGGTCGCCTCGCGGTCGCGGTAGGGGCCGGTCTGCCCGAAGGCGCTGATCCGGGTGACGACCAGTCTCGGGTTCAGCTCGCGCAGCACGTCGGGGCCGAGGCCGAGCCGTTCGAGGTGGCCGGGCCGGAAGGACTCGACGACCGCGTGCGCGCGGCGTACCAGCCCGAGCAGCACGGCCCGGTCGGCGTCGTCGCGGAGGTCGAGCGCGACCGAGCGCTTGTTGGTGTTGAGGTGCAGGAAGAGCGCGCTGCGCTCGGGGTCCGGGACGTCGTCGGGGAAGGGGCCCCACGCCCGGGTCAGGCTGCCCTCGCCGGGCTTCTCGACCTTGACGACGTCGGCGCCGAAGTCGGCGAACTGCTTGGTCGCGAACTCCCCCGCGACCCAGCGGGACAGGTCCAGCACCCGCACATTGGAGAGCACCTGGTCACTCATCGACGACCTCCCGCTCCAGCCAGCCGAGCGCGACGTCCGGGCCGCCGCCGAGCACGCCGAGCTCGCGGGCCCGCTCCGACCACAGGTGCAGGTCGGTCTCGAGCACGTAGCCCATGCCGCCGTGCAGCTGGTGGCCGTCGAGGCTGGCCCGCCGGGCGGCGCGGGCGGCGTGCACCACCGCGATCGCGGTCTGGCGGGTGGCGACGTCGCCGCGGCCGAGCCAGTACGCCGCGCTCTCGGCGGTCAGCCGGGCGGCCTGGAGCTCGATGCGCATGTCGGCGACGAGGTGCTGCGCGGCCTGGAAGGACGCGATGGCGCGACCGAACTGCTCGCGGCCGCGGGTGTAGTCGACGGTGCGGTCGAGGATCGCCTCGGTCACGCCGACGAGCTCGAGGCAGGCGAGCACGCGCAGCGCGTGCGCCGTACGACGAACGGCGTCGGGGTCGATCTCGGTGACGACGTCGGCCTCCGCGATCGTGGCGTCGACGTGGAGCCGCGCGTAGCGGTCGCCGGCCGTGGTGCGCAGCTGCTCGACCCGCGCGGTGTCGCCGGGACGCAGCAGCACGCCGACGGTGCGGCCCTCGGGCGTCAGCGCGGTCGCCAGCACGAGGTCGGCGAGGTCGGCGTCGACGACGTGCCGCAGGGTGCCGCGGACCTGCCAGCCCTGCTCCTCGGACGACGCGGTCAGGGTCGGCGCGACGTCGTCGGCGTCCCACGGGCTCGCGACTGCGGCGACGCCGCGGGTCTCGCCGCGGCCGATGGCCGGCAGCAGCCGGTCGCGCAGCGCGTCGTCGCCGAGCCAGTCGACGGCCAGTCCCAACCCGATCGTGCCGAGCACGACCGAGGGGCAGAGCGCCCGCCCGGCCTCGCGGGCGAGGACGCCGACCTCCACCAGGCCGGCGCCGGCGCCGCCCCGCTCCTCGGCGAACGGCAGGCCGAGCACGCCGGCGCGCGCCAGCTCCTCCCACAGCCGCTTCGGGAAGCGGTCGGCCCCGGGCTCGCGCAGCCCGCGCACCACGGACACCGGGCAGTGGTCGGCGAGGAGGTCGCGCAGCATCGACGCGAGGTCGCGCTCCTCCTCGGTGGGGACCAGTCTCACTGGACTTCCTCTCGTCTCGTCAGCGTCCGTAGGACGGCATGCCGTGGCCGCGCTGCGCGATGACGTCGCGCAGCACCTCGTTGGTGCCGGCGCCGAACCGCAGCAGCGGTGCCGCCCGGTAGAGCCGCTCGAACTTCCCGGCCAGCGGCGCGCCCGCGCTGTTGTGGGCGAGCAGCCCCTCGGGCCCGAGCAGGTCGAGCGCGACGGTCGCGATGCGCTGGCGCAGCTCGCTGGTGAAGACCTTCTCGACGCTCACCTCGATGCTCGGGATCACGCCGTCGGCCAGCATCGAGGCGGCCTCGTAGCCCATCAGGGTCGCGGCCTCGACGTCGGCGTCGAGGCCCGCCAGCCTGCGCCGTACGGCGGGGTCGGACGCCGGCACGACGCCGTCCTCGCGGGGCGTGCGCGCGAGCTCGAGCAGGTCGTCGACCGCGCGGCGCAGGTCGCCGGCGTTGGTGAGCGCACCGCGCTCGAGGTCGAGGGCGCCGGTGATGTAGCGCCAGCCCTGGTCGACCTCGCCGACCAGGTTGGTGGCGGGCACGCGGACGTCGTCGAAGAAGACCTCGTTGGTGCGGTAGCCCGACCAGGCGATGAGCGGGCGGACGGTGACGCCGGGGTGGTCGATCGGCACGATGACGACCGAGATCCCCTTGTGGCGCGGGGCTTCCGGGTCGGTGCGCACGCAGAGCCACTCGTGCGTGGAGCGCTGGGCGCCGCTGTTCCAGATCTTGGAGCCGTTGATGACCCACTCGCCGGTCTCGGCGTCGCCGTCGAGCACCGCGCGGGTGCGGAGGCTGGCGAGGTCGGTGCCCGCGCCGGGCTCGGAGTAGCCGACCGCGCAGATCATCTCGCCGCGCGCGATCGGCGGCAGGAACTCCTGCTTGTTGCGCTCGGTGCCGTGCCGCATGATCATCGGCGCGACCGAGGTGACGGTGAGGTCGGGACCGGGCACGCCCCAGTACTCGAACTCGCTCATCAGCAGGAGCTGGTGGACCGGACCGAGGCCGAGGCCGCCGTACTCGACGGGCCAGCTGAGGCCGAACCAGCCCTTCTCGCCGATCCGGCGCCGGAACGCCGCGACCTCGCCGTTGGGGAGCTCGAGGTCGTGCTCGGCGAGCTCCGCACGCAGGGCGTCGGTGACGTTGTCACGGAGGAAGCCGCGGACCTCCTCGAGCCATGCGCGCTGCTCGGCGTCGAGCGCGAAGTCCATGTGTCCTCCATTCGGACTATTCCTAATCGGCATATGCATGAAACCCGACCACACCGTCGTCGTCAAGGTGTGACGACAGTCTCCCCAATCAACCAAGCAAATGTTAGGTTGCCTGAGTCGGGGGAGCGAGGAGCGAGGCGATGACGGCTGTAGAAGACGCCTACCAGGGGCCCCGGCTGGTGCCCGAGGAGACCGGCGGGAGCCGGCCGTCCGTGCTGGCGAGGGCGACCTCGATCCTGGACCTCTTCATGAGCGGGTCCGAGGTCTGCCTGCTGGAGGACATCGCCACCGAGACCGGCCTGCCGCGGTCCACCGCGTTCCGGCTGGTGACGCAGCTGGTGGAGCTCGGCTGGCTGGTCCACGACAGCCGTGGCGGCTACCGGCTCGGCACGCGGGCCCACGCGCTGGGCGCGCGCACCATGTCGGGCACCGGCGGGCACGAGTACGCCGAGCTGCGCAGCGTCGCGGCCCGGATGCTCAACCACCTGCACCGGCGCACCCGCGCGGCCGTGCACCTCGGCGTGCTGGAGGGCGCCTACCTCTACTACCTCGACAAGGTCGGCGGCATCGAGGCCGACCAGCTGCCGTCGCGGGTCGGCACCCGCGTGCTCGCCTACCACACGGCGATGGGCCGCGCGCTGCTCGCGACCCTGCCGCCCGAGCAGGTCGACGCGCTCTACGCCAACGACCCGCCCCGCGGACCGGTGCGCGACCTGCCGCGGCTCCACCAGGAGCTCGCGACGGCCCGCGCCCGAAACGGCCTCGTGCTCGTGCACGCCGACTCCTCGCCGATCCAGGTCGCGGCCGCCGCCGCTCCGGTCCCCGGGCTCAGCGAGGCCCGGGCGGCGATCGGCGTCACGGCCCCAGAGCCCTTCCGGCCCGAGCTCTCTGCTCCCCTGGTGCTCGCGGCATCGCGCCGCATCGGTCAGGAGATGCAGGCCGGTCGGCGTCATCAGTCGCCGGCCACCAGCCCGACGATCTCGGCGTAGCCCGCGCCCGCTCACGGCAGGTAGCCGGACCGGGTCGTCGGGGTCGGTACGGCGGAGCGCCGCGACCCGAGCGTGCGCAGGACGCCGAGCAGCGCGTTGCGCAGCTCGCGCGGGTCGATGACGTCGTCGTACGTCACGGTCGAGGCGAGCCGCCAGGGGCCGGAGCCCTCGGCCGCCACGAGCGCGTCGCGGGTGGTGTCGTCCGCGCCGGAGGTCGAGGCGCCGACACCGGCGGGGATGCCGCCGAGGGTCACGCCGGGGAAGGCCAGCGAGACGGTCTGGTGGTCGAAGGCGTTCTGGCCCATCACCGAGCTGCCGAAGCCGAACGCCTTGCGCATCGTGACGTGGAGCTTCGGCACGTCGGCGCGGTGCTGCGCGGCGAAGAGCCGGGCGCCCGCGCGCAGGATGCCCGCGCGCTCCGAGGCGGTGCCGGCGAGCACGCCCGGGTTGTCGGCGAGCTGCACCAGCGGCAGGTGGAAAGCGGTCGCGCGCTCGACGAATCGCGCCCCCTTCTCCGCCGCCGCGACGTCGAGGGCACCCCCGAGGACGGCCGGCTGGTTGGCGACGATCGCGACGTTCTCGCCCCCGAGGCGGGCGTACGCCGTGACGAGCGAGGCCGCGTGACGGGGCGCGACCTCGAGCAGGCTGCCGGCGTCGACGAGCTCGGCGAGCACCTCGCGGACGTCGTACGGGCGGCGCGGGTTGGGCGGGATGACGTCGAGCAGCCTGTCGAGAGTGCGCTCGCCGGTGTCGCCGCCGTCGTGCACCGGCGGGTGCTGCCACGCGCTGGACGGCAGGTAGGAGAGGTAGCGGCGGACCGCCTGCGCGCCTGCATCGTCGTCGGCGGCGACCTCGTGGACGAGACCGGAGGCGACGGCGTGCACGTCGGCGCCGCCGAGCTGCTCCTTGGTGGTGCGCTCCCCCGTTGCGGCGGCCACGAGCGGCGGGCCGGCGGCGAAGAGGCAGCCGTGCGGCTCGACGAGGACCACGTGGTCGGCGAGCGGGGCGGCGAGCGCGCTGTGCCCGGCCGACGGCCCGGCGACCAGCACCACCACGGGCACCAGCCCGGCCAGGTCTGCGAGGGCCTGGAGGTCGTTGGGCGCGGGCCGGTGCGGGGTCAGCGAGTTGGTCGCGCGGTGGCCGGCGCCCTCGAGCACGAGCACCGCCGGCGCCCGCTCCTGGAGGGCCAGGGCCAGCAGCCGCGCGCGCTTGGTCGCGCCGGCCGTGCCGATCGAGCCGCCGGCGACGGTGACGTCCTCGCTGCCCACGTACACCGGTCGGCCGTCGACCAGGCCGAGGCCGGCGACGAACGCGTCGGCGGGCGTCTCGCCGTCGCCGGCGAGCACGCCGATCTCGGAGAAGCTGCCCGGGTCGCAGATCGCGGCGATCCGGGCGCGGGCGTCGAGCCGGCCCGGCGTACGGCGGCGGGCGAGCTTCTCCTCACCGCCCATCGCGCGGCCGCGGGCGCGCCGGGCCTCGAGGTCCGCCAGCAGCGGCTGCCAGGCCTCGCGGTTCTCCGCCTCGTCAGCGGACATCGGCCTCCACCTCGATGAAGAGCCCCTCCGCGACGACCGTGCGCTCGCCGTCGTGCTCGATCCAGCCCTCGGCCCACACCTTGCGGCCGTCGACCTTCGTGATCCGCGAGCCGAGGAGCAGCGGCGCGTCGAGCGGCGTACGCCGGAGGTAGCGCATGTCCAGCTTCGCGGTGACCCCGCGGCGGCCGCGGGCCTGGATGAGGATGCCGAGCATGCAGTCCATCAGCCACGAGGAGACGCCACCGTGCAGGTGGTCGCGCGGGCCCTCGTGGCGGGCGTCGGCCGTGAGCTCGGCGATCGCGCCGTCGCCGTCCGCGTCGAAGCGGACGACCAGCGGGACGCCGAACGGGTTGAAGGCGGAGAGCCGATAGGGCTCCCCGGCCTCCCGCGCGCGGATCGGTCCCTCGAACGGCGCCCGGACCATGCGTGCCCGGCTGCGCGACATCAGCCGGGCACGCAGGTCCGCGACGAGACCGGCGATCTCCGGGAGGTCGGCATCAGCGACCTCCGTGGTCCCGGCCGCGAGCACCAGGGCCCGCACCTCGTCCGTCAGGGCCGCCAGGCCCGGCACCTCGGCCGGGTCCGCGGTCTCGATCACGGCCGTCACAGCCGCTCCACCAGGGTCCCGACGGCCAGCGCGCCACCGGCGCAGGTGGCGATCAGGCCGTAGTGCCCATCGGTGCGCTCCAGCTCGTCGACGATCGTCGCGAGCAGGCGTACGCCGGTGGCCCCGACCGGGTGGCCGAGCGCGATCGCGCCGCCGTTGACGTTGAGCCTGTCGTCCGGCACGCCGTGCACCTGGGCGAAGGACATCGCGACCGACGCGAACGCCTCGTTGACCTCGAAGAGGTCGATGTCGGCCACCGACAGCCCGGAGCGCGCGAGGATCGCGTCGGCCGCGCGGATCGGCCCGTCGAGCAGGTAGCGGGTCTCGCCGCCCACCAGCACCTGGTGGCGGATGCGGGCGCGCGGCCGGAGCCCGAGGTCCCGGGCCTTCCGCTCGGACATGAGCACGGCCGCCGTCGCCCCGTCGGAGATCTGCGAGGCCGTGCCCGCGGTGTGCAGGCCGCCCTCGACGACCGGCCGCAGGCCGGCGAGCGCCTCGGCGCTCGTCTCGCGCAGGCCCTCGTCGCGCTCGACCACGGTGCCGTCGGGGAGCTTCACGGGGAGCACCTGCCGGTCCAGCCTGCCCTCGTCCCACGCGGTGCGGGCGCGCTGCTGGGAGCGCAGGCCGAACGCGTCGACCTGCTCGCGGGTGAAGCCGCGGCGCTCGGCGATCCGCTCGGCCGCGACGTACTGGGTCGGCAGGTCGATCGCCCACGACTCCGGGCGGGGACGGCCGTACGGCGCGCCCTCGCCGACGTTGGCGAGCAGTGGCACGCGCGACATCACCTCGACGCCGCAGGCGAGGCCGACGTCGATGGCGCCGGCAGTGATCTGCGCCGAAAGCAGGTGCACGGCCTGCTGGCCGGAGGCGCACTGCACGTCGATCGTGGTGGCGGGGATGCTCTCAGGCAGTCCGGCGTGCAGCCACGCGGTGCGCGTGACGTTGCCGGACTGCTCGCCGGCCTGGGTCACGCAGCCGCCGACGACCTCGCCGACGGCGCTCGGCTCGACGCCCGCTCGCTCCAGGACGGCCCGCTGGGCGTGGCCGAGCAGCTCGACCGGGTGCAGCGCGGACAGGGTGCCGCCGCGACGCCCGAACGGCGTACGGGCGGCATCGACGACGACGGCGGTGGACACGGGGCCTCCTGGGACTGGGTGGTCCTCGGAACCTAGGCAACCGATGGCGCTCGTGGGCCGTCGCTCCCGCTGGCCGGAAACGTGACGATGGTGGCGAGCCCGTCGTCCACGCCGGCCAGCCCGGCCAGCCCGGCGAGCTCGTCGAGGCGGTCGAACCCGACCAGGCTGCCCGCCGGCAGCTCCGCCCCGTCGAGGGACAGCGCGCCGGCCAGCACGACGAGGTAGCCGTCGCCCGCGCCGGTCGGGGCGAGCCGCGTCCCGGCGGACAGGCGGACGCCGTACGCGCGGGCGCCGCGGCGGGTGCCGGCCACCTCGTGCAGGCGGCCCTCCTGCAGGGCGTCGGAGTCGAGCTCGATCGTGAAGTGCTCGCCGGCCACGGCGGCCATCCGGCGCCGGAGCTCCCGCTCGTCCGGCATGTAGTGGATGCCGACGTCGGCCCGCCGGCGCAGGGTGAAGTAGGCCAGGCCGACGGCCGGGTCGGTACGGATCGGCCCGTAGCTGGTGAAGGCGTCGGTGTAGTGGACGACGCCGCGGACCGCGCGGTCGCGCCCGAGGGTGCCCTCGCCGTCGAGCACGACCTGGAACTGGTCGACCTCGTGGAAGTGCGCCCGCAGCTCCGGCGCCTGCTGGTGGACGAGGTAGGCCTGGCGGCCGTCGGGGCCGCCGGCCCGGTCGCGCTCGCCGCCGTGGCGCCCGACGTAGTCGGTCATCGTGTAGCGCCGGCCCTCGTGCCCGACGACCAGCGGCGTGGTCTCTCCCGGTGTCACCGTCAGCATGCCCCGAACCTAGCCCGAGTTATGCCTGAACGGAATATGACGATCCGTCCTAACTACGGGTCAGGAGACGTAGCCGTCCGGCGTGCCCCACGTCTCGCGCCGGGTCGTGGTGCGGTCCACGAGCACGCACCGGGTGCCGGTGAAGTTGGTGGGCATGCACTTGTTGCAGTGGATGCACAGCGAGGGCGTGGTCGCGTCCTTCGCGATCCGGTCGACGAGGTCCGGCTCGCGCAGCAGGGCCCGGGCCATCGCGACGTACTGGAAGCCCTCGGCCATGGCGACGTCCATCGACGCCCGGTCCGTGACGCCGCCGAGCAGCACCATCGGCAGCGAGACCGCGGACCGGATCTGCCGCGCGTCCTCCAGCAGGAACGTGTCGCGGTAGGGGTACTCGCGGATGAACCGCTTCCCGACCAGCCGGACGCCGAGCCGCAGCGGCTGCGGCATGACCGCCGCGAACTCCTCGATCGGCGCCTCTCCCTTGAAGAGGTACATCGGGTTCAGCAACGAGCTGCCGGCGGTCATCTCCAGCACGTCGCAGGAGCCGTCGGCCTCGAGCCACTGGGCCACCGGAATCGCCTCGTCGAGCCAGAAGCCGCCGGGCACGCCGTCGTCCATGTTCATCTTCACGACGATCGCGATCCGATCGCCCACCGCCTCGCGCACCGCCCGCAGGGTCTCGCGCGCGAACCGCGCCCGGTTCTCCAGGGACCCGCCGTACGTGTCGTCGCGGTGGTTCAGCCGCGGGCTGAGGAAGCTGCTGATCAGGTAGTTGTGGCCGAGGTGCACCTCGATCGCGTCGAAGCCGCAGTCGATCGCGCGCCGCGCGGCCTCGGCGTGGGCCTCGACGACGCGGGCGATGCCGGCCCGGTCGATCGGCTGCGCGTAGCTCATGGTCGTCCTGTGGAAGTGCTTGCTGGGCGCGAGTGCCGGCAGGCCGTTGGCCTTCGGGTTCGCGACCGGGCCGCCGTGGCCGATCTGGGCGGAGACCGCCGCGCCCTCGGCGTGCACCGCCTCGGTGAGCCGCCGCAGGCCGGGCAGCGCCTCGTCCTGCCAGTGGACCTGGTGCCGGTCGGTCCGGCCCTCCTTCGCGACCGCGCAGTAGGCGACGGTCGTCATCCCGACCCCGCCGCGGGCGTAGCCCACGTGGAAGTCGACCAGGTCCCGCGTGACGAGGCCGCGGTGGCTGAGCCCCTCGTACGTCGCCGCCTTGATGATCCGGTTGCGCAGTCGCACCGGGCCGAGGGTCGCCGGGCTGAGGACGTCGGGTGCTGTCACGGTCACCGGCGCACGCTAGGCAGCCCGGGTCCGGCGCCGCCCGGATGCATCCCGGTGACCGGGAGGGCGTGGTCAGGCCAGCACGCTCCCCAGGGACGCCGCAGCGGCGAGGACCAGGGAGCCGAGCAGGACGGTGCGGAAGCGCTCGGCGGGCACGCGGGCGAACACCAGGTCGCCGAGCCGCCACCCCAGGGGTACGGCGAGCGCGCCCGCCGCGGCGACCACGAGCACGCGACCGCCGACCAGCCCGAGGGCGGTGAACGCCGCCACGGCGACCAGGTCCTGGCTCCAGAAGACCGCCTGGAGGGTGGCGCGCAGCCGCCGCGGCGAGAGGCCGCTGCCGTCCAGGACGAGCACCAGGGGCGGGCCGTTCATCCCGGTCGACGCCAGCAGCGCACCGCTCGCCCCGCCCGCCGCCCACTGCGCCCGGGGGCCGGCCGGCGCCGAGAGCCCGAGCATGCGCACGACGGCGAGCACCCCGACGGTGACGGCGATCAGCACGTGCAGGGCGTCGGCGTCGAGGCGGTCGAGGGCGACGAGCCCCAGCGGCAGGCCGAGCACGCCCCCGACGAGCATCCGCGTCGCCGGGCCGACGGCGACGTACCGCCGCTCGGCGCGGGCCGACCAGGTCGTGAGGACCAGCCCGGCCAGGGTGGTCGCGACGACCGCGTCGACCGGCCCGACGACGAGGGCGAGGAGCGGGACCGCCACGAGGGCGAAGCCGAATCCGGTGACCGCCTGCGCGGCCGCGGCCAGGCCGCACACGGCGACCGCCGCGACGAGGGCGACGGTCACCGCGTCACCTCAGTCGCCGAAGCCGGGGGCGTGGCGCGGCCAGGGCGCGGCCTGCTCGAGCTGGGCGGCCAGCCGGAGGAGCAGCCCCTCCTGCCCGAGGTCGGCCACGAACTGCGCCCCGACCGGGACCCCGGTGTCGTCGGTGCCGAACGGCACCGACATCGCCGGCTGCCCGGTGACGTTGAAGAGCGAGGTGAAGAACGAGTAGACCGTCCCGACCTCGTACATCACCTCGGGGCGGGTCGTGTCCAGGGTGCCCAGGACCGGGGCGGGCTGGGAGAGCACCGGCATCAGCAGCACGTCGACCTCGCGGAACGCCGCCCCCACCCGCCACCCGGTCTCCTCCGCGACCTGGAGCGCGGCCGACAGCTCGGCGGCGGTCGAGGAGCGGTAGTGATCGAGCAGCACGCGGGTGAACGGCTCGAGGTCGTCGTCGGCCAGCGGCCTGCCGAGCTCGGCCAGGCGCGTGTCGACCGCGGTCACGAGGGAGGCGCCCATCACCATGCCGCACGCCGCCATGGCGGCCGGGGCGTCGTACTCGAGCGTGACCTCGACGACCTCGTGGCCGAGGCGCTCGCACACGGCGCGGGCGCGCTCGACGGCGGCCACGCAGTCGGGGTGCGTCGGGAGGTCGACGGGCAGGGTGGTCGTCACGCCGACGCGCAGCCGACCCGGGTCGCACCCGACCTCGTCGAGGAACGAGCCGCCCGGCGCGCCGTACGCGTCCCCGGGCACGGGGCCGGCGACGACGTCGAGCAGGAGGGCACTGTCGCGCACCGACGTGGTCAGGGCGTGGTTGATGCTGACCGGCGACGCGAGCAGGTTCGCGTAGGGGTACGGCGAGACCCGTCCCCGGCTCGGCTTGAGCCCGAACAGCCCGCACATGGAGGCCGGGATCCGGATCGAGCCGCCGCCGTCGTTGCCGTGCGCGACCGGGACCATCCCGGCCGCCACGGCCGCCGCCGACCCGCCGCTGGAGCCACCCGGCGACCGGCCGGGTGCCCACGGGTTGCGGGCCGGGCCGAAGAGCAGCGGCTCGGTGCTCGCGTTCTTGCCGAGCTCCGGGGTGTTGGTGGTGCCCAGCACCACCATCCCGGCCCGGCGGTAGCGCGCGACGAGCTCGCTGTCCCGCTCGGCGACGTTGTCGGCCCACAGCCGGCTGCCGCGGGTGCTCGGCAGCCCGGCCACGTCGGCGTTCAGGTCCTTGACCAGCACCGGGACGCCCCGCAGCGGACCGTCGGGCAGCCCGGCCGCCACCTCGTCGAGGGCCGCCTCGAACCGCCGGCCGACCACCGCGTTGAGCTCGGGGTCGTGCTTCTCGATCCGGGCGATGGCGGCCTCGACCACCTCCCGCGCCGAGGTCGTCCCTGCGCGGATCGCCGCGGCGGTCCCGATCGCGTCCATGTGCTCTCCCACCTGCGTCAGTCCTGCTTCCAGGCCCCGCCGAGCAGCATCAGCTGGTCAGCCGAGACCGACACCCCGTGGACGCCGCCCTGCCAGGCGTAGAGGCCCGCGGTCGCCCCGAGCGGCGCCACCGGCACGTCGGCCACGAACAGCTTCTCGATCTTCGCCAGGGTCGCCGCCCGCGTCTCGTCGTCGGGCGCGCCCTGGAGCTCGTCGAGCAGCGCGTCCATCTTCGGGTTCGCGTAGCCGGCGGAGTTCAGGTACGACTTCGAGGACAGCACCGCGAAGAGCCCCTCGAACGGGCCCATCTCCGTCGAGGACGCACCGGACCGGGCGACGTCGAAGTCGTGGGTGACGTACAGCCGCTCGATCTGGTCGGCGACGCTGCGCAGCAGCTCGCTCTCGACGGTGAACCCGACGCTCTCCAGCATCGCCTGGAGGGTGAGCGCCTGGGTGCGGCCGCTGGCGCTCGAGTTGCCGACGTAGTTGATCGACCCGTCGAACCCGTCGGCCTTCGCCTCCTCGACCAGGGCCTTGGCCTTCTCGACGTCGTCGGCGATCGGCTCGACCGCGTCGTCGTACCAGCGCGAGCTCTCGCCGTAGACCTTCTTCGACGGCAGCCCCTTGCCGTCGGCCGTGCGCTGGTAGTACGCCGCCACGTCGATCGCCAGCGCGATCGCCTCGCGCACCCGCGGGTCCGCGCCCGGCCGGTCCTCACGGTTGTTGATCATGACGACCTCGCCGAGGTTCGACATGTTCACGTAGCCGGCGTGGTCGGCGGCGAGCTCGGTGACCGGGACCGCCGAGCGCACGTGCACCAGGTCGGACTGGCCGTTGTCGAGCACGTCGCGACGCGCGTCGTCGCTGTCGACCCAGGTGAAGCGCACCTCGTCCAGGTGCGGCGACCCGTTCCAGTAGTCGTCGCGCTTGGCCAGCACGAGCTCCTCCGCGGGCGCGTAGTCCTCGAGCACGAAGGGCCCGGCCCCGATGGGCTCGAACTCGTCGCCGGAGTACGCCGCCGGAGCCATCACCATGCCCGCACCACGGGCCAGCATGTACGGGAAGGTCGTCCACGGCTGGGTGAGGCTGAACTTCACGGTCCGCTCGTCCACCGGCTCCATGCCCTTGACGAACGTCGCCAGCATGCCGGCGTCCGACCCGCCGTTCTTCATGTAGTAGCCGATGCTGCCGAGCACCGCGGCCGCGTCGACGGGCGACCCGTCGGAGAACGTCACGTCGTCCTTCAGGACGAGCGTCCACTCGGTGTGGTCGTCGTTGCTCTCGATCGACTCCGCCATCCAGGGCTCGAACTCCCCCGACTCGGGGTTGTAGCGGACCAGCAGGTCGTAGACGGCGGCGAGTGCGTTGCCGCCGGAGCTGCCGTGCGCCACGGTCACGCTCGGGTCGAGGCTGCGCGCCTCGGAGTAGTCGCTGATGTTGAGGGTGCCGCCCTCCACCGGGTCGCCGTCGGCGGCGTCGCCGCCGTTGATGTAGCCCTCGCGGAGGGTGATCTCGGCGACCTCCGTCGAGCTCTTCTCCCCGTCGCCCTCGGCGGCCGAGCAGCCCGTCGCCAGCAGCGCCAGGCCGAGGGCGACGGCCACGCCGCCCGCCCGGTACCTGCGTCGTCGCATCATCTGAGGTGTCCCTTCGTGGGGGGCCGGGTGGCCCGCACTCGCTGCCCCCGAGGCCGGGAGGCGTGGACAGTCAAGGGTGATCGCCGTCTCATCCGGGTGCCCGTCTCCCGCTCAGTGGGAGACCTGTCCTGCGGCTCAGCCGAAGAACGCCTGGCCGCCGTCGAGGGGGATCGTCGCACCGGTCAGGTAGCGCAGGTCGGGCCCGACGAGCGCCACGACGGCGCGGCCGATGTCCGCCTCGGGATCCCCGATCCGCCCCATCGGGATCGTCGCGACGAACTCCGCGGCCTCCTCGGGGTTGCTCTCCGCCCAGTGCTGGAGCGCCGGCGTCATCGCGTGGGGCGCGATGGAGTTCGCGCGGATCCCGTCGCTCGCCCACTCCACCGCCGCGGTCCGGGTGAGCGCGCGCAACGCCTGCTTCGACGCCGCGTAGGCGCCGTACGACGTCGCGTCCCAGCGCACCATCGCCGAGGTGACCAGGTTGACGATCGAGCCACCGGTCTCCTCCAGGTGCGGGTGGCAGGCCTTCATGAACGCGAAGGCGGCGAACGGCGCGGTCTCGAACCCCTTGCGGAAGGCGCGGTCGCTCAGGGACAGCAGCGGGCCGAAGGCTCCCGCGTAGGCGTTGTTGACGAGGACGTCGAGGCGGCCGAACGTGTCGACGACGGCGGCGACGACCTCCGGCACGGCGTCGGTGTCGGCGACGTCGCAGGCGAACGGCTCGGCCTTGACCCCGAGCTCGCGCAGCCGCGCGCAGGTCGACTCGAGCTTGCCCGCCGTACGGCCGAGCACCGCGACCGCGCAGCCCTCGCCCGCGAGGGCGAGGGCGATGCCCTGGCCGACGCCCTGCCCGGCGCCGGTCACGATCGCCACCTGCCCGTCCAGCGTGCCCATGTCGGTCGTCCTCCTGCGTCGCGTGGCCGCCCGGGCGGCTCGGTCGCGGCGATCATCCGCGAGGCACCGGCGGCACCCGCGGGGGCCGTCCCGGTCAGCGGGAGGTCGGTCGGTCCGGGCGCGGGCGGACGGCGGAGACTGATGGCGCCAGCCGCCCGGACCACCCGAGGAGCCAGATGAACACCACCGTGACCGACCCCCGGGCCGCCGCCGCGGCCGTGCTCGGCAGCCTGACCGGTCCCGGCGGCCGCTTCGAGCTGGTCGAGGACGACGTCCTGGGCGCCCGGCTCCCGGTGTTCGCGCACCGCCACCGTGCGCTGCACGAGCTGGTCGCCGCGTCGATCGAGCACGGCGACCGCGACTACCTGGTCACCGCCACCGAGCGGGTCTCGTTCGCGGAGCACGCCGCCCGGGTCGCCTCCCTGGCCCAGGCACTGACCGACCTCGGCGTACGCCGCGGCGACCGGGTGGCCATCGCGGCGGCCAACTCGCCGGCCTGGATCACGACCTTCTGGGCGACCGTCTCGATCGGCGCCGTCGCGGTGGGCGTCAACGCCTGGTGGAGCGACCGGGAGCTGGCCTACGGCATCGAGCACACCTCTCCGGTGCTCGTGGTCGCCGACGAGCGTCGCCGCCGGCAGCTGGACCAGGCCGGGATCGAGGTCCCGGTGCTCTCGATCGAGGCGGACCTGCCGCGGCTGACGGCCGCGCACCCCGACGCGCCGCTGCCGTCGGCCGACGTCGACGAGGACGACCCGGCCGTCATCCTCTTCACGTCCGGGACCTCGGGCCGGCCGAAGGGCGCCGTGCACACGCACCGCAACCTGCTCGCGGTCGTGGAGTACCACCGGATGAACGACGCGCTGGCCCGTGCCTTCGGCGACCCGACCGACTCGCGCGACCGCCGCTACCTGCTGGCGATGCCGCTCTTCCACATCGGCAGCCTGCACAACCTCGCCGTACCGCGGCTGGCCACCGGCAGCGCGGCTGTGCTCCACATCGGCGCCTTCGACGCCGACGCGGTGCTGCGGCTGGTGGAGCAGGAGCGCGTCACCCACTGGGGTGCCGTGCCGACGATGGCGACCCGGCTGCTCGAGCACCCGGACGTGACCCGCTACGACACGTCGTCGCTCGTCGCCTTCTCCCTCGCCTCGGCGCCCTCCTCCCCGGCGCTGAAGCAGCGCCTGCGCGACGGGCTGCCCTTCGCGAGCGCGCTCGTCGACTCCTACGGGCTCACCGAGTCGTCGACGGCGATCGCGGTCGCGACCCCGATGGACCTCGAGGAGGCGCCGGGCACCCTCGGCCGGCCGATCCACGGCGTGCAGGTCGAAATCCGCGGCCTGGACGGCGGCCCCGTCGCCGCCGGCACCGAGGGCGAGATCTGCGTACGCAGCTCCTACGTGATGCGCGAGTACTGGAACGACGCGGCGGCGACCGATGCCGCGATCCGCGCCGACCGCTGGCTGCACACCGGCGACATCGGCACCATGGACGAGCAGGGCCGGGTGCGCCTGAGCTCGCGACGCTCGGACCTCATCATCCGGGGCGGGGAGAACGTCTACCCCGCCGAGGTCGAGGGCGCGATCGCCGAGCACGCCGGGGTCGCGGAGGTCGTCGTGGTCGGCGTTTCGCACGACGACCTGGGCCAGGAGGTGGCGGCGGTCGTGGTGCCGAGGCCCGGCCACGCACTCACCGCCGACGACCTGCGTGAGCACCTCACCGGCCAGCTGGCCTACTACAAGCTCCCCGCGCACTGGCGGATCACGGAGCAGCCGCTGCCGCGCAACGCCACCGGCAAGGTCATCCGCACCGCCGTCAGGCCCTGATCACGGGTCAGAAGCGGTCGGCCGGCCGCAGGGTGACCTCGGCGCCGCCGTCGACGTAGAGCACCTGGCCGGTGAGGTGCGTGGTCTCCGGGGACACCAGGAAGGCGAGGACCCGGGCGACCGCCTCGGGCGGCGCGTACCCGCCCAGCGGCATCGGGACGGCGGCGTCCATGACGGCCCGCATGCGCGGGTCGTCGACGAGGCCCGCGCTCATCGGGGTCAGCACGACCCCGGGCGCGACGACGTTCAGCGCGATGCCGGCGTCCGCCCAGCCCGGGGCCACCGCCGTACGACGGACCCACTGCGCGAGCGCCGACTTCGTCGACGGGTAGATGCGGTGCGGGTCGCCCGCCCGCACGAGCTCGTCCGCGCGGTCGACGCCGGCGGCCTCGTCATCGGCCAGGCAGGCATCGACGAGGCCGGCATCGGTCGGCTGCGTGCCCGAGATCGACCCGACCAGAGCCACGCGGGGAGAGGACGACGCGGCGAGCAACGGCCGGAGGCGGTCGGCCAGCAGCACGCTGCCGAAGTAGTTGAGCCGGACCATCAGCGCCGAGGGGTTCGACGTACCCGCGCAGGTCACGAGGGCGTCGAGACCTCCGAGGTCGCCGACGGCGTCGACGACGGCCGACCGGCCGTCCTCGGTGGCGAGGTCGGCGTCGATCTCGGCGCCGGCGAGGTCGACGCCGACGACCTCCGCACCGTCGGCGCGCAACGACTGCGCGAGCGACCGGCCGATGCCGGAGGACGAACCGGTGACGACGACGCGACGAGGCATGGCGGGCACGCTAGGCGCGGACGGGCCGGCCGGTGCTCGCCGGCTCCCGGTGACCGGGAGGCTCAGCCGTGGCCCAGGTCGCCGAGCAGGCGGCCGCAGACGAAGCGCGTGTCCTCGGCGGCCTGGGCGCGGTCGATGTGGCCGTTGAGGGCGGAGATGACGATGCCGTACCACGCCTGCTCGACGAGCCGGATCAGCCGGACGTCGTGCTCCGCGGGCTCGGTCACGCCACCCGCACGCAGCAGCAGGTCGGCGAACGGGCTCGTCACGGAGGCGGCGTTGGCCGCGACCATCGCGTTGTTGGACTGGAGCATCGACTGGGCGAGGAGGGGCCGGTCCAGCAGGCCGTCGCCGGCGGCGACGAGGACGTCCGCGATCGCCGCGTCGGGCGCCTGGTCGTCGCGCCGGTCCGGGGTGGTCTCGTCCAGGCGCTCGACCTGGGCCTGCATCACGGCGGTGAAGAGGTGCTGCTTGGACGGGAAGTACCGGTAGAGGGTCGCGATGGCCACGCCGGCCAGGCGGGCGACGTCCAGCATCTGCACCCGCTCCAGCGGCAGCTCGCTGCCCTGCTGTACGGCGGCGCGCAGGATGCGCACGTAGCGCTCCCGCTGCTCCGGCGAGCTCGGCTCGGCCGGCTCGCGTCCGGTCCCGATCCTCGGCACGTGGTCGTCTCCCTCACAACGCGGCCCTGGGGTCGATGGTGGTCCGTACGGCGGGCCCGCGCGCAGGAGGCTACCGGTGAGCGGGACGGCCGGGCTCAGACCAGGGTGTCCTCGACGGTCAGCCCGAAGACGCCCTTGCCGTAGAGCGCCAGGGTCCGCTCGACGTCGTTGGCCACGTGCACCGAGCCGGCGTGGGCGTCCCGCCACGCCCGCTCGATCGGGTTGCCCCGGGCCAGCGAGCTGCCGCCCGCGGTCTTGAAGAGGATGTCGACCGCCTCGAGGGCGCGCTCGGTGCCCCGCACCTGGTCGCGGCGGGTGCGCAGCCGAAGCTCGGCGGGGATCTCCCTGCCCTCGACCGCGTCGGCGTAGAGCTCGGCGATGTTGCGCTCCATCTGGAGCACCGCGGCGTCGATCTCGGACGCGGCCCGGGCCACGGCCACCTGCGCGAACTGGTCCTCGGCGAACCGCCCGCCACCGAGGCTGAGCCGGATCCGGTCGCGCATCGCAGCGACGTACGCCTCGTAGCAGCCGGCGACCGCGCCGACGACGGGCGTGGCGATCGCGGAGGTGAAGATGGCGCCGAACGGCAGCCGGTAGAGCGGCCCGGGGTTGACCTCCTGGCCGGGGCCGCGCAGCTGGGAGTGCTCGTAGTTGCGCAGGACGCGGTGCGCCGGCACGAACGCGCCATCCACGACGAGGTCGTTGCTCCCTGTACCGCGCAGGCCGACCGGGTCCCAGACGTCGAGGACCTCGAAGTCGCTCCGCGGCACGAGGCAGGTCACGAAGTCGACGGGGCGTCCGTCGTCCCCGGAGCGCATCGCCCCGATCAGCGCCCAGCCGACGTGGTCGCACCCCGACGAGAAGCCCCACCGGCCGCTCAGCTCGAACCCGCCGTCGACGGCCACCAGCCGCCCGACGGGCGCGTACGCCGAGGAGATCAGCACGTCGGGGTCGGCACCCCAGACGTCCTGCTGCGCGGCGTCCGGGAAGAGCGCCACCTGCCACGGGTGCACGCCGACCACGCCGGTCACCCAGCCCGTCGAGCCGCACGCCCCGGAGACCGCGCGCACCACGCGGAAGTATTCGACCGGGTCGGACTCGAGCCCGCCCAGGCGCGCGGGCTGGAGCATCCGGAACACCCCGGCGTCCCGCAGCTCGGCGATGGTGCGCGCGGGCACCACGCGGGCCTCGTCGGTCGCCTGCGCCCGCGCGGCGATGCCCGGCAGCAGGTCCTGCACGCGGTCCAGGACGGGGGCGGGAGACATGCCGACAGGATCCGCGAGCGGCCCCGGCGGGCGCCCGGGTCTTCCGGTCAGTGGGACTCCTGCCTGCGCGGCGCGACGGCCCGCGCGGAGACTCGCGAAATCGATCAGCCGGCACTGGCCGGCCTTCGGAGGAGAGGGATGAGCATGGGCAGCGCAGACGACACCGAGGTCCGGAGCATCGAGGCCGAGGCGGCCCCGACCCGGTTCGCGCGGGGCTGGCACTGCCTCGGCCTGGAGAAGGACTTCGCCGACGGCGAGCCGCACCAGGTCAACGCCTTCGGCACCAAGCTGGTGGTCTTCGCCGGGGACGACGGCCGGGTCAACGTGCTCGACGGCTACTGCCGGCACATGGGCGGCGACCTCTCCCAGGGCACGGTGAAGGGCAACGAGATCGCCTGCCCGTTCCACGACTGGCGGTGGGGCGGCGACGGCCGGTGCAAGATGATCCCCTACGCGCGGCGGGTCCCGCTGCGCGCCCGCACGCAGGCCTGGCCGACGCTGGTGCAGGACGGGATGCTCTTCGTCTGGAACGACCCGGAGGGCAACCCGCCTCCCGCCGACGTCACCATCCCGCGGATCGCCGGGGCGACCGACCCGGAGTGGACCGACTGGGTCTGGTACTCCACGGTCATCCAGGGCGCCAACTGCCGCGAGATCGTCGACAACGTGGTGGACATGGCGCACTTCTTCTACGTCCACTTCTCCTTCCCGACGTACTTCAAGAACGTCTTCGAGGGGCACACCGCTACCCAGTTCATGAACGGCGTGGGCCGCGACGACGTGGCCCGGCCCTCCTCGGGCACCGGGACGCCGCACGCGAACGGCAACAGCTCCGTCGCCAGCTACCACGGGCCGTCGTTCATGATCGACGACCTCGTCTACCACTACTCCGACGGCACCGACGTGCCGAGCGTGCTGATCAACTGCCACTACCCGATCGACGCGGACTCGTTCGTGCTCCAGTACGGCGTGATCGTGCGGAAGCTGCCCGGCCTCGACGACGAGGCGTCGACCGCGATGGCCCGGAAGATGGGCGACTTCATCCGCCTCGGCTTCGAGCAGGACGTCGCCATCTGGCGCAACAAGGCCCGGATCGACAACCCGCTGCTGTGCGAGGAGGACGGACCCGTCTACCAGCTGCGCCGGTGGTACGAGCAGTTCTACGTCGACGTCGCTGACGTGACGCCGGAGATGACCGAGCGCTTCGAGTTCGAGATCGACACCACGAAGCCCACCGAGGCGTGGCAGCACGAGGTCGAGGCCAACCTGGCCCGGCGTACGGCGTCCGGCTCGCAGAGCCAGCCGGTGCGATGACGCCCCGCCCCGACGTACGGCTCGACGACTGGCCGATGGAGCCGGTCACCTGCGGCACCTGCGCGGCCCGCGTCGAGGTGCGCAAGGCGAGCTGGGAGCAGACCAGCATCCAGTGGCGCGCCGACGCGGTCGCCGCGTGCCTCGAGCACCGCGCCGCCGCGCCCCGGCCGGGCCCGAACGGCGCGACGTTCGCCGGCTGCCAGGCGCTCCAGGAGTCGATCCGCGAGGCCGCGGTGCTGGGGGTCGTGCACCTCCAGTCCGGCGAGCCGACGCCGGTCAACCCGGCGGCGGCCGACGGGCACGAGGAGGACCCGCTCGGCTACACCGACACGATGAGGGTGAGGACGCGATGACCGACGTCGAGCGCTACGGACCCTGGGCCGTGGTCGCGGGTGGCTCCGAGGGTGTCGGGGCGGAGTTCGCCGAGCAGCTCGCGGCCGACGGGTTCCACCTGGTGCTCGTGGCGCGCAAGCCGGGGCCGCTGGCCGAGACCGCGGACGCCGTACGACGACACGGCGTCGAGGTGCGCACGCTCGCCCTCGACCTCACCGAGCGCTCCTCCGTCGACGCGATCGTCGAGGCCTGCTCGGACGTCGAGGTCGGCCTCCTCGTCTACAACGCCGGGGCCAACAGCCACGGCCACGAGTTCCTCGGCGGCACCCTGGAGGGCTTCCAGGGCGTCATCGACCTCAACGTCACGACGCCGCTCGCCCTCGTGCACCACTTCGGCGCCGCGATGGCCGACCGCGGGCGCGGCGGCATCCTGCTGGTCGGCTCGATGGCCGGCTACCTGGGCTCGGCCCGCCAGAGCGTGTACGGCGGCGTGAAGGCCTTCGGCCGGATCTTCGCCGAGAGCCTGTGGCTGGAGCTGCGCGACCGCGGCGTCGACGTGCTCGAGCTCGTGCTCGGCGTGACCCGCACGCCCGCGATGGAGCGGGCCGGGCTGAACTTCGACGCCCCCGGACTCCGGGTCGCCGAACCGGCCGACGTCGCCGCCGAGGGGCTCGCGCACCTCGCCGGCGGCCCGATTCGGATCGCCGGCGGCAACGCCCCCGCCGTCGAGAAGCGGGTCGGCCCCGACCGCGCCCGCCTCGTCCTCGGCGCCCACGAGGCGATGACGCGACTGCTCCCGTCGCGGTAGTCCCTGACCACCCGCAGGCTTCCGGGCAGACTGGGCCGCGTGTCCAACGCCGACCTCGACATCGTCGTCGCGACCGGTCCGTTGCTGGAGGACTGGCGAGCGATCCACAACGCGATCATCCCGACGCACCCGCTGTCGGCCGACGACGTCGCCGAGCGGTCGACCCGCAACCGGCTCACGCTGGCCTACGTGGACGGTCGCCTGGTCGGCAACGCCACCGTCAGGCCACCTCACGAGCCCGACGGCGTCGCGACCGTGATCGTCCGGATCCTGCCGGAGCATCGGCGCCACGGGCACGGCACGGCGTACCTGCGGGCCGAGCTCGCCGAGGCGCGACTACGGGGTGCGCGACGGATCGAGACCGTCGTGCTCGCGTCGAACGCCGACGGCCTCGCGTTCGCCCTCGCCCACGGCTTCGCCGAGCACGACCGCTACGTCCTCGACGGCGACACCATCGCGTTCATCGACCTTCACCTGTCCGAGGAGGCGTGAAGGCAGCGAGGGGCTCGGAGCCGGACCAGTCGTGGCCCCAGTAGGAGTCGCGGGTGATCTCCTCGGCGGTGTAGTAGGCCTCGTCGACGTGCACGCCGTCGTATCCGTACTCGATGTCCCAGCCGCCGGGCGCCCTCACGTAGAACGACACCATCTTGTCGTTGGTGTGCCGGCCGAGGGTGGAGGAGATCGAGAAGCCGCGGCGGCCGATCTCGTCGAGCGCGCGGCCCACGGCGTCGAGGGAGTCGACCTCCATCATCAGGTGCACCAGGCCGGGCGCCTCGCCGTGCGGAGCCGGGCACAGCGCGAGGCTGTGGTGCCGCTCGTTGACGCCGAGGAAGCGCACCCGCCGCTGCGGTCCTGACGGGTCGGGCTGCCCGACCTTGATCGCGCCTCGCGGCAGGAAGCCCAGCACCTCGCAGTAGAAGTCGTAGCTGTCGTCGAAGGCCGTGGTCGGGAGCACGACGTGGCCCATCCCCTGGTCGCCGGTCACGAAGCGCTGCATCCACTTCGTGCGCACCGGGTCGTGGTCGAGCACGGGTGCGTAGAACACCTCGACCGGCGTGCCGGCGGGGTCGTCGAACCGGATGCCGGCCTCGACGCGCCGCTCGGCGCACTCCGCCAGGGAGAGCTCCTTGACGCCGCCCCCCGCCGCCTCGACCGCGCGGGCGACGGCCGCGAGCCCGAACTGGTCGCGGACCTCCCACCCGACGGCCAGCACCTCGTCGACGTCGCCGGGCAGTACGACGAGCCGGGCCTCCCGCTCGTCCATGCGCAGGTAGAGGCCGCCCTCCACGGGCCCGGTGGTCTCGACGAGGCCGAGGCACTCGACGGTGAGCTCGCGCCAGCGCGCGACGTCCTGGGTCTGGACCCGGAGGTAGCCGAGTCCGCGGAGGTGGGTCATGTCGATCCTTCCGATCGGGTCGCGGGTCAGATCATCGAGAGCATGGGGCCGGGCGGCGGCGTGACGTCGAGGTCGAGCAGCGCCGTGGCGTGGTAGACCGAGCCGGGCACGTGGATGGCGTGCGCGAGGCCCATGTGCCCGTCCCGCCAGAACCGCTGGATCGGGTTGTCCATCCGCAGCCCGTTGCCGCCGCTACGGGCGACGACCTCGTCCATCGCCCGGACGGCGCGCCACGCGGCCGCGACCTGGGTACGGCGAGACGCGGCGCGCTCGGCCAGGCTCACCTCGCCGCCGGACGCGGCGATGTCGTAGAAGCGGGTGACGTTGTCGAGCAGCGCGGTGCGCGCGGCCTTGATCTCCTCGGCGGCCGCGGAGATGGCGTAGAGCACGTACGGATCGTCCTTCACCTTCGTGCCGGTGATCTGGACCCGCTCGCGCTGGTAGTCCAGGTGCGCGGCCAGAGCGCCCTCCGCGATCCCGATCACCGCGGAGGTGATGCCGAGCGGGAAGATCGTCGTGAACGGCACCCCGTACGTCGGGTTGGTGCGGCCGGACGCCGCCAGCGCGGAGCCGTCGACCATCGTCGAGAAGGGCACCGCGCGGTGGTCGGGGATGAAGGCGTCCTGGACGAGGATGTCCTTGGAGCCCGTGCCACGCAGGCCCACGACGTCCCAGGTGTCCTCGACGATCGTGTAGTCGGAGCGGGGCAGGATCACGTGATAGCTCTGTGGCGGGGCGACCACGGCACCCTCGGCGTCACCGAGGAAGGCGCCCAGGAAGATCCAGTCGCAGTGGTCGGTGCCGGAGGAGAACTGCCAGCGACCGTTGAACACGTAGCCCCCGTCGACCGGCCGCAGCACCCCCATCGGGGCGTACGGCGACGCGATCCAGACGTCGTGGTCCTCGCGCCAGATCTCCTCCTGCACGCGCGGGTCGACGAGCGCCATCTCCCAGGGGTGGACGCCGACGATGCCGGCGACCCAGCCGGTGGAGCCGTCCAGGCTGGCCAGCCGCATCACCGTCTCGGCGAACTCGCGCGGGTGCGCCTCGGCGCCGCCGTGCTCCGCAGGCTGGAGCATCTTGATGACGCCGGTGTCGCGCAGCAGCTTCGCGGATCGGTCGTGCAGCCTGCCGAGCTCCTCGTTGGCGGCGCCGAGCGCCGCGATCTCCTCGGCGTGCTCCTCGACGGCGGCCAGCTGCGGTGGGATGCGGGTGCGGGGGTCGGACATGGCTCGTACGCTCGCACCGGGCCCGCGCCCGCGACACGGGCTTCCCACTCACCGGGAAGCGTGCCGGGCCGCGAGGTAGCCGAACACGATCGACGGCCCGATCGTGGCCCCCGGCCCGGCGTACTCGTTGCCCATCACCGATGCGGTCGTGTTGCCGGTGGCGTACAGCCCGTCGACGACCGAGCGGTCGTCGCGCAGCACGCGTCCGTGCTCGTCGCACACAAGGCCGCCCTTGGTGCCGAGGTCGCCCACCTCGATGCGCACCGCGTAGAACGGCGCCCTGTCGATGACGTCGAGGTTGGGGTTCGCCAGCCGCGGGTCGCCGTAGTAGCGGTCGTACGCCGACTCGCCTCGGCCGAAGTCCTCGTCCACCCCGGTGCGGGCGAAGCCGTTGAACCTCTCCACGGTCTCGACCAGGGCGTCCGGCGGCACCCCGATGGACCCGGCCAGCTCCCGCAGCGTGGCCGCCCGGTGCACGATGCCGGCCTCGTAGAACGCCGCCGGGAACGGCCGGCCGGGCAGCACCTGGGCGAAGGGGTAGCGAGCGCGGGCGCGGGCGTCCATCACGCACCAGGCCGGCAGGTGCTTGCCCGCCAGCTGCGCGTGCACGAAGTTCACGTACGGCGCGGCCTCGTTGGTGAACCGGCGGCCGTCGCCGGAGACGATCACCTGGCCGGGGATCGCCCGCTCGGAGACCAGCGGCACCATCGGGCCGGCCGGGTGCCGCACTGACGGCATCCACCAGGCGTCGTCCATCAGGTCGAGCGCCGCGCCGACCCCCAGCCCGGCCCGGATGCCGTCGCCGGTGTTCTCCCGCGCACCGAGGCTGCGGTCCTCGCGGCCGCCCTCGGGGAGGTGCGCCTCGCGCATCGCGAGGTCGTGGTCGAACCCGCCGGTCGCCAGCAGCACCCCGCGCCGCGCCCGGACCCGGATGGGACGACCGTCCCGCTCGACGACCGCGCCGACGACGCGGTCGTGCTCGACGACGAGCTCGGTCATCGGGCTGCTCAGCCACAGGGGGACGTCGGCGTCCTTGAGCATCATCCGCAGCCGGGCCACCAGCGCGCGCCCGCCGGTCGCCATGTGCCGGCGGCGTACGACGTTGGAGGTCACCCGCCAGGCAGCGACGAGCGAGGCCCGGCGCCCGCGCCAGGTCCGCTTCACCATCGCGAGGTCGTGGTAGTCCTTCGCCGTGATCCAGAGACCCAATGGTCCCTTCATGCTGTTGGGCCGCTGGTACCTCTCGTCCTCGCCGAGCTTGCGGGTGTCGAACGGCCGCGGCTCGACCGACCGTCCCTCCGGCCGGCCGCCCTCGAGCTCGGGGTGGTAGTCCGAGTACCCGGGCGTCCAGGCCAGCCGCATCCAGCGGGAGCGCTCCAGGAACGCCATCGCCTCGGGCCCGTGGTCGACGTAGGCGTCCAGGCGCGCGGGGTCGACCCGGCCCTCGGTGAGGAGGTCGAGGTAGCGCCGCACCGAGGACCGGGAGTCCTGATGACCGCGCCGGCGCAGCGTCGGGTTGTCGGGCACCCAGATGCCGCCCCCGGAGATGCCGGTGCTGCCGCCGTACAGGGCGCCCTTCTCGACCACGAGCGCACGGAGGCCGGAGTCGGCGGCGACGAGGGCGGCTGTCATGCCGCCACCGCCGGAGCCGACGACCAGGAGGTCGACATCGTGGTCCCAGGCGGCGCTCATGCCGCCTCGTCGGTGCGGGTCAGGAAGGCGAGCACCGCGCTCTCCCACGCCGCCTTCTGCTCGATCATCGCCCAGTGCCCGCAGGCCGGGAAGACGTGCAGCTCGACGTCGGGGATGGTGCGCATCGGGACCAGCGCCATGTCGAGCGGGCTGACCCGGTCGTCGCGACCCCAGGTGATGAGCGTGCGGGCGGTGATCCGGTGCAGCATCGCCCAGTACGGCGGCTCCGGCGACGCCGCGGCGGCCCGGGCAGCGGCCTCGAGGACGCCACGGCCGTACATCCGGCGGGCGCTCGCCAACGTGTCGGGATCGGTGGCCTGCGCCCACCGCTCGGCGATCAGCTCCTCGGTCACCATCGCCTTGTCGAAGACCATCGAGTGCAGCCACTGCACGAGCCGCTCGCGGGTCGGGTTCTCGGTGAACTCGACCAGCAGGTTGATCCCCTCGCCGGGCGACGGGCTGAGGAGCTGCGTGCCGAGGCCGCCGACGGTCACCAGGCGCCGGACCCGGTCGGGCTGCGCCATCGCGAACCGCGCGCCGACGATGCCGCCCATCGAGTTGCCGATGACGTCGACCCGGTCCAGGCCCAGTCCGTCGAGGAACGCCGACACCGCCGGGAGTGCGGCCAGCATCGGGTGCTGGTCGGTCGGGTCGCTGACCCCGAACCCGGGGAAGTCCAGCACCAGGCAGCGGAAGTGCCGGGCGAAGAGCGGCAGGTTGCCGGCGAAGTTGCGCCACCCGGTGACGCCGGGGCCCGACCCGTGCAGCATCAGCAGCGGCGGACCCTCGCCCACGTCGTGGTAGCGCAGCACGCCCTGCTCGGTCGCCAGCTCACGCTGGGTCGCGGCGAAGTCGTAGCCGGTCGGGGTCTCGCTGACTGGAGTGCTCACCTCACGCACGCTAGGAAGGCCGGGATCGGCGAGGGCGGCGCGTCCCGGTGACCGGGAGACCGGGACGGCGACGCCGGCGTCGCTCCTAGCGTCGCCCCATGGCCACTGCCCCGTACGCCGACCTCCCGCCGCGCGATGACGACCTGGTGCCGTCCCCGCCCTCCGAGTGGGCGATGCGACGGGCGATGGGCGCGTTCGGCACCGGCGTCGCCGTGGTGTCAGCGCTGGCCGACGACGGGCCGGTCGGCTTCGCGTGCCAGGCCTTCGCATCGGTGTCGCTCGACCCGCCGCTCGTGCTCTTCTGCGCCAACCGGTCGGGTCGGTCGTGGCGGCGGATCAGGGACGCCGGCCGGTTCGCGGTGAACGTGCTCGGCGACGACCAGCACGACGTGTGCTCCCGCTTCGGGTCCCGCCGCGGCGCCCGCTTCGCCGGCCTCGACTGGACCCGCTCGCGATGGGGCACCCCGGCGCTGCCGGGTGTGCTGATGCGCGCCCACTGCGACATCGAGGACGTCCACACCGTCGGCGACCACGACGTCGTCATCGGCCGGGTGCTCGAGCTCGAGTCCCGCGAGGACGGACAGCCGCTGGTGTTCTTCCGCGGCCGGCTCGGGCTGGACGCCGACGTCGACGCCGCCCCGGCGACCCGGGCGTGGGCGTGGGCCTACCACTGGGGCTGGGACTCCTGACGCCCTGACCGCTGGCTACAGCCAGTCGCCGTTCTGCCCGACGGCCAGCATCCGGTCCAGCGCCTGCGTCGACCACCCGCACGCATCGTCAGCGGCGGGCTCCTGCCGGCCCCGCCGGCAGCGTCCGGCGCGGTCCAGTCCCGGGTAGAGCTGCTCGGCCACGCGCCGGGCCGCGTCGACGACCAGCGGCGCCACCCGTTCGAGGGGGGCCGAGACCTCGCCGACGAGCGAGATCGCGGCGATCGGCCGGTCCGGCCCGCGCACCGCCACGGCGACGCACGCGATCTCCGGGAAGCACTCCCCCTGCTCGAACGCGAGCCCGTGCCGCCCGCGGATACGGTGCAGCTCCTGGTGGAGGGTCGCGACGTCCGGGATCGTGCGCGCCGTACGCCGCTCGGGTCCCGCGCCGAGGCGGTCGGCGACCAGGCGCTCGACCTCCTCCGGCGGCAGCCACGCGAGCATGGCCTTGCCGAGCGCGGTGCAGTGCGTGGGCGCGCGGCCTCCCACCCGCGACGGCACCGCGGCGGCGAACCGGCCGCCGACCTTGTCGAGGTAGAAGACGTCCCCACCCTCGAGGACCGCGAGGTGCACGACCAGCCCGGTCCGCACCTGGAGCTCGTGCAGCGTCGGCGCGGCCGCCCCGCGGAGCGCCTGCTGGCTGCCGCTCGCCCCGCCGAGCCCGAGAGCCCGGTCGCCGAGCCCGTAGCCAAGCGAGGAGTGGGAGAGCCACTGGAGCCGCAGCAGCTGGTCGAGGATGCGGTGCGCCGTCGAGCGCGGCAGGCCCGTCGCCCGCGCGACCTGCTCGAGCGTGAGCCGGGTCGTCGAGGAGTCGAACGCGTCCAGGATCAGCGTCATCCGCTCGACCATGGACGGCGGCAGCTGCTGTGGGGCCGGCGCCTCGCGGCGTACCTCCGGCGGCATCATCGCCGTCGACATCGCATCCCTCCCGGGTCAAAACTGAAATTCATTCTAGTGGACGGTAACACCCGTCACAGCGCTCCGGAAGTGGTCTCGCCAACTCGTCGCTTCCCGATGGGCGGGAACCGCCTGTCGCCGTACGCCGGAGACCGCTAGACACCTGCCTCATGCGCATCGGCATCTCGAGTCCCGTCGTCGTGCGGACCCCCGGCGGCTTCTCCGACTGGGAGGCCGGCGCCGGCATCGAGGAGCTCGCCACCGTGGCCGAGGCCGCGGACCGGCTGGGCTTCCACCACCTCACGTGCAGCGAGCACGTGGCGGTCCCCCGCGCCGCCGCCGAGCAGCGCGGCGCGACGTACTGGGACCCGCTCGCGACGTTCGGCTACCTCGCCGCCCGCACCGAGCGGATCCGGCTGGCCACGCAGGTGCTGGTGCTCGGCTACCACCACCCGCTCGAGATCGCGAAGCGCTACGGCACGCTCGACCGGGTCTGCGGCGGGCGGCTGGTGCTCGGAGTCGGCGTCGGCAGCCTCGAGGAGGAGTTCGCGCTGCTCGACGCGGCGTACGACGACCGGGGTGCTCGCGCCGACGAGGCGATGGTCGCGCTCCGCGCGAGCCTGGCGCAGCCGGAGCCGGAGCACCACGGCGAGTTCTACGACTACGAGGGCCTCGTCGTCGACCCGTGCGCCCTGCAGGAGCGGGTGCCGATGTGGGTCGGCGGCCGCACCCGCCGGTCGCTGCGGCGCGCGGTCGAGCTCGGCGACGGCTGGGTCCCCTTCGGCCTCCCGCTCACCGAGCTCGCCGGCCTCGTCGGCTCCGTCGACGTGCCGCCCGGCTTCGAGGTCGTGCTCTCGACCGGGCGGCTCGACCCGCTCGGCGACCCGGCCGGCACCCGCGACCGGCTGCACCGGGCGGAAGACGCCGGCGCGACGCTCGCCGGCGCCGCGCTGATCGCGGACTCGGCCGACCACTACTGCGACCAGCTCGCCCGCCTCGCCGAGATCGCGGGCACCGAGGAGGCATCGTGACCGACGACCGCATCGCCGCACTGGAGGCCCGGCTGCGGGCGCTCGAGGACGAGCGCGACATCGCGCGGCTGGTCGCGTCGTACGGCCCGCTCGTCGACGCGGGCGCCATGGAGGTGGCGGACCTCTGGGTGGAGGACGGCGTCTACGACGTCGACGAGGTCTACCTCGCCGGCCGCGCGCAGATCGCGGCCATGGTCGCCTCCGACCCGCACCAGTCCTGGATCCGCGGCGGCTGCGCCCACGTGGTCGGCCCGCCGCACGTGACCGTCGAGGGCGACGGTGCGGTCGCCGTGTGCCACTCCCTCATGGTGGTGCGCGAGGACGGCGCCTTCCGGGTCCGGCGCGCGACCGCCAACCACTGGGCGCTCCGCCGTACGCCGGCGGGGTGGCGGGTCACCACCCGCACCAACCGCGTGCTGGACGGCCGACCCGAGTCGCCCGCCCTGCTCGCCGCGGGCGCGCACGGCGCCCCGGCTCCCGGCCAACGGAAGGAGCCGACCGCCGAGGGCGAGGACGGCCTACCGTCCGTGCCGTGAAGTACGCCGTCATCGCCCCGACCGCCGCCGGCACCACCGCGGACCCCGCCTGGATCTCCGCCTGGACGCAGCACGTCGAGGCGTGCGGGTTCGAGTCGGTCGTGGTCGTCGAGCACTCGGTGGTCGTGCGCAGCTACGAGAGCACCTATCCCTACGACACGTCCGGACGCATGGAGCTGGCCGACGACGTCGAGGTGCCGGACCCGCTCGAGCTCCTCGCGTTCCTGGCCGGCCAGACCTCGACCCTCGGCCTCGCGACCGGGGTGCTGGTGCTGCCCAACCACCACCCGGTGGTGCTCGCCAAGCGGGTCGCGACCCTCGACGCGCTCTCGGGCGGCCGGGTGCGGCTCTGCGTCGGCATGGGCTGGATGCGGGAGGAGATCGAGGCGTGCGGCGTCGACTTCGACTCCCGCGGCCGGCGCGCCGACGAGCAGCTGCAGGTGCTGCGCACCCTCTGGTCCGGCGGGCCGGAGGGGGTTGACCACAAGGGCGAGTTCTTCCGGTTCGAGCGCGCGGTCTGCCGACCCCGGCCCACGCGGCCGGAGGGCGTGCCGATCCACGTCGGCGGTCACAGCCGGGCGGCGGCCCGGCGGGCCGGCAGGTACGGCGACGGCCTCCAGCCGCTCGGCGTCGCCGGCGACGGGCTCGCCGGGCTGGTCGCGCTGATGCGCGCCGAGGCCGAGGCCGCCGGGCGCGACCCGGACGCGCTCGAGCTCTCGCTCGGCCACCTCGTCTCCCGCATCGACGCGGGCCGCGCCGAGCGTCTCGCCGCCCAGGGCGCCGACCGCATCGTGCTGGCCGCCTCGCCCCACACCGACCTCGAGCAGGCGAAGGACGAGCTGTCGGCCTGCGCCGAGCGCCTCGGTCTGGGCGGCGCGTGACCGTCGACGCCGGCGACCGGCCGGCCATCCACGAGCTCGTGCACCGCTACGCGGCGTACGTCGACGACCGCGACCTCGACGGCGTCGCCGGCCTGTTCACCGGCGACGCCGTGCTCGTGGTCCCCGAGCCGCCCGACCACCTCGCGCCCGTCCGCGAGCACCACGGCCCCGACGGCGTGCGCGCCGCGCTCGAGGCGCTGGCGCCGTTCCGCCGTACTCTCCACGAGGTCACCGGGATCGTGCTCGACCCGGACGCCGATGCGGTCCGTGGACGCGTGACCGGCGCGGCCCACCACTACCTCGAGCGCCCCGACGGGCTGCTCGACGTCTGCTGGCGGGTTCGGTACGACGATCGCTACGTCCGCACCCCGGACGGGTGGCGGTTCGCCCGCCGCGCGGTCCACGTGGTCGCCCTGGAGACGGCGCCGGTGCGGCAGGTCCTCGGCAGGCAGGAGCCCCACGATGACTGACGACGACCGCCGGGTCAGCGTCGTGACCGGCGGTGCCCTCGGCATCGGCGGCGCGGTGAGCCGGCGCCTGGCCGCCGACGGCGACCATGTCGTGCTGCTCGACGTCGACGGGGCGGCCGCGGCTGCCACCGCCGCCGGAATCGCCGAGTCCGGCGGCCGGGTCACCACGCTGGTCGGCGACGTGACCGATGCCGCCACGGTCGAGCGCCTGGTCGCCGCCGTCGACGGGATCGGCCGCGTGGACGTGCTGGTCAACAACGTCGGGGACTTCCGGCCGGCCTCCCGGACCTTCCTGCACAGCACCCCGGAGCAGTGGCAGCGCCTCTACGAGCTCAACTTCCACCACGTCCTCACGGTGACCCACTCCCTGCTGCCGCGGATGGTCGACCGGGGCCGCGGCGCGATCGTCAACGCCTCGACCGTCGAGGCGTTCCGGGGCATCCCGGGGCACGCGGCGTACTCCGGCTTCAACGCCGCGGTGTCCGCGTTCACGAAGAGCCTCGCGGTGGAGGTCGCGCGGCACGGCGTCCGCGTCAACGCGATCGCGCCCGACCTCGCCGACACCGAGCAGACGCCGGCCGCGGCGATGCTGCGCGGGCGCGACGCCGGCCAGGTCCCGCTCTGGGTGCCCCTCGGGCGGTTCGGCCGCGCCGAGGACTACGCCGACGTCGTGGCGTTCCTCACCTCCGACGACGCCCGGTTCGTCACCGGCCACACGGTGCCGGTCGACGGCGGCACGCTCGCCGCGTCGGGGTGGTACGCCCGCGAGGACGGCAAGGGCTGGACGAACATGCCCGACCACCCCTGAGGTCCGCGATTCCTGATGTAACGGGGTGTTGTGGTGTCTGTTGACCCGTTGTGCCGGGGGATCAGATGCCACAACACCCCGTTACAGCTCCGCGGCACCCCTGAGGAACATTTCTTTACCGGTCACTTGACCGGTAAAGCAATCTCGCTTACTGTACCGGTACAGCCCGATTCCCAGTGCCCGAGGAGGAGCCATGACGCTCGACCCGATCGCCGCCAGCCTGGCCGTCCGGGCCGCCCGCGCCGAGGCCGGCAGTGCCCGACCCGACGCGCCGGTCCTGCCGGACCGCCCCCGCCGTAGCCCGCGCGCGGCCGCCACCCGCACCCGCCTGGCCGCCCGTCTGCACGGTCTCGCCCGTTGGGTCGAGCCCGCGCCATGCGGCACCACCCAGCCCAGCTGACCCGGATGCCCGCGCCGGCCGGGGCGACCCGCGATGGCCCCGACACTCGGGTCCGCGATACTGGGTCTCCCATGGCCAAGGTGACCCTCCAGTCGATCGCGGACCGCGTCGGCGTCAGCCGGATGACGGTGTCCAACGCGTTCTCGCGCCCCGACCAGCTCTCCGCCGAGCTGCGGGAGCGCATCCTGGCCGCCGCCGAGGAGCTCGGGTACGTCGGGCCAGACCCGGCGGCCCGCGCCCTCGCGCGCGGCCGGACCGGATCGGTGGGCATCCTGCTCAACGACCGGATCAGCGAGGCGTTCGAGGACCCCATCGCGTCCGAGTTCTTCGCGTCGGTCGCCGACCGCCTGGCCGACAACGGGTTCGCGCTCACCCTGCTGACACCGCGGACCTCGGCCGACTTCGTGCCGTCCCGCGACGTCGCGATGGACGGCGCGCTGCTCTACATCTGCGAGCCGAACTCGGTCGACCTCGCCTGGCTGGACCGGCGCGGGCTCCCCCAGGTCTCGATCGACCAGGACAAGCGGCCCCTCGCCACCGCCGTCAACGTCGACGACCGCGGCGGCGCCCGCGAGGCGGCGCAGCACCTGGTCGACCTCGGCCACACCGCGATCGGGATCCTGACCCTGGAGAGCATCGCGGGACCGCCGTCCCAGAGCTACCCGGCGATCCAGCGGATGCTCGGCTGGCGCGCGGCCCTCGACCCCGCAGGCATCGAGCCGCGCATCGAGACCGCGCCGTACCGGCCCGTCTCCGCGGCGTACGACGCGGCCGTCCGGCTGCTCGACACCCCGGACCGGCCGACGGCGGTGCTGTGCTTCTCCGACGCCTTCGCCCTCGGTGTCGTCCGGGCCGCCGAGAAGCTCGGGCTGGCCGTGCCCGACGACCTCTCCGTCGTCGGCTTCGACGACAGCCCGGTCACCGAGGTCTCCCGACCGCCGCTGACCACCGTGCGCCAGGACGTCGCCCGCAAGGGCGAGCTCGCCGTCGCCGCGCTGCTCGCCTCGATGCGCGGCCAGGAGCCGGACGACGTGCTGCTCCCGACCGAGCTCGTCGTCCGCGAGAGCTCGGCTCCGCCGCGCGCCTGAGCGTGCGGGTCAGGTCGCGATTCAGGTCGCGATGAAGAGGATCTCGTCGCGCCCGTAGGACATGCCCGGGTGGGCGTCGGCGAGGTGCTGCTGGGTCAGCTCGACCAGCTCGTCCTCGTCCTTGCCCTTGATCACCTCGCCGCAGGGGCAGCTCAGTCGCGTCTTCATGCCAGCAGCGTAAGGGCCGCCGCGCACCCACGGGCACCTCAGCGTTCCCTTAATCGAGACTCCCGGGTGCCACGACGGCGACCTACAGTGGATCCATGGACGAGGCGAGGCAGGCGCTGCACACGCTCTGGTCCGCCGACGAGCCGACGGAGGCCGCCCGCGAGCTCGACGACGCGACGCCGGCGAAGGTCTGCAAGCGGATGCGCGACGTCACGTTCGACGGGATGGCGCCCCCCGGCACCGACCTGCGTGAGGCGTGGCGCGACCGGCTCATCCGCGAGGGCAAGTACGACGGAACCGGCGGCACCATCCGCGACCTCGTGCTCGGTCCCGAGCAGCGCGGATGACCCGACCCGAGAGCGTCGCCGCGCTCACCGACACCCTGCGCTCGGGGCGCTACCTCGCCGACCGCGGACTCGCCACGGCGGCGTACGTCGCCCTGACCCTCGACCGGCCCCTGCTCCTCGAGGGCGAGGTGGGCGTCGGCAAGACCGAGATCGCCAAGACGCTCGCCGCCGTGCTCGGGCGGCGGCTGATCCGGCTGCAGTGCTACGAGGGCATCGACACCAACCAGGCGCTCTACGAGTGGGACTACGCCCGCCAGCTGCTCCAGATCCGCGCGCTGTCGGAGGCGGCACTGGCCGACGAGGGCGCGGTCGACGCGCTGTTCGGGCCGAAGTTCCTCCTCGAGCGGCCGCTCCTCGACGCGCTCCGGGCCGGCGACCGCGCCGTGCTGCTCGTCGACGAGGTCGACCGGGCCGACGACGAGTTCGAGGCGTTCCTGCTCGAGCTGCTCTCGGAGTTCCAGATCACGATCCCCGAGATCGGCACGATCCGCGCGGAGCGGCCGCCGCTCGTCGTGCTGACCTCGAACCGCACCCGCGAGCTCCACGACGCGCTGAAGCGGCGGTGCCTCTACCACTGGGTCGACTACCCGTCGTTCGAGCGCGAGGTCGAGATCGTCCTGGTCCGCGAGCCGGGCGTCTCCGAGGCCCTCGCCCGCAAGGTCGTGGCCGCGGTGAACAGGCTGCGCGAGCTCGACCTCGCCAAGGCCCCGGGCGTCGCCGAGACGATCGACTGGGTGCGCACGCTCGGCGCGGTGGGCGCGACCGACCTCGACGCCGAGGCGGTCGAGGACACCATCGGAGCGGTGGTGAAGGACCGCGACGACCTCGACGTCGTCCGCGCGCACGTCGCCGAGCTCACCCGTGGCTGAGCCCTTCCTCGAGACCCTCGTCGGCTTCGGGCGGGCGCTCCGCGAGGCCGGGCTGCCGGTCGGCACGGGCGACGTGCAGACCTACTGCGCCGCGATGGAGCCGCTCGACCCGACCGACCTGATGGACCTCTACTGGGCCGGTCGTACGACGCTGGTCAGCCGCCGGGAGCACCTGCCGACCTATCACCGCGTCTTCCGCGAGTGGTTCCTCGGAGTGCCGGGCGAACCCGACGAGGCGCGGCCGTTCAACCGGCCCGACGCCCGCGAGGCGTGGGCCGACCTGCAGCTGCCCGAGCCGGAGCAGACCGGCGAGGAGCGCGAGCAGGAGGAGGCCAGGATGGGCCTGGTCGGCTCCGACGTGGCGACGCTGCGGTCGAAGGCCTTCGGCGACTGCACCCCGGAGGAGCTCGCGGCACTGCGCCGGATCATGCGGACCGTCCGGCTGACCCCGCCGCGGCGGCGCTCACGGCGTACGGCGCCGGCCGCCGACGGCCATCGCCCCGACCTGCGGCGTACCGTCCGCGAGGCGCTGCGCACCCACGGCGACCCGGCCACCCTGCGCTGGCGCGAGCGACGCCTCCGGCAGCGGCCGCTCGTGCTGGTCCTCGACGTCTCGGGGTCGATGGCGGACTACTCGCGGGCGCTGCTCCAGTTCGCCCACGTGACCTCCCGGGCGTCGCGACGGGTCGAGGTCTTCTGCTTCGGCACCCGCCTCACCCGGATCACCCGCGAGCTCGAGCACCGGCGGCCCGACGACGCGCTGGCGCGGGCCGCGGAGAAGGTCGTCGACTGGGAGGGCGGCACCCGCATCGGCGCCTCCCTCGACGAGCTCGTGCGCGCGTGGTGCCGGCGCGGCACCGGCCGCGGCGGCATCGTCATCGTCTGCTCCGACGGCCTCGACCGGGGCGACCCCGCGCTGTTGGAGTCGGCGATGCAGCGGCTGGCCCGGCTCAGTCACCGGGTCGTCTGGCTCAACCCGCACGGCACCGAGCCGCGCTCGCTGGGCATGGCCGTCGCGACGCCGTACGTCGACGAGGTGCTCTCCGCCCGCACCCTGGACGACCTCGAGGACTTCGCGCAGAGGCTCGCGTGATCCGGCTCGGGTCGCTGGCGGGCTACCCCTTCGACGGACCGCGGGTGCTCGCCGGCTGGTCGCCCCCGGCCGAGCCGGGGGTCTACGTCGTGCTCTACCGGCCCGACCCCGAGCGCGAGCGGTTCGCCGTCATCTACGTCGGGCACAGCGAGGACCTGTCGACCGAGGGGTTCCCGTTCCGCCACCCGGCGGCACCGTGCTGGATCAAGCGCGCGGGCAGCAGGTACGCCGTGCACGTCGCGACGTACGCGATCCCCGGCGGCCTCCAGGGGCACCGGCAGCAGATCGCCGACGAGCTGGTCGCGGTCTACCGTCCGCAGTGCAACGACCGGCAGGTCGACCCGACCTGGGAGGACCACTGGATCGGGAGGTCGGGTCAGGGCACCGGCTCGTAGCCGACCGACTCGTGCAGCCGAGAGCGGCGTCGGCCCGACGCGGGCGTGGCGGGCGGGCGCTCGGCGTCGGCCGGCGCGGCGACGTACGTCGCACCGCTGACGATGCCCTCGGCCATCCCGTAGAGCAGCGGCAGCGCGCCGGCGACGACGCCGCCGGTCCGGTTGATGTGCTGCAGGCCCGGCAGGATCGGCTCGGCGTTGGCGCCGATGCGGCGCACGATCTCGCCGCACTCCTCGAGGTTGCCGGCGATCCGCGTGAGCTGCGTGCCCACGACGTACAGGTAGAACGCGAGTCCCGCGATCAGCAGCAGGATGTCGACGACGGTCAGGACGACGAGGGTGGTCACATCCGCACCTTTCCGAGGACGCGGCCGAGGAAGAGGTGGTGCTCGAGGCCCTCGGCCAGCACCGCGTCGACGCCGGCCGCGGTGGTCGCGATCATCGCGGTGTCGTCGGTGTTCCTCTCGGCCTGGAGGAGCGTGGCCTTCACCCCGGCGACGCGCTGGTCGATCGTGCGCACCTCGCGCACCAGGATCGTCAGCAGGGCGGTGACGGCGAGCACGACGACGAACCCGGCGATCACCGCTCCCCACCACAGGCTCTCCTGGGTGTCGGTCAGCAGGACGGTCATCCCAGTCATGACTCAGCCTCCCAACCTGGTCCGGCCGCGGTTGAGGCCCGCGACGATGATCTCGGCGCTCTCGATCGTGGTGCTCAGCCCGGCGAGCCCGGCCGTGTTGCGCACCGACTCCTGGAGCGACTCGTCGATGGCCGCGGCCTGCTTCCCGATCTTGTGCGCGAGCAGCAGGATCGGTACGACGAGCGCCACCACGACCAGCACCACGACGATGCCGATCGTGTAGCCGATGGCCCATCCGGTGTCCACGGCTACACCCCCTCGCAGAAGTCGCGCACCGGCTTCAGGCTGGCGTTCACGGCGACTACCGACGCGGGCACGGTCGCGGTGCGGTCGGCGACGACGCCGACCCCGGCGATGACCCCGTCCAGAGTCTTCGTGACGGCCATCAGGTGGCCGATCACGCGGATCAGGCCGACCGCCGCGGCGGCGATGATGAGCGCCGCCAGCACCACGGTCACCCAGGCAACGACTGGCATCTCAGATCACCCCAACAGCTTTCCGACGGATCCGGCGTACCTGACCGCACCCTGCGACACCGCGTCGACGGTCGCCCCGGTCTCGGCGAGCGTCTCGGGCACCCCGTCGAGCTCGGCCGCGAGCGCACCGCCGCCGGCGAGGATCTCGTCGGACGCCGCTCGGATCCGCTCCAGCGCGGCGAGCACGCGGTTGAGCAGCGCGACCAGCACCGGTACGACGACGACCAGCAGCACGATGTTGCCGATCCACCACAGCATCGGGTGCCTCCTCAGCTCGGGTTGGGTTGGTAGGGCAGGAAGAAGCGTCGGAAGACCCGCATCAGCGCCATCCGCGCCGCCTGCAGGCCGATGGACAGGCCGCTGGCTGGCCGCGCGGCCACGGCGTCGACCGACTCGCCGCGCTCCAGCGCGTCGATGCGGCGCTGGGCGTTGTCGGCGAACTGGCCCATCAGCACGGTCGTGACGTCCGAGATCATGCCGCGGCCGTACTGCGCGGCCGCGCCGGAGAGCTGCAGGTCCTGCTCCATCCGCACCCGGGTGCCGCGGCCGACCTGCTGCAGCGCCGCGGTCACGGCCATCGTCGCCTGGCCCCGGCCCTTGAGGTCCGCGCCGGACGCGTCGATCACCATGCGCTTCGTGGCGTCGTCGCGCTCGAGGATCTTCGCCTTCCCGGCGAACTCCAGCTTGACCGGACCCATCCGCACCGCGACCGTGCCGGCGTACGTCTCGTCGCCGAGCTCCTCGGTGAGGTCCGCGCCGGGCAGGCAGGCGGCGACGCCGGGGATGTCGGCGAAGAACTCCCACACCTTCTCGATCGGCTGGCCGACCTCGAACTCGTTGCTGATCCGCATGGGTCAGGCCTCCGCCCTTGCCAGGAACGCGTCGCGGCACCCGACGCAGCAGAAGAAGTACGTCGTGCCCTCGTGCTCGAGCGGGAAGTGGGCGTCGTCGGCGGTGACCGTCATCCCGCACACGGGGTCGAGCGCCTCGGCGACCTCCGCCATCGGCAGCATGGTCCGGGCCGGAGGCTCGCCGACTGCGAAGCCACCCGCGGCGCGCACCTGCACCAGCTCGGCGAGGATCGAGACCGCGATCTCCTGGTGGGTCGTGTGCCCGAGGTCGAGGCCGATCGGCGTGTGCACCCGGCCGAGCAGGTGCTGCGCGACGCCCCGCTCCGCCAGGTAGCCGAGCACCGCCTCGCCGCGCTTGTGGGACGCCACCAGCCCGACGTACGCCGGCTCTGCGGACGCGGCCCGGCCGACGACGTCCTCGTCGTTGTGGCCCTGGGTGGCGACGACCACCACCGACCGGTGGTCGAGGGGCGCGTCCGCGAAGTCGGCGCCGGAGACCAGCTCGGCCCGCCAGCCGAGCGTCGTGGCGAGGTCCGCCAGCGTGCGCGCCATCGGCGAGTGGCCGACCACGACGAGGTGGACGGGCTCCAGCACGGGTTCGACGTAGATCTGCAAGGCACCCTCGCTCTGGCAGGACATCGGGATCGCGGTCATCCCCTCGGGCAGCACGAGGCCTTCGGTCGCGCCGAGGTAGAGCAGCCGCGGCTCGCCGTCCCGGATCACGCGCTGGGCCTCGCGGATCACCGTGGGCTCGGCGCAGGCCCCGCCGATCCAGCCCCGGATCTCGCCGTCGGCCGTGACGATCGCGCGCGAGCCGACCTGGCCGGACGACGGCGCCTGGCGCCAGACGACCGTCGCGACGGCGTACGCCTGGTCCTCCGGGACCCGGTCACTCACCGCGTCGTTCATCGGTCGGTCCTGATCGGAGGGGCACCGGAGACGTCGGTGCCGGTGGTGATGGCCTCGTGGACCCGGTCGGGCAGCAGCGGCATGTCGACGTTGCGGACGCCGTGCCCCTTGAGGGCGTCCATGACCGCGTTGACGAAGGCCGCCGGCCCGCCGACCGTCGCGCACTCGCCGACGCCCTTGGCGCCGATCGGGTGGTGCGGGCAGGGCGTGACGACCTCGTGCAGCTCCCACCCCGGCGTCTCCCAGGCGGTGGGCAGCAGGTAGTCCATGAAGTTGGACCCGATGCAGTTGCCCTCCTCGTCGAAGGTGATGAACTGCATCGACGACATCGCGTAGGCCTCGGTCAGGCCGCCCATGATCTGGCCCTCGACGATCATGGGGTTGATGCGCACCCCGCAGTCGTCGACGGCGACGAACCTCAGGACGTCCCAGACCCCTGTCATCGGGTCGACCTCGACGGTCGCGATGTAGCAGCCGAACGGCCAGGTCAGGTTGGGCGGGTCGTAGTAGGCGTTGGCCTCCAGCCCGGGCTCGAGGCCGTCGGGCATGTTGGAGTACGCCGCCATCGCGCACTCCTGGATCGAGACGCCGCGGTCGGGCGCGGACCGGACGTAGAACCGGCCGAGCTCCCACTCGACGTCCTCCTCGGACACCTCGAGCAGGTGGGCGGCGAGCTTGCGGGCCTTGGCCTTCACCTTGCGCGCGGCCATCGCGACCGCGGCGCCGGCGACCGGCGTGCTGCGCGAGGCGTAGGTGCCCATGCCGAACGGCGCCGTGTCGGTGTCGCCCTCCTCGACGACCACGTCGTCGGCCGGCAGCCCGAGCTCGTGGGCGACGATCTGCGCCCAGGTCGTCTCGTGGCCCTGGCCCTGCGTCTTGGCCCCCGTGCGCAGGATCGCCTTGCCGGTCATGTGCACCCGCAGCTCGGCGGAGTCGAACATCTTGATGCCGAGGATGTCGTACTCCCGGCTGTTGCCGGCGCCGAGCGGCTCGGTCATGCAGGAGATGCCGATCCCGAGCAGCCGGCCGTTCCGCGCCGCTTCGGCCTTCTCGCGCAGGAAGCCCTGGTAGTCGATCGCGTCGAGGCCGACCTGGAGGCACTTCTCGTACTGGCCCGAGTCGGTGAGGAAGCCGAACGGCGTACGGTGCGGGAAGTCGTCGTCGCGGACGAAGTTCATCCGCCGGAACTCCGCCTGGTCCATGCCCAGGTCCTCGGCCGCGGCCTGCACCATCCGCTCCTGGAAGAACATCGCCTCGGTGACCCGGAAGGAGCACCGGTAGGCGACGCCGCCTGGCGCCTTGTTGGTGTAGACGCCGCGCGCGGTCAGGTGTGCGGTCGGGATGTCGTAGCAGGAGAACGCCGAGTGCAGCAGGCCGATCTTGAACTTGCTCGGCTGCGCGTCGCCGAAGAACGCTCCGTGGTCGGAGTCGGTGTGCATGCGGACGCCGAGGATCTTGCCGTCCCGGCGCAGCGCCATCTCGCCGGAGAGATAGACGTCGCGGCCGAAGCCGGTCGAGATCAGGTTGCCGGTGCGGTCTTCGATCCACTTCACGGGGCGCTCGGTGAGGATCGACGCGAGGATCGACATCACGTAGCCCGGGTAGACCGGCACCTTGTTGCCGAAGCCGCCGCCCAGGTCGGGCGAGACGATCCGGATCATGTGCTCGGGCAGCTCGGCGATCAGCGCGACGGCCGCGCGCACGATGTGCGGCGCCTGCGTGGTCAGGTAGACGGTGAGCTTGCCGGTCGCGCGGTCGAAGTCGGAGACCGCACCGCAGGTCTCCAGCGGCGAGGGGTGCGAGCGCGGGTAGTGCAGCCGGATCTTCGAGACGACGTCGGCCTCGGCGAAGGCGCGGTCGGTGCCGGCGCGGTCGCCGACCTCCCAGTCGAAGCAGACGTTGTCGGTCTGCCCCTCCTTGTCGTCGCGGATGAGCGGCGCCCCCTCGGCCATGGCCTGGGTCGGGTTGACGATCACCGGCAGCTGCTCGTACTCGACGACGATCGCGTCGCACGCGTCCTTGGCGATGTAGGGGTCGTCGGCGATGACGCACGCGACCTCCTGGCCCTGGAACCGGACCTTGTCGGTGGCCAGCACCGCCTGGGTGTCGTAGCTGAGCGTCGGCATCCACGCGAGGTTGCGGGTCGCCATCATCTCGCCGGTGAGCACGAGTCGTACGCCGGGGATGTCCCACGCCGCGCTGGTGTCGATCGAGACGATGCGAGCGTGGGCGACGGGGCTGCGCAGGATCTCCATGTGGAGCATCCCGGGCAGCACCACGTCGTCGATGTAGTGGCCGCGGCCGCGGATGAAGCGGTTGTCCTCGACGCGCTTGCGGCTCGCACCCATGCCGCCGATCTTGATCTCGTCCAGCGCGCGGCTGGGCTCGGTGACGGTCATGCGTCGCCCCGCATCCTCGCGGCGGCTGCGAGGACCGCCTTCACGATGTTCTGGTAGCCGGTGCAGCGGCACAGGTTGCCCGAGAGCGCGAACCGCACCTCGTCCTCCGTCGGGTCGGGGTTCTCGGCCAGCAGCGCCTTGGCGGCGAGCATCATGCCGGGCGTGCAGAACCCGCACTGGAGGCCGTGCTCGTCCTTGAAGGCCTCCTGGATCGGGTCGAGCCCGCTCGGTGTGCCGAGGCCCTCGACCGTCATGACCTCGTGGCCGTCGGCCTGCACCGCGAGCATCGTGCAGCTCTTCGCCGGGAGGCCGTCGACCAGCACCGTGCAGGCGCCGCAGTTGGTGGTGTCGCAGCCGGTGTGGGTGCCGGTGAGCTTGAAGCCCTGGCGCAGCAGGTGGGCGAGCAGCAGCCGCGGCTCGACGTCGGCGGTGCGAGCGCGGCCGTTGACGTTGACCGTGACCCGGCGTACCGGCACGCCCTCGGCCGGGGCGTCCGGTACCTCTTCGTACAGGCTCGTCATGCTGCCCTCTCGGTGGTCGTGACCCGGGTGAGGATCCGGGTGACGAAGGTGTGGATGACGTGGCGCTTGTACGACGCGCTGCCCCGGTGGTCGGAGTTGGGCTGCGCGGCGTCCGCCGCTAGGTCCGCGGCCCGCGCGATCGCGTCGAGGGTCAGCACCTGGCCGACCAGCGAGTCGGCGGCGGCCCGGGCGTCGACGGTGCGGCTGCCGACGCCGGTGAGCGCGATGCCCGCGCGGCTGACCCGGTCGCCGTCCAGCTCGAGGGCGACCGCGGTGCCGGCGGTGGCGAAGTCGCCGACCCGGCGCTCCAGCTTGAGGAAGCCGCCGGCTACCTCTCCGCGGGCGGCCGGGACCACGGCCTCGACCGCGACCTCGTCGTACTCGAGGACGGTCTGGAACGGCCCGGTGACGAAGTCGGCGACGGGGATCGTGCGCCGGCCGCGCGGCCCCTGGGCGACGACGTGGCCGTCGGCCGCCATGACCGCTGCGGCCCAGTCGCCCTGGGGGTCGGCGTGGCAGAGGGAGCCGACGAGCGTGCCGCGGGTGCGCACGATCGGGTCGGCGATCAGCGGCGCCGCCGCAGCCATCACGGGCTGCACGCGCGCGAGGTCGGCGGAGCGCTCGAGGTCGCGGTGGCGGACCAGTGCGCCGACGCGGATGCTGCCGTCGGAGGCGATCTCGAGGCCGTCGAGGCCCGGCAGGTTGTTGATGTCGACGAGCATCTCGGGCGCGGCGAACCTCAGCTTGAGCAGCGGCACCAGGCTCTGGCCCCCGGCCAGCACCTTGGCCTCGCCCTGCCCCTCCGCGAGGAGCCCGATGGCCTCGTCGAGGGAGCGCGGCGCCTCGTAGGCGAAGCGTGAGGGGTACATCAGGCGCCCGCCTCGGGGTCTGGCACCGCGATCGGGAGCGACTCGACCTCGGTCGGGTCGGGTCGCGGCTGCTGGTGCGGCGGCCACGGCCCCTGCACCGGCTGCCCGGCGACCTTGAGGAACTCGACGAACTGCGGGAACGCCCAGACCGTCGGGCTCTTGCCGGTCTTCGGGGCGTTCTCGATCAGCTCGTACATGCGTGGGTTGCCCCGGCTGTGGCCATCCGACTCGATCGGCACGCGTCCCCCTCCTCCACTCGTGCCACCTCAGGATGACGCCACTGTGCTCCCGATCACAGGGGGCGGCAACAGCGAATCAAGAGTTCGCTTAGGTGGGGTATCGGGACGGGTGACGGGACGATAGTCCGTCACGTTCTGGCCGCCCTTCCGGCCGCTCGGGCGGCCATTTCGTGACGGACTATCCGACAGATGCGTGACGGGGTCAGCTCCACAGGGTCACGTGCACGGCGGGCTTGAACCGGCCGTGGGTGACGCCGCGGCCCCGGAGCATGGCCTGGGTGGCGCGCGGGGTCGTGACGAACCGCGCCATCTCCTCCGCGGCGGGCGTGGCCCGCTGGCCGCCGAGGATGGAGATGTGCCAGGAGCCCTGGCCCTGGAGCAGCCGGCCCGGCACGCGGGCGAGGGTGCCGGCGGCGAGGTCCTGGGCGACGGCGAAGGCGACGGTCAGGCAGATGCCGGCGCCCCGCTTCGCCTCCTCGACGGCGGCCGCGTGGGACTGGAAGATCTGCTGGCGGTCCTCGGGTACGCCGATGCGGTGCAGCATCCCGGGGATCACGCCCGCGTCGTCGGCGGCGGACGGGCCGAGCAGCCAGGTCTGGTCGCGCAGCAGCGCGGCCCCCGGCTGGCCGGCGCGGGTCAGCGGGTGGTCGGGCGCCACCACGCCGAGGATCTGGTAGTTCAGGAAGAGCCGGCTGCTCACGGCCGGGTCCGAGGTCACCGGCCGCGGCCCGACCGCCGCGTCGACCGTGCGCGTCAGCAGCATCGACTCCAGGTCGCCGGCGCGGTGCACGCTGAGCTCGACGTCGAGGTCGCGCGCGCGGTCGGCGAAGACGCCGATCAGCCCGGGTGCGGCGTGCTCGGCGAACAGCGCGGTGGTGCCGAGCCGCAGCATCCGGCGCCCGGCGCCGGCCGCCCGCACCTCGAGCACCGTGCGGTCCTGGAGGCCGAGCAGCTCGACCGCGCGGCTCGCGAGACGGAGCCCGCCGGGCGTGAACGCCAGGCCCGCCGAGGTCCGGTTGAAGAGCTGGTCGCCGAGCTCCTTGCGCAGCTGCCCGACGTGCAGCGACACCGCCGCCTCGGTGACGCCGAGGTCGGCGGCGGCAGCCTTCACCGACCCGAGCCGGACGACCGCGGCGAAGGCGCGGAGCTGGGTGGGGGTCATACGACGCCCTCAGGACGGAGGAGCAGCACGGCCGCGCATCGCCTCCCAGACGCGTGACGGGGTGAGGGGCATGTCGGCGTGGCGGACGCCGTACGGCGCCAGCGCGTCGACCACGGCGTTCACGACCGCCGGCGGCGAGCCGACCGTCGCGGACTCGCCGACGCCCTTCGCGCCGATCGGGTGGTGCGGCGACGGGGTGACGGTCGTGCCGCACTCCCAGTCGGGCACCTCGAGCGCGGTCGGGATCAGGTAGTCCATCAGCGAGCCGCCCAGGCAGTTGCCCTGCTCGTCGAAGCCGATGAACTCCATCAACGCCATCCCGATCCCGTCGGTGAGGCCGCCGTGGATCTGGCCCTCGACGATCATCTCGTTGATGCGGGTGCCGCAGTCGTCGACGGCGATGAACCGCCGCACCTTCACGACCGCCGTGCCGGGGTCGACGTCGACGACGCAGATGTAGGCGCCGAACGGGTAGGTCAGGTTCTCCGGGTTGTAGGAGATCTGTGCGTCCAGCCCGCCCTCGACGCCCTCGGGCAGGTCGCCGGCGCCGTGCGCGCGCATCGCCACCTGCTGGATGGTGACCCCGACTCCGGGCACGCCGCGCACGTCGAACCGGCCCTTGGTCCACTCCAGGTCCTCGGGGGCGACCTCGAGCATCCCGGCCGCGATCAGCCGCGCCTTGTCGCGCACCCGCCGGGCCGCGAGCACCGCCGCCGCGCCGGACACCGGCGTCGAGCGGGAGCCGTAGGTGCCGAGGCCGTACGGCGTGTTGTCGGTGTCGCCGTGCACGACGTCGACGTCGTCGGGGTGGATGCCGAGCTCCTCGGCGACCAGCTGGGCGAACGTCGTCTCGTGTCCCTGCCCCTGCGTCTGCACGGCGAGTCGGATCACCGCGGAGCCGGTCGGGTGCACCCGCAGCTCGCAGCCGTCGGCCATGCCGAGGCCGAGCATGTCCATGTCCTTGCGCGGCCCGGCGCCGACGGCCTCGATGAAGAAGGAGACGCCGATGCCCATGAGCTCACCACGAGATCGCTTCTCGGCCTGCTCGGCCCGCAGCTCGTCGTACCCCGCGATCCGCAGCGCCTCCTGCATCGCGCGCGGGTAGTCGCCGGAGTCGTAGACCCAGCCGGTGCGGCTCGTGTAGGGGAACTGGTCGGGCCGGATGAAGTTCTGCAGCCGCAGCTCGACGGGGTCGCGCCCGAGCTCGGCGGCGAGCATGTCGACCATCCGCTCGACGAGGTAGACGGCCTCGGCGATCCGGAAGGAGCAGGCATAGGCCACGCCACCGGGCGCCTTGTTGGTGTGCACCGCGGTCATCGAGCAGTACGCCGCCTCGATGTCGTAGCTGCCGGTGAACACCCCGAAGAAGCCGCCGGGGAACTTCCGCGGCGCGGCCGTGCCGTTGAAGGCGCCGTGGTCGGCGAGCACGTGGCTGCGCAGCGCGAGGATCCGACCCGACCGGTCGGCGGCGATCTCGCCCTGCATGACGTAGTCGCGGGCGAAGCCCGACGCGACGAGGTTCTCCGTGCGGTCCTCGGTCCACTTGACCGGGCGCCCGGTGAGCATGGAGCCGACGATCGCGTGCACGTAGCCGGGGTAGATCGGCACCTTGTTGCCGAAGCCGCCGCCGATGTCGGGCGAGATGACCCGGATCCGGTGCTCGGCGATGCCCGCGAACATCGACAGCAGCGTGCGGTGGGCGTGCGGCGCCTGCGTGGTCGCCCAGAGCGTGAGCCTGTCGTCGACCCGGTCGTAGTCGGCGACGGCGCCGCAGGTCTCCATGGGCGCCGGGTGCACGCGCGGGAAGACCAGCTCCTGGCGGACGACGACCTCGGCGCGGTCGAAGACCGCGGCGGTCGCGTCGGCGTCGCCGGTCTCCCAGTCGAAGCAGTGGTTGTCGCGCTTGCCGTCGACGTCGTCGCGGATCAGCGGCGCGTCGGGGTCGAGCGCGCGGCGTACGTCGACGACGGGCTCGAGCACGTCGTACTCCACGTCGATCAGCTCGAGCGCGTCGCGGGCGGCGTACCGGTCCTCAGCGACGACGAACGCGACCTCCTGGCCCTGGAAGCGCACCTTGTCGGTGGCCAGCACGGCCTGCACGTCGCCCGAGAGCGTGGGCATCCAGGCGAGACCGCGCTCGGCGAGCATCGCGCCGGTGACGACCGCCTTGACCTTCGGGTGCGCCTCGGCGGCGAGGGTGTCGACGCCGACGATGCGCGCGTGCGCGACGGGCGAGCGCAGCACCGCGAGGTGCAGCATCCCCGGCAGGTTGATGTCGTCGACGAACGTGCCCTTGCCGCGCACGAACCGCCGGTCCTCCTTGCGGAGCATCCGGCCGTGGCCGAGCGGGGTCACCGTCGTCACGACTCCCTCCCGTCGGCATGCTCGGCCGCCCACCGCACGGAGCGCACGATCGACGCGTAGCCCGTGCACCGGCAGATCTGGCCGGCGATGGCCTCGCGGATCGCCTGCTCGCTCGGGTCGGGGTCGCGGTCGAGCAGCGCCCGGGCGGACATCAGCATCCCCGGGGTGCAGAAGCCGCACTGCAGTCCGTGGCACTCCATGAACCCCTGCTGCACCGGGTCGAGCTCGCCCTCCCACTCCAGGCTCTCGACAGTGCGTACGTCGTGGCCGGCGGCCATCGCGGTGAGCACGGTGCACGACTTGACCGGCTCGTCGTCGTACAGGACGACGCAGGTGCCGCAGTTGCTGGTGTCGCAGCCCCAGTGGGTGCCGGTCAGGCCGAGCTCGTCGCGCAGGAAGTGGACGAGCAGCAGCCGCGCCTCCACGTCGCGGGTCACCGCCTCGCCGTTGACCGTGAGCGTCACCTCCATCAGGCGATCCGCTCCCAGGCGGTGCGCAGGGTGCGCCGCGTGAGCTCACCCGCGAGGTGCCGCTTGTAGTCCGCCGACCCGCGGCTGTCGGTCACCGGGCGGCACGCCTCGGCGGCGATCGTGCCGGCGAGCTCCCACGCCTCCTCGGACGGCGCGTGGCCGCGGAGCGCCGCCGACACCTCGGGGATGCCGGTGGTGTTGGGCCCGACCGCGGCGAGGCCGACCCGGGCGTCGGCGATCGTGTCGCGCTCGTCCACCCAGACCGCGGCGCCGGCAGCCACGACCGCCCAGTCGCCCGCGCGCCGGTCGACCTTCGCGTAGGCGCTGCTGCCGCGCGGTCGCACCGGAATCCGCACCTCGGTCAGCATCTCGGCGTGGGCGACCGCGGTCTCGTAGGGGCCGCGGTGGAAGTCGTCCATCGACACCACCCGCTCCCCGCCCGGCCCCCGGACCACGCAGCTCGCGCCGAGCGTCGTGCACACCGAGGACAGGTCCTCGGACGGGTCGGCCTGGCACAGCGCGCCTCCGAGCGTGCCGCGGTTGCGCACCGGCGGGTCGGCGATCACCCGCTCGGCGTCGCGGAAGATCGGGCAGACCACGGCCAGCTCGTCGGACTCCAGCAGCTCACGGTGCCGCGTCATCGCGCCGATGCGCACCTCGGTCGGCGTGATCCGGATGTAGCCGAGCTCGCCGTGCAGGTCGTTGATGTCGACGAGGTACTCCGGGTTGGCCAGCCGCAGCTTCATCATCGGCAGCAGGCTGTGCCCGCCGGCGATCAGCCGGGCCTCCTCGCCGAGGCGCTCCAGCAGGCCGATCGCGTGCTCGACGCTGGTCGCTCGCTCGTACTCGATCGGCGCCGGCACCTGCACAGGCCGATGCTACGAGTCGGCGAGCCGTCGCGCGCGCGTATCTGGAGACGGCCGGACCGCTCCTCCCGATGAGTCCGGCCCGGTCCGCGGGTCGGACTCGTCACGGAACCAGGATTCTCGAGAGGTCAGGTACGACGGCGATGGCGGTGAGCACGGTTGCGCCCCTGGCGTCCCGCCGCGTCGTCAGCATCGACGTCCTGCGGGAGCTGGCCCAGGTGCTCGGCGCCTTCCTCCTCTACAACCTGGGTCGCGTGCTCGCCGTCGACGACCTCGGCGCGGCCGACGCGCACGCGGTCGACATCGTCGACGCGCAGCGCTGGCTGGGCCTGCCCACGGAGGCGTCTCTCCAGGCCTGGGCGCTCGGCCACGAATGGCTGGTCGACCTCGCGAACCGCTACTACGTGTCCGTCCACTTCCCGCTGACGATCGCCGTGCTGGTCTGGCTCTTCCGCTACCGGCGCCCGGCGTACACCTGGGCCAAGCGGGCGCTGCTGCTCGCCACCGGCGTCGCGCTGGTCTTCCACGTGCTGGTGCCGGTCACCCCGCCGCGGCTGCTGGACTCGCTCGGCATGACCGACACCGGCCACGCCGGCGGGATGTCGATCTACCAGGCGCCGGTGCTCGGCAGCATGTCCAACGAGTACGCCGCGATGCCGAGCCTGCACGTCGGCTGGGCGCTGCTGCTCGCGGTCGTGCTCGTCGTCGCGTGCCGCACGCGCTGGCGCTGGCTGTGGCTCCTGCACCCGCTGGCGACCGTGTTCGTGGTCGTCAGCACCGCCAACCACTACTGGCTCGACGGCCTCGCCGGCTCGGTGCTGGTCGTCGGCGCGCTGTGGCTGACCCGATCGGCGCTCGCCGGGGCTCAGGCCTCCGCGTCGAGCGCCGCCGCGACCCGCCTGTGCGCCGTCCAGATCTCCTCGGGCAGCCCGTCGAACTGCCGGAGGTGCTCCTCGCGGAACCCCATCTCCTGCCGCCACCGCTCGACGTCGATGGTCAGGATCGCCTCGAGGTCCTCGGGCGTGATCTCCACGCCCTCGAGCTCGAGCTCCTCCTTCGTCGGCAGGACGCCCACCGGGGTCGGCCGGCCGGAGACGTCGCCGTCCTTGAACCGGCACAGCCACAGCAGCGCGCGCAGGTTGTCGCGGTAGCCCGGCCACCGGAAGTGGCCGTCCTCGCCGCGCTGGAACCAGTTGACGTGCGCGAAGATCGGCTGCTCGGAGGCCGAGCCGATGATCTTCAGCCAGTGCGCCGCGTAGTCGCCCTCGCCGTACGCCATGAACGGGCGCATCGACATCGGGTCGTAGCGCAGCTGCCCGTCGATGCCCTCGGTGGCGAACGTCGCCTCGGCGCCGAGCGTGAGGCCGTCGTACACGCCTTCGGCGAGGTCGGAGATCGCGCGCACCAGCGGCTCGCGGTCGCTGGTGCGGCCGCCGAAGATGATCGCGTCGATCGGGACGCCGGCGGGCGCCTCGAAGTCCGCGGCGACGTTGGGGACGTTCGCGAGCGTCGTGGTGAAGCGGCTGTTGGGGTGCGCCCAGGGAGAGTCGTCGCCGGCCTCGCGCTCGGAGACCAGGTTGCCCTTCCAGTCCCGCCAGCCGGTGAGGTCCTCGGGCGGGTTCTTGGTCTTGCCCTCCCACCAGACCTCCTGGGTCTGGTCGTTGTAGGCGACGTTGGTGAAGATCGCGCCGCTGCCGTCGCCGATCGAGTCGAGGGCGGTCGGGTTGGTCTTCTCGTTGGTGTCCTTGGCGACGCCGAAGACGCCGAACTCCGGGTTCAGCGCGCGGATGCGACCGTCCTCGCCGACCCACAGCCAGGCGATGTCGTCGCCGTAGAAGTCGACGCGGTAGCGGTCGCCGAGCGCGTCCGGCGCCAGCGTCATCGCGAGGTTGGTCTTGCCCGACGCGCTCGGGAAGCCGCCGCAGACGTGCCAGCGCTTGCCGGTCTCGTTGTCGGTGATGCCGAGCAGCATGAACTGCTCGGCGAGGAAGCGTCCCGAGGCCCGGCCGTCGTAGCAGGCCTGGCGCAGGCCGTGCGCGATCTTGCCGAGCAGCGCGTTGCCGCCGTACGACGAGCCGTAGTGGAGGATCGTCCGCTCGTCGGCGATGGTCGCGAAGTAGCGCTGGTCGTCGGGCGTGCCCTGGCCGAGGTTCGGGAGGTCGCCGGTGACGTGGACGGCGCGCACGAAGCTGTCGGGGTCGTCGAGCTCGTTGAGGTACTGCACGCCGACCCGCGACATCCGGATCATGTGCAGCACCACGGGCCGGCAGTCGGTGATCTCGACGCCGGCGGCGTACGGCTCGAGCGGGGAGCCGGGAGGCGCCATCAGGTAGGGGATGACGTACATCGTCTTGCCGGCCGAGGCACCGCGCATCCGCTCGGTGAGGATCTCGGTCATCTCCGAGGCCGGCTTCCAGTTGTTGTAGACGCCCTTGTCGTCTTCCTTGCCGGTCGCGACGACCGTGCGCTCCTCGGTGCGCGCGGTGTCCTTGAAGTAGCTGCGGGAGTAGTACCGCCCCGGGCCGGCGGGCAGCAGCTCGCCGGCGTCGAGCGCCTCCTGCACCAGGCGTGCGTCGTCGGCGGCGGTCACGACCTCGACGCGGTCGGGTTGGGTGATCGCGGCCCACTCGGCCACGTAGGCCCGCACCCGCGGGTTCGTCAGTCCTGCCTCGTCCAGCGCGCTGTCCACGTCGACCATGTCCGTCGCAACCTCTCGATCCCCTCGGCGAATGTCGGGCACCGTACCCAACATTCAGGCGCGCGTGGAGACGGGGTCGCCCAATGTGCCCCAAATCCCAGTACAGACTGGGCTTTCGTCCTCAGGAGGCCTAAGTCGAGCGACGTCCGGAGGGGTGCGTCAGTCGGTCGCGCGGCGGCGCCCGAGCACCACCAGCGCGATGCCGGCGACCAGCGCGAGCGCGCCGCCGACGTACCCGACGATCGGCACGGTGGTCTCGATCAGACGCAGCTGGGAGACGTTGTCCTCCGCGTCGTCGACGTTGTCGGCGACCTGGTCGTCGGTGAACGCGAGGTCCATCTCGATCAGCGGGCCGACGCCGTCGCCGACGCGCTCCTGGTGCACGACCTGCTTGATGATCGCCCCGGTGTGCGGCTCGATGTAGTAGTCGGTCGTGGCGGAGTAGCTGCCCTCGATGTCGGCGAGCACCACGATCCCGTCTGCCTCCGCGTTGGCGACGTAGTGGTAGGTCTCGAGGCCGTCGAGCTCCTCGGTGCCCTCGTACGTCGCGTCGACGGCGTCGCGCATCACGTCGTCCCAGACCTGGTAGGTCTTCTTCTCCGCGCCGAACGGCCACTTGTTCTGCAGGCCCTCCTGCTGCGGCGCGTCGGCCGGCAGGTAGTCACCGTTGTCGACGGTGACGCCGGTGTGGCGGTCGGTCGCGAAGGTCTCCTCCGAGGCGCTGATCAGCCGGCCCTCGGGGTCGTCGGCGGTCACGCAACTGTCGATGCCGCCCTGGTCGCGGACGACGCACAGCGAGGCCTCGAACACGGCGACGTCGTCGTCCGACTTCTCGGGGTCGGTCCGGTTCTGGCTGAACGCCAGCACGGGCTCGGGCGTCCCGCCCGTGATCGCCGCCTCACCCGAGAGGAGCGTCGTGGTGTCGGTGTCCAGCGGGGTGCGCTCCAGCTGCCCGGGTGCCCACGTCTGAGCGACGACAGCGAGGACGACGAGGAACCCGCCGAGGCCGATGAGGAGGGGGGCAAGGATCTTGCGCATGCTGGGTGTCTTCCGTCGCGATGGCTGCGCCCGGGTGACGCGCCGGGAGAACCCTAGAGGGCTATGCCTGCGGCTGGACAATCTGAGTCCGTAATCACATTGTACGCCCCCGAACCGGGACGGATCCGCGCGTCCCTGTGGCGGATGTTGCTCCTGTGACGGAGACTGTCACGGTGGACCACAGCCACACGCACCGTCGACCCGTCATCCTCGGCCTGGCCGGGGCCGCTGCGCTGGGCGCGGCCACCGCCGCGACCAAGATCGCCGCGACCCTGACCGACGAGGACACCTCCGGACGCCCGCGCCTCGAGCTCTCCTCCGACTCCTCGGTGGGCGAGCTGACCGTGCGCCTCGGCGACGACCTGCTGCCGGCGACCGCGGCCGGCACCTGGCGCTCGCGCGAGCTGGGCACCTCGACCCACTCGATGGTCGGGTTCACCTGGACCGGCCCGCGGTCCCCGGAGGTCCACATCCGCTCGCGGGTCCGCGGCGAGTGGGGGCCGTGGCGGCCCGCGCCGCTCATGCACGACGAGCCCGACGCCGGCGCCGCCGAGCGGTCGGCCACCCGGGGCACGCAGCTGCTCTGGATCGGCCGCTCCGACGGGATCGACATCCGGGTCGACGGAAACCGACCGCGCGACCTCGCCCTGGTGCTCCTCCACCCCCGCCGCCTCCGCGGCGACGCGCGCGTCCACCCGGAGCCCGGCCGGGCGGGCTCGGCGGGCGCCCGCGGCCGCCGCATGTCCCGCCGCCGCACGGTCACCCAGCCCGCGATGCTCACGCGCCGCAAGTGGGGCGCCGACGAGAGCTGGCGCTCGAGCAAGCCGCAGTACAACTCGACGCTCCAGCAGGTGCACGTCCACCACTCCGCGAGCGGCAACGACTACTCGCAGGCCGACGTCCCCGCACTGCTCCGTGGCTTCTACCGCTACCACACCAAGAGCCTGCGCTGGTCCGACATCGGCTACAACTTCCTCGTCGACAAGTGGGGCCGGATCTGGGTGGGCCGGTACGGCGGGCCCAGGAAGCTGGTCCGCGGCGCCCACACGCTCGGCTTCAACGCCACGTCGACCGGCGTCTGCGTCATCGGCAACTACGACGCCGTCGGCCCCACGCCGGAGATCGTCTCCGCCGTGGCGTCGATCGCGGCGTGGAAGATCGCGCCGTACGGGCTCGACCCTCTCGGCGCGGCCACCGTCACGTCCGAAGGCAGCGACAAGTTCCGCGCGCGGCGGACGGTGAGCCTGCCGGTCATCGACGGCCACCGCGACACCAACGACACCGCCTGCCCGGGCGGCCTCCTCTACGCCCAGCTGCCCGCGATCCGGGAGGCGACCCGGCAGATCGTCGCGGCCGGCTCGGCGCCGCCGCCGCCGATCGTCGAAGTGACGCCGTCGGTGATCAGCGGCTCGACGGGGCTCGGGCAGACGCTGTCCGTCACGCCCGCCACGTTCAACCCCTCGGACTCGGCCGTCGCGGTCGCCTGGACGCGCAACGGGACCGCGATCCCGGGCGCGACCGCCACGACCTACACGACCACCGCCGACGACGTCGGCGCGACGCTCGGCGTCCAGACGACGGCGACCCGCGAGGGCTACACGGCGGCGACGACGGCCGCGGCCGCCCCCGCGGTCGTGACGGCCGTGACCAGGCTCGTCCTGAAGACCCCCCGCCTGCACCGCAAGGCAGCGATCGGCGTCAAGGTCCGGGCGGTGGGCGCGGGCGTCCGACCCGGCGGTACCGTCACCGTGCAGCTGCGCAAGCAGACCGCGACGGTCACCCTGAACGGCAAGGGCAACGCGGTCGCGAAGTTCCCCGTGGTCAAGCCCGGCTGGTCCACCGCCACGATCACCTACCACGGGGCGACCGGCTTCGACCCGTCCTCGATCACGGCCAAGGTCGGCGTCCTCCGCCGCAAGCGCCGGAAGCGCGGCTGACCCCGGCCCCTGCTTCTCGTCGCGGAGTTCCTCAACATGCGCGATGCGGTTCCGGCCGCCGCGCAGTTCGCTGGCGATGTCGACAACCGGGAGGACGTTGCTCCCCGGACTCGCGTCCTCTGGCCAGAAGGAGGAGCGATGAGATCGAACCGGATGTTGGTCGGCGTAGGGACCGCCATGGTGCTCGTGCTCGGCGGGGTGTCGGCGTCCACGAGCGACGCTGCCAGGGCCCGCGGTGGTCACGACCCAGCGGACGGCGACGCCGTACGGGCGTGGAACGAGATCGCCGTGAACACGCTCATCGCGTTGCCCGGCCCGGCAGGAGGCGCCCCACCGGCCGCCGCGGTCCACGTGGCGATGGTCCAGGGAGCGGTCTACGACGCCGTCAACGCGATCAGCCACAAGCACTTCCGGCCCTACCTGCTCAAGCAGCGGTTCTCCCCGTGGGCCTCGGAGGACGCCGCCGTGGCCGCCGCGGCGTACGGCGTCCTCCGCGACATCGTCTCCACCGTGCCGAGCTTCCCGGAGCCCGGTCGGGCGACCCTGCTCGCCACGCTCGCCACCCGGTACTCGAACGCGCTCGCGGCCATCCCCGACGGCCCGGCGGAGGACAAGGGGGTCGCCGCCGGCGCGGCCGCGGCCCAGGCGATGATCGAGGACCGCGTGGACGACGGCCGCTTCGGTCCGTCCCAGTGGGTGCCGAACCCGGCTCCGGGGCACTGGTCGCCGCTGACGGACCCGGCCACCGGGCTGCCCGTCCTCGACCCCACCCCCTGGGCGGGCGGGATCAGGCCGTTCACGATGACGTCCTCCTCGCAGTTCCGCACACCTGGACCGCTCGCGCTCGAGAGCGCCCAGTGGGCGGCGGAGTACAACGAGGTCAAGGCGATCGGCGCGGCGAACAGTGCCGTTCGGTCCACGACCCAGACCTACATCGCGCGGTGGTGGCAGAGCACGCCCGTCAGGAGCTGGAACGAGGTCTCGCGCGAGCTCACCACGCGCAGCGACCTGGACGCGCTCGAGACCGCCCGCCTGTTCGCGCTGCAGAACCTGAGCGGGGCCGATGCGTCGATCAACTGCTGGAACGACAAGTACTACTGGGACTTCTGGCGTCCGTGGAACGCGATCAGGCGCGGCACGGAGGACCGCAACGCGGGCACCGAGGCGGACACCGGCTGGTCGCCGCTGATCTCGGCGCCGTACCCCGACCACCCGTCGGGCCACCTGTGCCTCGACGGAGCGAACACCCGCATCCTGCAGATGTTCTTCGGTGACACGGTCCCGGGCGGATTCTCGATCACGAGCGTCTCGACGCTGCTCCAACCCGGGGATCCCACCGTGCGGCAGTTCGGCAGCTTCTCGAAGGTGCTCGACGAGCTCGTCGAGGCCCGCATCTGGGCCGGCCTGCACTTCCGCACGGCCGACGTGCAGGGCAGGGCCCTCGGCCAGAACGTCGCGGGCTGGGCAGCCTCGCACTACCTCCTGCCGTTGGGGCACCACCGGCAGCACCATCGCCACGGACATCATCACCACCACAGGTGAGGTCCGCGGGCCCACGGCCGGCGCTCGTCAGCGCCGGCCCTCGGCTCGGTCATCGGCGATGCGCCGGTCGGCCCAGAAGTCGCCGGCGTAGTAGCCGTTGTGCGGGTGGGGTCGCCGGCCCGAGTACGTGCCGGACTCTTCTTCGATGACGATCTGCGAGGCGGACATGAGGATCACTTCCCTGGTGCGTCGCCGGGGGTGAGGCACCGGCGGTCGGTCTGATGGATCGACCCTCGACGCACGGGCTGGCCCGACCCTGTCCCGCCGCTGTCCGCCTCGCGCGAGCGGACAGCCGCTGGACAGCGCCCCGCCACATCGTGGTCGTGCATCCATCCGAGTGAGAGCGAGCACGAGATGAGCGAGCTGACCCTCCACGTCTCCGGCATGAGCTGCCGACGCTGCGTCCGGGAGGTCACGGCACGGCTGCGCGACGTCACCGGCGTGGAGACGGTGGCCGCCGACGCCGGACGGTCGAGCGTCCGGTTGAGCGGTTCCATGACGTTGCCCGACGTCGTCCGCGCGCTGGTCGGGACCACCTACCGGATCGAGGTCGCGCCTGACGTCGCGCACAACAGGGACGGGACAGAGACCGGACAGCGCCGCCCGTGACGCTCCTGATCACTCGCAGCACAGCCGCCTGGCTGGCTCCGTCACGACAGAAGGGCTCACCATGTCTTCCACCCCAGAGCGCGCAGGGGGCCGGGACAGCCGACGTTGGCTGGCTCTCGGACTCATCGCCGCGGCTCAGTTCATGGTCATCATGGACACGTCGATCATCGGCGTCGCGTTGCCGGAGATGCAGGACGACCTCGGCTTCACCCCCCAGGACCTGAGCTGGGTCTTCAACGCGTACGTCGTCGCCTTCGGCGGCCTGCTGCTGCTCGGCGGCCGGCTCTCCGACCTCTTCGGCGCCCGGCGGATCTTCGCCACCGGTTGGGGCATCCTGGCCGCCGGATCGCTCACCGCCGGTCTGGCGAACAACGTGACCGTCGAGCTGGTCGGCCGCGCGGTCCAGGGTGCCGGCTCCGCGCTGATCGCACCCGCCGCCCTCACCCTGCTGTTCACGATCTTCGGCGGCACGCCGAAGGACCTCACGAAGGCGCTGTCCTTGTACGGCGCCGCGGCACCGGCGGGCGGCACCGCCGGTGTCTTCCTCGGTGGGCTCCTCACCGAGTACGCCTCGTGGCCCTGGGTCTTCTTCATCAACCTGCCGCTGGCCGCCGTCGTACTCGTCCTGACCACGTCGGTGATGCCGGCCGGGATGACCCGCCGTGGCTCGCTCGACCTGACCGGCGCGGTCACCGTCACCGCGGGGCTGGCCGCGATCGTGTTCGCCGTCGTCCGCGCTCCGCAGGAGGGCTGGACGTCGACCGGCACCCTGGTCGCCGGCCTCGGCGGCCTTGCCCTCCTGGGGCTGTTCGTGGTGCTGCAGGCGCGGCGCGAGCAGCCGCTGATGCGGCTGGGCATCTTCAAGGCACCCAACCTGGCCGCCGCGAACGGCGCCCAGTTCCTGCTCGGCGCCGCCTGGATCCCGATGTTCTTCTTCGTCAACCTGTACCTGCAGCAGGTGCTCGGCCTCGGGGCGTTCGCCAGCGGCGCCGCTCTCCTGCCGCTCACGGTGACGATCATGGTCGGGATGATCGCGGTCGCGCCGCGGCTCATCGCCCGATTCGGCCCCAAGGCCATGACCGTCGCCGGACTGGCCACGCTCGCCGCCGGTCTGCTCTGGCTGCAGGCCATCCGTCCCGACGGCAGCTTCTGGGTCGACGTCCTGCCGGCCACCCTCGTGACCGCGGCCGGCATGGCGATGGCGTTCATCCCCTCGCTCGGGCTGGCGCTGTCCTCGGCCGCACCGGAGGAGGCAGGTCTGGCTTCCGGGATCGTCAACACCAACTACCAGATCGGCTCCGCCCTCGGCCTGGCCGCCATGACCGCCCTGGCCGCCGCATCCGGCGCCGACCAGATCGGTGACGCGGTGGCCCTGACCGACGGCTTCTCCGCCGCCATGCTCGGCGCCGCCGGCATCGCCGCCTTCGGCGCGGTCCTCGCGGCCGCGTGGCTCCGCACCCCGCAGGCCGCGCCGTCGCCCCAGGCGGCCGATGAGTCCGTCGCCGCCTGACCCATCCCAACACTCACGCTCCGGCGGGGAGGCCTCGCGGCCCGAGCCCCGCCGGAGCGTGACTCCACGCCCTGAGCACTCGGCCTCCTCGACCTGCTGTCACCGTGGCTACGCTCACCACATGTCCGCGAGAGCGCCGACCCGCGCGGCACTGCGGACGGACAGGGAGCAGTGATGAGGTCGAGGTCCTCGGGGACCACCCAGCGGCGCGACGTGATCCCCCTCGGGGAGGCCACCCGCGCCTGGTTCGCGATCTCCATGCAGACCTTCGGCGGCCCGGCCGGCCAGATCGCGGTGATGCAGCACAAGCTGGTCGACGAGAAGCGCTGGATCGGGCAACGCCGGTTCCTGCACGCGCTGAACTACTGCATGCTGCTGCCCGGTCCCGAGGCGCAGCAGCTGGCCATCTACACCGGCTGGCTGCTCAACGGCAGCCTCGGTGGCCTGATCGCCGGCGTTCTCTTCGTGCTCCCCGGCATGCTCGCGCTGCTCGGACTCACCATCCTGTACCTGGCCGCCGGCGACACGACGTTCGTCATCGGTCTGTTCGCGGGGCTCGGCCCGGCGGTCATCGCGATCGTCATCCAGGCTGTCTACCGGGTTGGCAGCAGGGCGCTCGGCCATCGGCTGCTGGTCGCCCTCGCCGTGGTCGCCTTCCTGGCCCTGGCGGTGTTCGGGGTCCCGTTCCCCGTCGTCATCCTGGGCGCCGGTGCCGCCGGATGGGTCGCTTCCCGGTGGGTGCCCGCCCTGCGAACCCTCAAGGCCCACGGCGGCGACGACGGCCCCGAGCCGCTGATCAGCGACGACGCCCTCCACATCAGTCGACCCTCGCTGCGCCGCACGCTCAGCGTCCTCGCGCTCGGTCTGGTCGTCTGGTTCACCCCGGTCGTCCTCGCCGCCGTCCTGCTGGGCCGGGACAGCGTGTACGTCGACCAGGGCCTGTTCTTCTCCTGGGCTGCCGTGATCACCTTCGGCGGCGCCTACGCGGTGCTCGCCTACGTCGCCCAGCAGGCCGTCGAGGTCTACCACTGGCTCGCCCCCGGCGAGATGGTGCACGGTCTCGCGCTCGCCGAGACCACCCCGGGTCCGCTGATCATGGTCACCCAGTGGACCGCCGGCGTCGGCGCCTACCGAGACCCAGGCGCCCTTGACCCGTGGGGCGGCATGCTCGTGGGCTCGCTGCTGACCACCTGGGTCACCTTCGTGCCCTGCTTCCTGTTCATCTTCCTCGGCGCCCCCTACGTCGAGCGGCTGCGCCACAACACCCACCTCACGGCGGTGCTGACCGGCATCACTGCCGCCGTCGTCGGCGTCATCGCCAGCCTCGCCGTCTACTTCAGCCTGCACACCCTCTTCGACGACACCACCGCCGTCGACACCGGCCCGGTCCACATCGAGATCCCCGTCTGGACCTCGTGGGACCCCCTCGCGTTCACGCTCACCGGGGTCGCGCTCGTCCTGATGTTCTGGCGCAGGTGGACTCCACTCCGCACCCTGGGCGCCTGCGCCGTCCTCGGCCTGGCCGCGACCCTGGTCGACACCCTGCTCGCCTGAGCCGGAGCCTCTGGCCGGACCGGCGAGGTCAGCTCGTCGGCGCCCCGGACACGCCCCAGGCCTCCTGGTACGGCGGCCGGGGCCTGCCGAACCGTGCTCGGACGTCGGCGGCCTCCCGCTCGAGCTCCCGGGATCGGCCCTGGTCGTCGTCCGCCCAGGTGCGCGCGAGCCCCTCCAGCGACGATGCCGTCAGCCCGGGCTCACCGGCCTGCCGGCCCAGGTCGTGGGCCCTCTCGTGGAGCTCACGCGCGGTGTGCGCGTCGCCGCGGAGCTCGACGCACCGGGCCTGGGTGACCACGGCCCACCCCTCCCAGACCGGCGTACCCAGGGTCGCGAACCCGTCGCGAGCGCGCGCGAGGCGCCGTTCGGCTCCGTCCAGGTCCCCGACCTGCAGTGCCAGCAGCCCGTGGCCGTAGTCGGCGAGGACGGTGCCGGAGCCGTCCCCGACGTGCCGGGACGCGGCGTCGGCGCGGTCGAAGAGGTCGCGGGCGAGGTCGGGTCGGCCGAGGTTCAGGTGGATGAGAGCGAGGTCGGCGAGGGCCCACTGGACGGTGTTGAACAGGCCGGCGCTCGCTGCGACGTCGATCGCTTCCTCGAGGTCGTGCGCACCCTCTTCGTCGCGGCCGAACTGCCGCAGCCCCCAGCCGAGGTGGTACAGGATCGCCGACAGCCCCCAATAGTCGTCGAGCTGCCGGAACCGTGCCGCGGCGGCGCGACCGACCCTGACGGCCTCGTCGAGGTGCCCGGTCTTGAGCGCGGTCTCCATGCGGACGAACCCGATGACGCCCAGCCCCCAGTCGTCGCCGTCGTCGCGGAACTGCGCCTCGGCCTCGGCGAGGAGCTCCCGGGACCGCTCGGAATGGGCGCCGGTGACTCCCTCGACGGCGAGCAGCACCTTCGAGAGCGAGGCCCGCGACCTGTCGTCTCCTGCCGTGAAGATGTCGAGGCTCTCCTGAGCGGTCTCCGCACACAGCGGACTGGGGTGGACCAGGCAGGCGCGGGGACGTTCGACGAGGGAGACGGCCTGGAGCGCGAGCGCGCGGGCCTCTTGGCTGCCACCGAGTGCCAGGGCCCGCTGCAGGACGTCGCGACCCTCCAGGTGGCGGCCCAGGTGCCAGAACAGGCCCAGCGCCCCGGCCATCTCCAGGGCGTCGTCGACGTCGCCGTCCGGGCCACTGAGCCACATGAGTGCCGCGCGGAGGTTCGGCTGCTCGCGGTGCAGCCGGGCAAGGGCATCTCGTTGCCCATGTCCACGGAGGTCGAGCTCGCCGGTGAGCGCCTGGTCGTGGAAGTAGCGAGCGTGCCTGGTGGTCACCGCAGCCCGTTCGCCGGTCTCGAGGAGCCGTTCGGCGGCGTACTGGCGCAGCGTCTCGAGCATCCGGTACCGGGTGGGCGAACCCGGTTCGACGACGACCATGGAGCGTTCCACGAGGCGCGCGATCGTCTCGAGGACGAGCCCGTCGGGTGCGCCCTCGTCGGCCACGACGGCCTCCGCGGCCGCCATCGTCCACCCGCCGTGGAAGACCGAGAGCCGGTTGAAGACCCGCTGTTCGTCGTTGCCGAGCAGGGCGTAGCTCCAGTCGACCGTGGCCCGGAGCGTCTGCTGCCGTGCCTCGGCGGTCCGGGACCCGGAGGTCAGCAGCGCGAACCGTTGGTCGAGCCGGTCGGAGATCTCGGCAGGCGCCATGGCGCCCGCGCGGGCGGCCGCGAGCTCGACGGCGAGGGGAATGCCGTCCAGGGCTCGGGTGATGCGGCCGATGGCAAGCAGGGCGGCCTCGTCGAACAGGGTGCCGGGTCGTACGGCGCGGGCGCGTTCGGCGAAGAGCTGCGCCGCGGGGTAGCCGAGCACCTGGGCCGCGTGGGCGTCGTCGGGTGGGACGTCCAGCGGCCCGACGTTGACCTGGACCTCGTCGGGCACCGCGAGCGCCTCGCGGCTGGTGGTCAGCACGGTGACCCCGGCGCACCGGCCGAGGATGTCCTCGGCGAGGCTGGCGGCGGCGTCGATGACGTGCTCACAGTTGTCGAGCACCAACAACAGCCTGCGACTGGCCAGGTAGCTGTAGATGCGCTCGCGGATGTCACGCTCGGCGCCGGCGCCGTCCATCGGCATGCCGAGCGCGTCGGCGACGGCGACGGGCACCTGCTCGGCGGTCGTGACGGCGGCCAGCCGAGCGCCGAAGACCCCGCCGGGGAACGCCGCGCGCGACTGGACCGCGAGGGTCAGGGCGAGCGACGTCTTCCCGGCGCCGCCCGGGCCGACCAGGGACAGGAGTCGGACGCCGTGCACGAGCTCGCCGAGCGACTGCAGCATCTCCTCGCGGCCGATGAGGGGCCGCACGACGGTGGGCAGGTTGGTCGGCCCTTCGGCCCCGGAGGCCACCCGGGCGCCGGCATCGGCGTCGGGTGCGCCGGTCGGGCGGCCGGGCTCGCGCCTCGGGGCCGGGGTACGGATCGGCACGGCCAGCTCCGGTTGGGCGCCCAGGGCCTCGTCCTGCCGAAGCACCCTCTCGTGCAGCGAGCGCAGCGTGACCGACGGCTCGAGGCCGAGCTCCTCGTCGAGCACGATGCGGGTGCGGCCATAGACCTCCAGCGCGTCGGCCTGCCGGCCGCTGCGGTAGAGGGCGACCATCAACAGGCCCGCGAGCGACTCGATGGTCGGGTCGTCGGCCACGATCGGCTCGAGGTCGTGGACGACCTCGTGGTGCCGTCCCAGCGCAAGCGCGGTCTGGGCGCGTTCGGTGCGAGCGGTCAGACGCAGCTCGTTCAGGCGGGCGGCCTCGGCGGTGGCCCATTGCTCGGTGACGAAGTCGGCGAGTGGCTCGCCGCGCCACAGGGCCAGGGCGCTGTCGTAGGCGTCGAGGCGGCCCTCGAGCGCGGCAGGGTCGCCGTCGGTGTCGACGGCCGCGGCGCGTGCGGCCCTGATCCGGTTGGCGAAGTCAACGGCGTCCACAGCGGTCGCATCGATCGCGGCGCGGTAGCCGACGCCCTCGCGGGCGACGAGGTCGGGCGCACCGTGCGCCGTGAGGCTGCGGCGCAGCTTGGAGACCCGGATCTGCAGCGCGTTCATCGGGTCGACCGGCAACGTCGACTCCGCCCAGAGCCGGTCGATGAGCAGCGACGCGGGCAGCGTGCGGCCGGGTGAGAGCGCGAGCTGGGCGAGCAGGGCGCGCTCGGCGGCCCCCGGAAGCGGTAGCACCACGTCGCCGCGGGTGATCTCCATCGGCCCGAGCAGACGGAAGCGCAGGTCACTCACCAGTTCCTCCGAGGCACTTGGCCACAGCTCTCTCGCTCATCGTGCCGGAACGGTAGTGGGCCAGCAACGGAGGGCGCCGCCCGCGTCAATCATCCAGTCGGACGGTGCGGAGGCGCAGCGCGTTCGCGATGACGCTGACCGAGGAGAGCGCCATGGCCGCGGCGGCGATGACCGGCGACAGCAGCCACCCGAACGCCGGGTACAGCACGCCGGCGGCGATGGGGACGCCCGCGGAGTTGTACGCGAAGGCCGCCCAGAGGTTCCCGCGGATGTTGTTCATCGTCGCGTGCGAGAGCCGACGGGCGTGTGCGATGCCGTTCAGGTCTCCACGCAGCAGCGTCACGCCCGCGGACTCGATGGCCACGTCGGTGCCCGAGCTCATCGCCAGCCCCACGTCGGCGGCCGCGAGCGCCGGCGCGTCGTTCACGCCGTCGCCGGCGAACGCGACCACTCGGCCTTCGGCGCGGAACCGGTTCACCACGTCGGCCTTGTGGTCGGGCAGCACCTCGGCCTCGACCCGGCCGATGTCGAGGTCGCGCGCAACGGCTTCGGCGGTGACCTGGTTGTCGCCGGTGAGCATGATGACCTCGATGCCGTCCTCGCGCAGCGCCGCCAGCGCCGCCGGCGTGGTGTCCTTGACCCGGTCGGCGATGCCGATGACACCGGCCGGCTGACCGTCGACGGCGACCAGCACCGCCGTGGCTCCGCCGCGACGCAGCCCGTCCGCCTGATCGGTCAGTGTCCCGGTGTCGACCCCCTGGGAGGTCAGGAACCCGGTGGTGCCGATCTCGATGCGGTGGCCCGCCACCGTGCCGAGGACGCCCTTGCCGGCGGGTGCGTCGAACCCGTCGACCGGTGGCAGCGGGCCGGAGTCGGGGCGCCGCTCGCCGGCCGCGTCGACGATGGCGCGCGCCAACGGGTGCTCGGAGACGGCCTCGACCGCGGCGGCCAGCCGGAGCAGCTCCTCGGCAGACTGGACGGGCCCACGTTCGGCGACGAGCTCGATCGCGGTGACCGACGGCCTTCCTTCCGTCAGGGTGCCGGTCTTGTCGACGACGACGGTGTCGACCTTCTCCATCCGCTCCAGGGCCTCGGCGTTCTTGATGAGCACGCCCGTCCGGGCACCGCGGCCGACGCCGACCATGATCGACATCGGCGTGGCCAGCCCGAGCGCGCACGGACAGGCGATGATGAGGACGCTCACGGCGACCACCAGCGCGTGCGCCAGCTTCGGGTCCGGGCCGACGAGCGCCCAGACGGCGAACGCGATGACCGCGATGCCGATGACCGCGGGCACGAACCACGCCGAGACCTGGTCGGCGAGGCGCTGGATGGGGGCGCGGGAGCGCTGGGCCTCGGCGACCATCTGCACGATGCGGGACAGCATGGTGTCGCGGCCGACGGCCTCGGCACGCATCAGCAGCGCGCCGGACTGGTTCAGGGTGCCACCGATGACGGTGTCGCCGGTGGTCTTGGTGACGGGCATCGACTCCCCGGTCACCATCGACTCGTCCACGGTCGACCGGCCCTCGTCGATCATGCCGTCGACGGGAACCTGCTCGCCGGGCCGGATGCGGAGCAGGTCACCGATCTGGACCTCCTCGAGCGTCACGGTGGTCTCGTTGCCGCTGTCGTCGAGCCGGTTTGCGGTCTTCGGGGTCAGGTCGAGCAGGGCCTTGATGGCACCGGAGGTCTGCTCACGGGCCCGGAGCTCGAGGACCTGCCCGAGCAGCACCAGGGCGGTGATCACCGCGGCCGCCTCGAAGTAGACCGGGACCGCGTCGTCCATGGTCCGGAACGACTCGGGGAACAGTCCCGGCGCGACGGTCGCGACCACGGAGAACAGCCAGGCGACGCCGGTGCCCATGGCGATCAGGGTGAACATGTTCAGCTTCATCGTCCTCACCGACGTCCAGCCGCGGGTGAAGAACGGCCAACCGGCCCACAACACGACCGGGGTCGCGAACGCCAGCTGCAGCCAGGCGTTCAAGCGGCCGGGGACGGTGTCGGCGACGACGTCGAACAGCTCGGCGCCCATGCCGAGCACGACGACCGGTACGGCGAGCGCGACCGCGACCCAGAACCGGCGGGTCATGTCGACCAGCTCGGCGGACGGGCCCTCCTCCTCGGCGACGGTGACGGGCTCGAGAGCCATGCCGCAGATGGGGCACGACCCCGGACCGATCTGACGCATCTGGGGGTGCATCGGGCACGTGTACTCCACGCCCTCCGCAGCGTCGGCCACGGCGCGATGTCCGTGCTCCTCGTTCATGCTCGCCACCATACCCCTGGGGGGTAGTCTTGCAAGGGTCGTCGGGCCTGTCGGCCGGCGCCGGCAGGCGGGCAGCACGTCCTCCATCGCCCGGGCCTTTCGTCACTACCCCAGTGGGGTACCCACGCAGACACTGGGATGCATCCCGCAGGAACGCTTCGGCTGAGTCGGAGGGGTGAGCGACATGGGTTACTGGAGCGACGGGCACATGGATGACGGATGGGGAGTCGCCATGATGATCGGCATGATGGGGTTCTGGATCGCGCTCATCGCAGGCATCGTGTTCCTGGTCGTGTGGACCACTCAGCGCACCGGAGGTGCCGCCGCGGCCCCACCTGCTCCACCGGCCGGCGGTCCGCAACGCCCCGCGGAGATCGCGGAGCAGATCCTGGCTGAGCGGCTGGCTCGCGGCGAGATCGACGCCGAGGAGTACCGGACCCGGCTGGACGCTCTCACGGCGGCGAGGCAGGCGTGACAAGCCCCCAGAACACGAAAACCCGCACCGTCCCCGGTGCGGGCTCTCCCGTTCGAACTCGCTGCGCGCCCGTAGGGATTCGAACCCCAAACCTTCTGATCCGTAGTCAGATGCTCTATCCGTTGAGCTACGGGCGCCCGTCGCCCTTGCGAGCGACTGGACGAGGATAGCGGACCCTCCCGGCCGACCCGAAATCAGCGTCGAGGGTAGATCCGGGAGGGCGCCACGACCCGGATCGCGAGCCGATGGCACCTCCCGATGAAGCCACCCTTCTTTGGCCTCGGAAAGTCCGAAGAATGCCCTCTCGCAGACGCATGCCGGAATGCTCAGACCCGCTCAAAACAAGGGATGTGACGCTCCCCACGACGCGTTGATCGATCCAATGTGTGCGGACGAGACTGCCCGGTACTGTCGCCGCAATTCCGGGGGCCGGACGGCAGGTCCGACCATCCGGAGGGCACACCAGTCGCCGGCAACGATGCCGATGACACACCCACGACTCCACGACACACCGTCGATGCGCTCGGCGGCCGGGACGGCCTCACCACGGGGCGGGACCGCGAATCGCGAGAGGGACAACCAAGGCATGACCGCCACGCAGGCCCCCACCCACCCGACGACCCACCAGGGCATCATCGACTTCGTCACCGAGGTCGCCGCCCTCACCCAGCCCGACCGGATCCACTGGTGCACCGGCTCCGACGAGGAGTGGACCGAGCTCACCGAGGCGCTGGTCGCGACCGGGACGTTCACCCGGCTGAACCCGGCGATCAAGCCCAACTCCTTCCACGCCGCGTCCGACCCGACCGACGTCGCCCGCGTCGAGGACCGGACCTTCATCTGCTCCGTCGACGAGCGCGACGCCGGCCCCACCAACAACTGGATGGCGCCGGACGAGATGAAGCAGCTCATGCGCGGGCTGTACGACGGCTGCATGCGCGGCCGCACCATGTACGTCATCCCGTTCGTGATGGGCCACCTCGACGCCGAGAAGCCGATGTTCGGCATCGAGCTCACCGACTCGGCGTACGTCACCGCCTCGATGCGCGTGATGGCCCGGATGGGCACCCACGTACTGCGCCGGATGGAGGAGCTCGACGCGGAGTTCGTCCCCGCGCTGCACTCCGTCGGCCACCCGCTCGAGCCCGGCCAGGCGGACGTCGCGTGGCCCTGCAACGACACCAAGTACATCGTGCAGTTCCCCGAGGAGCGCGCGATCTGGTCCTACGGCTCCGGGTACGGCGGCAACGCGCTGCTCGGCAAGAAGTGCTACGCCCTGCGCATCGCGTCGGTGATGGCCCGCGACGAGGGCTGGCTGGCCGAGCACATGCTGATCCTCAAGCTCACCTCGCCCGAGGGCACGGTGAAGTACGTCGCCGCGGCGTTCCCCAGCGCCTGCGGCAAGACCAACCTCGCCATGCTGCAGCCGACCATCCCCGGCTGGACGGTCGAGACGCTCGGCGACGACATCGCCTGGATGCGCGTCGGAGAGGACGGCCGCCTGTGGGCGGTCAACCCGGAGTTCGGCCTCTTCGGCGTCGCCCCGGGCACCAACGAGCACACCAACCCCAACGCGATGCGGACCATCAACAAGGGCAACTCGGTCTTCACCAACGTCGCGCTCACCGAGGACGGCGACATCTGGTGGGAGGGCCTCGAGAACCCGCCCGCCCGCGCCACCTCGTGGAAGGGCGAGCCGTGGACGCCGGAGAGCGAGGAGCTCTCCAGCCACCCGAACAGCCGCTACTGCACCCCGATCAAGCAGTGCGACATCCTCGCGCCGGAGTACGACGACCCGCGCGGTGTGCCGATCGACGCGATCCTCTTCGGCGGCCGTCGCAAGACCACCGTCCCGCTGGTCTTCGAGGCCCGCGACTGGACCCACGGCACGTTCCTCGGCGCGACCCTGTCCTCGGAGACCACCGCCGCCGCGGTCGGCGCGGTCGGCGTGGTGCGGCGCGACCCGATGGCGATGCTGCCGTTCATCGGCTACAACGCCGGCGACTACTTCGGCCACTGGATCAACATCGGCAAGGACAACGACGCCGCGCGGCTGCCGAAGATCTTCTACGTGAACTGGTTCCGTCGTGACGACGAGGGCGGCTTCCTGTGGCCGGGCTTCGGTGAGAACAGCCGCGTCCTCAAGTGGGTCGTCGAGCGCATCGACGGCCAGGCCGCCGCGGTCGAGACGCCGATCGGCCACGTGCCCACGCCGGCCTCGCTCGACACCGAGGGCCTCGACATGACCGCGGAGCAGCTCGAGGCCGCGCTCGCCGTCGACCCCGCGGAGTGGGTGGCCGAGATCCCGCAGATCCAGGAGTGGTTCGAGAAGTTCGGGGACGACCTGCCGGCCGTGCTCTGGACCGAGCTCGACGGTCTCCGTGCCCGGCTCGGGGGCTGATCGACCCGCGCACACGCCGTACGACGAAGGGCCCTGTCGACAAGACGGGGCCCTTCGTCGTTGTGGCCTTGTGGGAGTATCGGGGCACACGGGATGCGGGGGTCACGGCCAGGAGGGGATGTGGGGACGTCCGACGCGGGGGACCGCGCGCTCTTCGAGGCTGCCGGCACGGCGCTGTACGAGGAGATCCTGAACGCGGGAGGCGTGGTCGCCGGCGACCCGCGGATCGAGGCGGACGGCGACCTGCACGCCGCCTTCGAACAACTCCGCGAGCTCGGTCTGGTCCGGCTCGACTCCGACAAGCAGACCTGGGTCGCCGAGGACCCGAGCCTGGTGCACACCCGGGTCGTGGCGCCGCTGACCCAGCAGGGCGCCGAGCTTCTGCACGAGTCGGCGCAATGGACCGAAGCCTTCGGCATCCTGTCCCAGGCCTGGCGCCGCGCACCAAGCTCTTCCGTCGGCGGCCCATTCCGCTATCTCCGCGGTCCGGAGATCGGTAGCTACATCCTCTCGCTTGCCCAAGAGGCCGAGGAAGAGCTCCTGACCGCTCAGCCCCAGAGTGGGCACGAAGGCTTCGGCGAAGACGCGACGGCGACGGAGAGGCGGTTGCTCGAGCGCGGCGTTCGTGTGTTCACCCTGTACCAGCACAGCGCTCGGCGAAGTACTGCCACGCGCGCCTACGTCGCCGAGCTGGCTCCGCTCGGAGCGGAGGTGCGTACCCAGGACGAGTTCTTCAACCGGATGATCGTCGTGGATCGCCGCGTCGCGATCATCCCGTCACCGCAAGACCTCGGCACGGCCCTTGCGATCCAGGAACCGACGGTCGTCGCCTACCTCGCCGACGTCTTCATGCGCACGTGGGAACGGGCCCGCCCGTTCACCAGCCAGGAGGCGTCGGTCGTCAAGCACATCGCCGACGAGCAGCGGGCGATGACGATGCGGATGCTCATCGAGGGCCACTCCGACCCGGTCTCGGCCAAGCGGCTCGGGGTCAGTCCCCGGACGTACGCCGGCTACGTGGCCGACCTCAAGGAGGAGTTCGACTCGGAGACCCGCTTCCAGCTCGGCTACTCGCTGGGCCAGCTCGGCATGCGCGCGGACGGTAGCGAGCCCGAAGATGATTGAGGGCAGTGGCGGTGCGCCACTGCCCTCAATCAGGTGAGGCGAGCTCTTGGGGGAAGAGCCTGCGAGCCAGGCGACGTGGGGGGTGCCGGCTCCCGCCTCAGGTCCGAGTGTCCGTCAGCGACGGACCGAGTAGCCCCAGTTGATGTCAGCGTGGGCCGGAGCCGAGATCCCCAGCAGGCCAACACTCAGGGTCGCGGCCGCCACAGCGAAAGCGATCTTGCGCGCAATGTTCATTCTTAGCCCACCTCTGTGCTTGTCGGGCCCCACGGATGGCCCGGTGCATCAATGATCCGACATGCCTGCACACCGCCATGGACAAACGGTGCCTCAACTAAATGCAATGCAACTTCCTGCAACGTTGCACAACGCTGCAGCACGATGCCTGCCGGCCGGAACCCCGAGATGGGTGAGATCCGACCCTACAACGCAGCGGCCCCCTCCGCGCGGAGGCGCGGAGGGGGCCGTGTCACTGGCGGAGGCGGCGGGATTTGAACCCGCGAGAGGGGTTTGCCCTCAACCCGCTTAGCAGGCGGGCGCCATAGACCGGACTAGGCGACGCCTCCCGGCAGCCTGCACAGGCTACAAGGAGCGACCGGCGCCCGCCGAATCAGGGCCGGGTGGCGGCCTGCCGGGCTCGTTCAGGACAGCGGCGTGATGCCGCGGCCGCGCTGGAGATGGGCCTGGAGCACCCGCACGAACTGCTCCCGGTCGACGTCGAGGACGGTCACCGGGATCGTCGTGCTGCGTCCGTCGCCGAGCCGGAGCACCACGACCGGGAGCCCGTTGGGGGTGGCCGTCACCGCCTCGCGCACCTCGGTCCAGGCGGCGGAGGCGACTCCCGCGCCGCGCACCAGGCGGATCCGATAGCCGTCGGGGCCGAGCCGCACGACCGGCACCCGCCGGAGGACGAGGTTCGCGCCGACCAGGGCGCCCACGACGCCGAGCACCGCGACCACGACGAGGACGAGAACGGGCAGGCCCGCGACCGCCACCACGACCGTGACGGCGAGCAGTACCACCGCTAGCAGCACCAGCACCCCGCCGAGCAGGCGGGCGGCGACCCCGGGCGCGAACCGGAACTCCGACACCGCGGGGACGTCGGCGGGTTCGGGGTGGGCGCGATCGGAGCTGGGCATGCGTTGATTGAACAAGACACCGGATTGGTGGCCGACGGCGGGTTGTCGCGGGGGCGGCGGAGGTTCACACTCGAAGTCCCCACCGCTCCGGGCCGCCGGGAGGTTGCCATGACCGTCACCACCACGGGGTTGTCGGCCGCACTCCAGGGCCTCGGCCAGGCCCTCGACGCCCTTCGCCGGCCCGGGGTCTCCACGGGGCAGTGGCGGTGGCGGGTCCGCCAGGAGATGGCCGTCGTACGCGACATCCTCGTCGCCGAGACCGGCTCCGGCGCCGACGGATGGACCGCCGCCCGGGAGGGCAGCGTGCTGCGCGAGCGCAACGCGCTGCTCACCCGCATCGGCTCGCTCGGCTCCCACGTCCTCCAGCACCCCGACCCGGAGGTCGTGCACGCCGACGTCCACCGCCTGCTCGTCGACGTCGGCCACCACGCGCAGCGGATCAGCGACCTCGCGTACGACGAGGTCGAGCTCGAGCTCGGCGGCTCCGAGTAGGAGCGGCCACCCGCCGCCCTAGACTGCTCGGGTGCCCGGACCTGTCCGGGTCACGGAGGGGTGCCGGAGTGGCCGATCGGAACCGCCTTGAAAGCGGTCGTGGGGAGACCCACCGCGGGTTCGAATCCCGCCCCCTCTGCTTCTGCTGCCTCAGCCTGAGCGTGCGAAGGCTGAGATCCTGCAGCGAGGTCGAGGAGCCGCGCGACCGACGAAGGAGGTCGCGACCGGCGTCTCGAGGCTTCTGCTGCCTGAGCCTGAGGGTGCGAAGGCTGAGATCCTGAGCCGGTCGTCAGTCGACGACGACCTCGACGAGGACGTCGCCCTCCTGCACGACGTCGCCCGGCGCGACCTTGACGGCGCGCACGGACCCGGACGCCTCGACGAGCACCGGGATCTCCATCTTCATCGACTCGAGCAGCACGACCGTGTCCCCGGCGGCCACCCGGTCGCCGGGGCCGACCGGCACGCTCATCACGTTGGCGACCATCTCGGCCACGACCACGGTCACCTGTTCGCGGGGCATGGTGCGAACGTAGTCGTTACTCCTGCGTACCCCGGCACCGCCCCGGGTCAGAGCAGGGCACGGGTGCGCGGCGGCTCCGGACGCAGCGCGGCCGCCGCCTCGGCCCGGCGGCCCCGGCGCCCGCGGGGTGCGGTGAACGCGAGGTCGATGCGGATCACGACGTACCCGATCAGCAGCCCGACGACGGCGCCGTACGTCACCGCCAGGGCACTCTCGGTGAGCTCGACCGCGGGGTTGACCAGGGCCTGCGCGACCGGCGCCGTGGCGGCCACGCCGAACGCGCACACCCACCAGCCCTGGCGGCGACGCGCGCGCATGTGCACGCCCCAGGCCAGCGCCGGCACGCCCAGGACGGTCTCGAGCGGGCGCGGGAAGGCGCCGAGCTGGTCGCGCGACCACACGACGACGTCCAGCAGGCTGCCGACCAGGCCAGGGGTTCCGTAGCGGCGGAGCAGCTCGGCGTACGCGAGCGTGACCGCCAGGACGCCGGTGCCGATCAGCACGGTCACGACCCCCCGGCGCCCGAGGCCGTGCAGGCCGGCGCCGAGCCGGTAGACCAGGGCGAACGAGCCGAGGAAGGACAGCCCGAGCGTCACGTACTCGAACCGGGCCACCTCGACCACCGGCTCGAAGCCGACCGTGGCCATCGCGCCGATCGCGGCGAGCACGAGCGCGATCACCACCTCGCGGATCGCGCCGACGAAGCGCACCGCCGGCGCCGTCCCCATCACGGCGAGGACGGCCGCGACCACGCAGGTGAGCACGGCGGCGCCGGTGCGCAGCGAGTCGTCGTCGCTGATCACGGCGGCGAGCCCCAGCGCCAGCGCGAGGACGCCGACGACGAACGGCCGGCCGCCGCAGCGGACCGCGAGCGACCACGAGAACGCCGTGGAGACCGCGACCGCCCCGGCGCCGCACAGCCAGCCGGGCCCGAGCTCGAGCCGGCAGGCCACCAGTGCCCCGACGCCGGCGGCGACGACCACCAGCCACATCAGGAGCGGCCACCGCGAGCGGGCGAACCGGTCGCGGCGGGTCAGGCGGCGCTCCGCGAGCGCGAAGGCCACCGGCGGTGGCTCGGGCTCGGGGGTCGGCTCTGGTTCGGGAACCGGCTCGGGCTCGGGAGTCGGCTCGGGAGTCGGCTCGGGGACCGGCTCGGGCGCGGGCTCCGGCGCCGGAGCGTCGACGGGCGGCGATGCGGCCGGGACCGACAGTGCGTCGGCGGTCGGCCGCACGTCCCGGGACCGGCGCCGCGAGGGACGCTCGGCACGACGACGGGGCGTGGGCCTGGACACGGGCAGGAAGGTTACATTCGCCGGTTCGCGAGCGACGGGTTGGTCCTGCGGGCCTGTTCGACCACCGTGTGCTCCAGCACACCGGTCAGCACCTCGGCGCCCTCGCCCGCCTCGGCGAGCACGTCTCCGAGCGGGTCGACCACCATCGAGTGGCCGGTGTAGCGGGGCCCGGGCTGCCCGACGGCGACGACGTACGCGGTGTTCTCGATCGCCCGGGCTCGCACCAGCGTCCGCCAGTGGTCGACCTTGCGGGGGCCCGCGACCCACGCGGCCGGGACGACCAGCACCTCCGCCCCGGCGTCGACGAGCGCCCGACCCAGCTCCGGGAACCGCAGGTCGTAGCAGGTCATCAGGCCGACGCGGAGCCCCTCGAGGTCGAACACCACCGGCGAGGTGAGCCCTGCGGTGAGCCGCTCGGACTCGCGGTAGCCGAACGAGTCGTAGAGGTGGATCTTGCGGTACGACGTCTCGGCGGCGCCCCGCACGACCAGGGTGTTGAACGGCCGGCCGGGGTCGTCGCCGCGCTCGAACATACCGGCGACGACGGTCGCGCCGCGGCCGCCGGCCACCCGGGCGACCTCGGTCGCGAACGGGCCGTCCACGGCCTCGGCGTACCCGCTGACGTCGGACCCGGCCTCGCCGAAGTCGCGGGCGAACGCCTCGGGGAAGACCACCAGGTCGGCGCCGGCCGGTGCCAGCTCGTCGAGCAGCGCGCGGTTGCGCTCCGGCTCCAGGCCGGACGCGTGCTGGACGAGGGCGACTCGCAGGCTGGCCACCCTGCGAGACTGCCACACATGGGGGCACACCTGAGGTTCGCGGCGATCGTGCTGGCCGGCGGCCGCGCCGTGCGGATGGACGGGGCGGACAAGGCGTCGATCGAGTACGCCGGTCGCTCCCTGCTCGAGCATGCGATCGGCGCCCTGGTCGACGCCGACGAGGTCGTGGTCGTCGGTGACCCGGTGCCGACCAGCCGGCCGGTCACGTTCTGCCGCGAGGAGCCGCGGTTCGGCGGCCCGGTGGCCGCGCTGCTGACCGGGTACGACGCGCTGGCCGAGCGCCCCGCGACCGTCGGCGTGCTGGCCGTGGACATGCCCCGGGTGACCCCACTGACCTTCGGCCGGCTGCGCGAGGCCGCGGCCGGCCGGGACGGCGCGTTCCTCTGCGACGCCGACGGGCACCGGCAGCTCGCGGGCGTGCTCGACGCGATCCGATTCGACGCGGTCCGCCCCGACTCCGAGGCGCAGCACGGCATGTCGATGCGCGCGTTGCTGGCCGACCTCGACCTCGCGCTGCTGCCGCCCGCGGGCGACGAGGGGCGCGACGTGGACAGCTGGGCCGATCTGCGCGACCTGTGAGGGGTTGCGGCACCCGGGCGATACGGCAAATCTGTGGTGTGTGAACCTGCACGACTGGATCGACGAGCTCAGCGACGTCCTCGACGTGGACACGGAGGTCGACGAGGGGCTGGTGCTCGACCTGGCGCGGGTCGCCGCTCACAACGTCACGCGGCCGGCCGCGCCGATCACGGCGTACCTGCTGGGGTTCGCCGCCGCCGCTGCCGAGGGCGACCCCGAGAAGGTCGAGCGACTCGCCGCGCGCGCCCAGAAGCTCGCGGAGAGCTGGGACCGGCCCGCCGACGCACCCGACCCCGACGACGTGGACGACGAGATCCCGGACGACTCCGGCGTCGACCACACCGGCGAGGTCTACGACGAGGTCTGACCCACCGTCCGACTGGCCCCGCCTGACTAGGGTGGTCGCATGCGCGCCGTGATCGCCGCCGAGCCGGGTGGCCCCGAGGTCCTGTCCGTCGCGGAGATCCCGGATCCCGAGCCCGGCCCCGGCGAGGTCGTGCTCGAGGTGGTGGCCGCGGGCCTCAACCGGGCCGACCTGCTGCAGCGCCAGGGGTTCTACCCACCGCCGCCCGGTGCGTCCGACGTGATCGGCATGGAGTGCAGCGGCCGGGTCGCCGCACTCGGGGCCGGCGTCGAGGACTGGGCCGTCGGCGACGAGGCGTGCGCGCTGCTCGCCGGAGGGGCGTACGCCGAGCGCGTCGCCGTACCGGCCGGACAGCTGATGCCGATCCCGAAGGGCGTCGACCTCGTCACCGCGGCCGCGATCCCGGAGGTCGCGTGCACCGTGTGGTCGAACGTGTTCATGGTCGCGGGCCTCCAGCCGGAGGACGCGCTGCTCGTGCACGGCGGCGCGGGCGGCATCGGGTCCTTCGCCATCCAGCTCGCCCACCGGCTCGGCGCCCGGGTGCTCACGACCGCCGGCTCGGCGGACAAGCTCGGCGCCTGCGCGGCGCTGGGCGCCGACGTCACGATCAACTACCGCGAGCAGGACTTCGTGGAGGAGGTCCGCGCGGCCACCGACGGGCGCGGCGTCGACGTCATCCTCGACAACATGGGCGCGAAGTACCTCGACCGCAACGTCGACGCGCTCGCGATCCAGGGCCGGCTGGTCATCATCGGCATGCAGGGCGGCACGAAGGCAGAGCTCGACATCGGCAAGCTGCTGCGCAAGCGCGGCGCCGTGATCGCGACCAACCTGCGCGGCCGCCCGGTCGAGGAGAAGTCCACGATCTGCGCCTCCGTCGTGGAGCACGTGTGGCCGCTCGTGGCGGAGGGGCTGGTGCAGCCGGTCGTCGGCCGATCGTTCCCGCTGGCCGAGGCCGCGGACGCGCACGCGTTCATGGAGTCGGGGGAGCACAGCGGCAAGATCCTGCTCACGATCTGAGCGCGGCGCCGCCCGCTACGGTGAGGACATGAGCGAGAAGGAGCAGCCCGAGCAGCAGGTCGTCATCATCGGCCCGGACGGGCAGCCGGTGGGTGCCGTAGCGGCCGCTGCCGCCTCCGACGACGAGAGCAGCGAGCCGTCCGTGACCGAGCTGGTCGAACAGCCGGCGAAGGTGATGCGGATCGGCAGCATGATCCGGCAGCTGCTCGAGGAGGTGCGCTCCGCGCCGCTCGACGACGCCAGCCGGCAGCGCCTCAAGGAGATCCACCGCGCCTCGATCAAGGAGCTCGAGGAGGGCCTCGCGCCCGAGCTCATCGACGAGCTGGAGCGGCTGTCGCTCCCGTTCACCGACGAGACGACGCCCTCCGACGCCGAGCTCCGGATCGCACAGGCACAGCTGGTCGGCTGGCTCGAGGGACTCTTCCACGGCATCCAGACCGCGATCTACGCCCAGCAGATGGCGGCGCGGGCGCAGTTCGAGCAGATCCGCCGCAGCCTGCCGCCGGGCGTCGCCCACCAGGCCCAGGGGCAGCCGGGTCCCCCGCAGCCGCCGCAGGCCCCCGGCGAGTCCGGCGGGATGTACCTGTAGCGGCTAGGCCCGTCGCGCGCGCCAGGCCACGAGCAGCAGCCCCAGCAGCCCCACGATCACCAGCGCGGCGCCGGGCGCGGCGACCCGCTGCAGCGTGGCCGGCTCGCCGCCGACGGTCGTGAACGCGACCGGCTCGGGCTCGGGCTCCACCGCGGGGCGCCCGTCGCCGAGCAGCTGCTCGACCTGCGCGACGAGCTCGTCGGTCGCCCGCGCCGTACCGCTGCGCCGATCGGTGCTCAGCGCGTCGCCGTCGCGGTTCACGAAGAAGACGTAGTCGTTCCCCGGCTTCAGCCCGGGCTGGCCGCACCGGGCGCGCCGGGAGTCGGTGGTGACCTCGACGGGTGACTCCGCGACCTGGCCCTTGTAGACGCGGTCGGGCTCGACGACGAAGGTGACCGTCGTGCCGGACTCGGTCCGGTCCGCGACGGTGCCGGTGAACACTCCGCTGGCGTCCTTGGCCTGGTCGGCCAGGCTCGCCGGGCGGACGGGGCAAGCGGCCGCGGCCGGCGTCGCGGTGAGTGCGACGGCGCCGGCCGGGGCGACGAGTAGGGCGACGATCGCCAGGCGGATGCGAGACACGGGGCTCATCTCAACAGATCAGAGGTCGAAGAGACCAGCGAGCACCCGGGCGACGCCGTCGTCGTCGTTCGACGGCGCCCGGTCGGTCGCCGCGGCCCGGACGGTCGGGTGGGCGTCGGCCATGGCGTACGACGCGCCGGCCCACGACAGCATCGGCAGGTCGTTGGGCATGTCGCCGAACGCGACGACGTCGGCCGCGTCGATGCCGCGGTCCGCGCAGAGCAGGCCGAGGGTGGACGCCTTCGTCACCCCGGGGGCGCTGATCTCGAGCAGCGAGGTCGTCGACGACCACGTGATCACCAGCCGGCCCTGCACGACCGCCTCGGCGGCGTCCCAGAACTCCTGCGGCGTGAGGTCCTCGTGCCGGGCCAGCAGCTTGAGCGCCGGCCGGTCGAACAGCTCCTTGATCGGCGCCCGCCGGGCGCCGTCCGGGACCGGGTGACGCTCCAGGAACTCGTCCTCCAGCCCGATGCCCTCCAGCGTCTCCACGGCGAACACCGAGCCCGGGATCGCGTCGCGCACCAGCTCGCAGACCTCGAGGCCGAGCGCCGGGTCCATCGGGCGCTCCAGGTGCGGGCAGTGCCGCGCGACGTCCCACACGAGGGCGCCGTTGGAGACGACCGCGAGGCCGTGGTCCCCGACGTACTCGAAGACCTCCTCGGTCCACCGCAGCGGCCGCCCGGTCACGAAGACGACCGGCACGCCGAGCGCCTCGACGCGCGCGAGCACGTCGGCGGTGTACGCCGAGACGGTGCCGTCGCTGCGCACGAGGGTGCCGTCGAGGTCGGTGGCGACCAGCTTCGGTTTCGAGGCTCGCTGCGCTCGCACCTCAACCACCGAGGTTCCCGAGCGGTCTCGCCATCACGAGCTCGCCGTCCTCGTTGGCGCCGCGGAGCTCGGTGAACCCGCACTTCGCGAGCACCCGGATGCTCGCCTTGTTGGTCGGCTCCACGCTCGCCCGGATGCGGACGCCGGCCGCGTCGGCCGCGGCGAGCAGGGCCTGGAGCGCCTCGGTGGCGAAGCCGTAGCCGTGCGCCTCGTCGACGAGCCCGTAGCCGACCTCGGTCTCCGGCACGCCGTCGGCGGCCGGCTCGGGCGGGCCGAAGAAGCCGATCGAGCCGAGGGCCGTCACGCCGCGCACGATGTGCCGCGGAGCCCAGGTGTCGCCCTCGCGCCACAGGCCGGCCGCGTCGGCGTCGTCGCGGCGGGGGTAGTCGCGGTGCCAGCCCTCGCGACGGCCGCCGGCGCGGATGGCCGCGACGTCGTCGGCCGTCCAGAGCGGCAGCCGGAGTCGTTCGGTGGTCACCAGCGCCGGCAGGTCCGGGCTCATGCCGGGAACCAGCGCTCGAGCTCGACGGCGAGTCCGTCCTTGTCGACCGGGTCGGTCACGTCGTCGGCGGCGTCCTGGACGAGCGGGATCGCCTGGCCCATCGCGACGCCCCGGCGGGCCCAGGCGAACATCTCCAGGTCGTTGCGGCCGTCGCCGACCGCCAGCGCGTCGTCGGCACTGATGCCGAGCTGCTGGGCGACGTGGGCCAGGCCGGAGGCCTTCGACACCCCGATCGGCGCGAGGTCGAGCCACGCGGTCCAGCCGACGACGTAGTTGATGCCGTGCAGGCCGAGGCGCTGCGCGAGCTCGACGAACTCGTCGGCGGTCGCCTTGGGGTCCCGGATGATCACCCGGCTGACCTCGGTGGCGAGCAGCTCGTCGATGTCGGTCACGATCATCTCGCCGGACAGCTCACCATCGGGGAACGGCGCGTTGACGCGGTAGCCGATGCCGCGCTCCTCGACGCCGACCAGCGCGTCGGGGTGGTGCTCGAGCACGGCGGCGACGGCCGGGCGCGCGTCGAAGGTCTCCTCCTGGACCACCTCGATCGGCGGGTAGCGGAACACGACGGCGCCGTTGGACGCGACGATCCACAGCCGGTCGCGCTGCTCGTCGTGCAGCTCCAGCTGGTCCGCGACCCCGGTCATGCCGTGCGGCGAGCGCCCGGAGGCGAGCACGACGTGGGCGCCGGCGTCGGCGGCCCGCTGGATCGCCTCCGTGACCCGCGGCGTGACCTCCTCGTGGACCATGCCGGCGCCCTCGACCCAGGACAGGATCGTGCCGTCGATGTCGAGCGCGACGATCCTCGGCGTCCAGCCGAGGGGCGGCCTCGATGCTCGGGCCGCGCCCATCTCAACCACCGATGGGCTCCAGCACGTCTCGTCCGAGCCACTTCTGGAGCGCCTTCGGCACCCGCACCGACCCGTCCGCCTGCTGGTGGGTCTCGAGGATCGCCACGATCGTGCGGGTCATCGCGCACAGCGTGCCGTTGAGCGTCGAGATCGGCTGGACGCCGTCGGCGAACCGGCCCCGGGTGTCGAGCCGGCGGGTCTGGAACTCGGTGCAGTTCGAGGTCGACGTGAGCTCGCGGTACTTGCCCTGCGTGGGGATCCAGGCCTCGCAGTCGAACTTCCGGATCGCCGACAGGCCGAGGTCGCCGGCGGCGACGTCGATCACGCGGTAGGCGAGCTCGAGCTTGTCGAGGAACAGCTTCTCCCACTCGAGCAGTCGCTCGTGCTCGGCGTACGACTCCTCGGTCGTCGTGTAGACGAACATCTCGACCTTGTCGAACCAGTGCACGCGGATGATGCCCTTGGTGTCCTTGCCGTGCGAGCCGGCCTCCTTGCGGAAGCAGGGGCTGAACGCGGCGTACCGCAGCGGCAGGGCGGCACCGTCGAGGATCTCGTCGGAGTGGTACGCCGCCATCGGGACCTCCGAGGTCCCGACGAGGTACATGTCCTGCCCCTCGATGCGGTAGACGTCGTCGGCGGCCTGGCCGAGGAAGCCGGTGCCGTCCATCGCGCGAGGCTTGACCATCGACGGCGCGATCACCTGGGTGAAGCCGGCCTCGCGGGCCTGCTCCATCGCGAGGTTGATCAGGGCGAGCTCGAGCTCGGCGCCGACGCCGGTGAGGAAGTAGAAGCGCGAGCCCGACACCTTGGCGCCGCGGTCGAGGTCGATGGCGCCGAGCATCCGGCCCAGCTCGACGTGGTCGCGGGGCTCGAAGCCCTCGGCGCCGAAGTCACGCGGGGTGCCGATGGTCTCGAGCACGACGAAGTCGTCCTCGCCGCCGGCGGGTGCCTCGTCGGCCGCGAGGTTGGGGATGCCCATGATGGCGTCCTGCCACGCGGCCTCGGCCTCGCCCTGCGCGGCCTCGGCCTCCTTCACCTCCGCGGCGAGGGCCTTCGTGCGGGCGAGCAGCTCCTGCTTCTCGTCGCCCTGCGCCTTCGCCACCTGCCTGCCGAGCTGCTTCTGCTCGGCCCGCCTCTCCTCGAACGCCGAGATCGCGCCCCGCCTGGCCCGGTCGGCGGACAGCGCGCGATCCACGACCTCGTCGGACAGCCCGCGCTTGGCCTGGGCGGCGCGCACGCGGTCGGGGTCGTCACGGAGGATGCGGGGATCGATCACCCTGCAAGGCTATCCGGGGCGGTGCGGGCGACGCTCGCGAGATAGCGGTCGCTGGGGAGAAGTGCCCGACCGGCATACTCGGTGCAGTCCGCCTGCCCCCACCCGAAGGACCCACGTGCTCGACCGCCCCCGCGCCATCGTGCTGAGCTGGGCCGCCCTGTGCTTCGTGCTGTTCGGGCTCCTCCTGCTGGCGGTCGTCGGCGAGGCCGCCTGGCTGGTCGAGATCGACGACCGCGGCGAGGGCTCGCAGACGTGGGCGACCGACATCGGCTGGCTGCACGACGTGCTGCGGGTGATCGAGGTGGCCACGGGGACGATCGCGATGACGGCGTACACCTTCGTGCTCGCCGTGGTCCTGCTGCGGCGCTACCCGCGCGCGGCGTTCTTCACCGCGGGCGTGATGATCGCGACCTCGCTCACCACGACGCTCACCAAGGGCATCGTCGACCGCGACCGGCCGCCGTGGCAGAGCGCCGACGCACTGCTGCACAACGGCGCGTTCCCGTCGGGGCACGCGTCGTCGGTCACCGCCTTCTGCGGCATCGTGATGGTGCTCGTCGGCATGCTCGTCCGCCGCAAGAACCTGCGCCGGCTCGCGTACGCCGGGGCCGTGCTGCTCGTCGTCGTGGTGGGCGTCGACCGGGTGCTGCTCGGGCGGCACTACCCGTCCGACGTCGTCGGGGGCGTGATGCTGGGCGCCGGCTTCGTGCTGCTCGGGATCGCGCTCTACACACCGCTGCCGCGCAGCATCGCGACCGTCGTCGAGCCGCTGCCGGAGGTCTACGTCTCCGAGAAGCAGCTGGCCGTGGTCCTCAACCCGATCAAGGTCGAGGACGTCGGCCAGTTCAAGTCGATCGTCACCACGATGGCCACCGAGGCGGGCTGGTCCGCCCCTTCGTGGCACCTCACGACCGTCGAGGACCCGGGCACCGGCATGGCCGAGGCGGCGTCCGTCGCCGGCGCCGATCTGGTGCTGGTGTGCGGCGGTGACGGCACCGTCCGCGAGGTGTGCGCCGAGCTCGCCGGCACGGGCATCCCGGTCGGGATCATCCCCGCCGGCACCGGCAACCTGCTGGCCCGCAACCTCGACATCCCGCTCTACCTGCGCGCGGCCATCGACGTCGCGCTGCACGGGCAGGACCGCGCCATCGACCTCGTCGAGGTCTCCGGCGACGGCTTCGAGGACACCAACTTCATGGTGATGGCCGGCATGGGCTTCGACGCCGCGATCATGGAGGGCGTCAACGAGGACATCAAGAAGAAGATCGGCTGGGTGGCCTACGTCTTCTCGGCCCTCAAGTCGCTGATGTTCCCGGCCGTGCGCGTGGAGATCTCCGTCGACGACGGCGAGTTCACCCGGCACCGCGCCCGCACCATCGTCGTCGGCAACGTCGGCTTCCTCCAGGCCGGCATGCCGCTGCTGCCCGAGGCCGCCATCGACGACGGCGTCATCGACGTGGTGATGCTCCACCCGCGGAAGTTCTTCTCCTGGATCCCGCTCGCCTACCGGGTGCTCGCCCGCCGACCGCGCACCGACGAGCTCGTCAACCGGATGACCGGGCACACCATCGTCGTCCGGGCCAGCACCGACACCCCGCGCCAGCTCGACGGCGACTCGATCGGCCCGGGGCGGGAGCTCCGGATGACCTGCGTGCACGGGCGCCTGCTGGTCCGGGTCCCCCGCTGACGGGGCGCTACCGGGGCGTGAGCCAGAAGACCGGGAGCTCCCGGTCGGTGCGCTCGGCGTACTTCGCGTAGTTGGGCCACCCGGCGACGGCGATCTCCCACTTCTCGTCGCGCTCGGGGCCGGCGAGCTCGCGGGCGTCGACCGCGAGCGTGCGGCCCCGGAAGGTGATCGTCGGGTCCTGCGCCGCACGCAGGTTGCCGACCCAGGCGGGCGGCTTCGGCCCACCCCAGTTGGAGCCGACGATCAGCCAGCCGCCGCCGTGCGGCACCGTGAGCAGCGGCGTGGTGCGCAGGATCCCGCTCTTGCGGCCCGGCACCTGGAGCACGAGCTCGTGCAGGCCCGACATCAGCGTGATCGTGACGCGGCCGCGCGAGAGCCGCTGGATCAGCTTGTCGGTGCCGACGATCAGGCCGGCGTAGCGCGGCAGCCACGGCTGCGCACCGAGCCGGATCGCGGCCCATCGCAACGGGTTCACGCTCCGGACGATAGCGATCAGGCGGGACGCGCGCGGTCGATCGCCTCGAGCTCCTCCGGCGAGAGCTGCTGGTCGCACGTCCAGCCGCTGATGCTCTTCGCGTAGGTGCGGGCGTCGCTGCGGCCGTGGATCGAGGTCAGCACCACCCCGTCGCCGTCGTCGTCGAGCAGGGCGACCGACCACGACAGGTGGCCGCCCATGTCGCCGAACGCGTCGTAGCGCACCACGGCGAGGTGGCGCAGCGCGTCGGTGCCCTCCCGGCGGAGCGCCGCGACCTCCTGGCGCAGGCCCTGGACGTCCTCGGGCAGCGCGTCGACCCCGCCGTCGCGCGACCTCGGCGTACGTCGGGACTGCAGCGCCAGCGCGAGCGCGACGACGGCCACGACGAGCGCGACGACGGACAGGACCTCCACCTCTCCGACACTAGACGCCGCGTCGTGGCGCCCACGGGGCGCCATGCCGCACTCTGGGCAGCACGACTCCGGGTCTCGGGCCCCGTGGGACCATGACGCCCGTGACCCGACGCATCGCCTACCAGGGCGAACCCGGCGCGAACTCCCACCAGGTGTGCAAGGAGCACTACCCCGACTGGGAGGCCGTGCCGTGCGCGTCGTTCGAGGACGTCTTCGCCGCTGTCGAGAACGGCGAGGCGGACCTGGCGATGATCCCGATCGACAACTCGATCGCCGGCCGGGTGGCCGACATCCACCACTTCCTGCCCGGCTCCGGCCTGCACATCATCGCGGAGCACTTCCTGCGCATCCGCTTCTGCCTGATGGCGCTGCCGGGGACCGGCATCGACCGGATCGAGAGCGTGCACAGCCACGTGCACGCCCTCGGCCAGTGCCGCAAGATCATCCGAGAGCACGGCTTCAAGCCGGTCATCTCCGGCGACACGGCCGGGGCCGCGCGCGAGGTCGCGGAGCTCGGCGACCCGACCATGGGTGCCATCTCGCCGCCGCTGGCCGCGGAGATCTACGGCCTGGAGATCCTCGCCGAGGACGTCGAGGACGAGGAGCACAACACCACGCGCTTCGTCGTGCTCTCCCCCGAGCTCATCGAGGCGCCGGCCGGCAACGGGCCGGTCGTGACCAGCTTCATCTTCAACGTGAAGAACCTGCCGGCGGCGCTCTACAAGGCCCTCGGCGGCTTCGCCACGAACGGCGTGAACATGACGAAGCTCGAGAGCTACATGGTCGGCGGCGAGTTCACCGCCACCCAGTTCCTCGCGGAGGTCGACGGGCACCCGGACGACATCGGCGTACGCCGCGCGCTCGACGAGCTCGCGTTCTTCACGACCGACGTCAAGATCCTGGGCGTCTACCCCGCCGCCCCGTTCCGCGGCGAGGTCAGGTCGTCGTAGGCGCCTCCATCAGGCAGAACATCCCGCCCTGCGGATCCGCGACGATCGCCAGCCGACCGACGGTGGGCACGTCGAACGCCGGCGCGACCACGGTGCCGCCGAGCCCGGTCGCCTTGGTGACGGTGTCGTCGACGGACTCGACGTTGAAGTAGACGTTCCAATGCGGCGGCACGCCGTCCATCATCAGCGGCATCGCCCCACCGACCTGGCGGCCCTCGACGACGAGGCAGGTGTAGGCCGGCCCGCCCTCCATCTGCATCTCCTCCCAACCGACGCCGAGCACGTCGGCGTAGAAGGCCGTGGCCCTCGCGACGTCGTCGGTGATCACCTCGTTCCAACACGGCGTACCGGGCTCGTTGGCCACCTCGGTCCCGATCGACGTGCCGGGCTGCCAGAGGTTGACCCGGGCGCCCGTCGGGTCGGCGATCGCGGACATCCGACCCATGTCGAAGACGTCGAACGGCTCGGCGTCGACCCTGCCGCCGGCCTCGACGACCCTGGCCGTCACCGCGTCCACGTCGTCGACGGTGAGGTAGACGCCCCACCACGCCGCGTGCTCCTCCAGGCCGGGCATCGGCCCGCTGATCCCGGCGACCGCGTCGCCACCCTTGCCGACGGCCACGTAGTAGCCGTCGTCACCCATCGGGACGTCCTCCAGGTCCCACCCGAACAGCGGGCCGTAGAACTCCTTCGCCGCGGCCTGGTCGGGCGTCACCAGCTCGACGTAGCTCGGCGTGCCCTGGGCGTACTTCTCGAACTTCGGCATCTCCCTGCTCCTCACTCGTGCGACCCCACCGGCCAGACAACACCCGGGCACCGACAGTGGCAACGGCCTCGAGGTGGGTTTCGAGACGGTTGCTGCGCAACCTCCTCAACCACCGAGTCTCCGTACCCGAGTAGGTTCCTTCCGTGGACCACTCCGACCCCCGGATCGCCGACCTCGGCTTCGCGCGCGTCGACGTCGACCGCGCGGCGCGCACGGGTGACCCCGAGGTCGTGTACGGCGCGGGCAAGACGCCCGACCAGGTCGTCGCGATCCTCCGTACGCTGCACGAGCGGCACCCCGAGCGGGCCGTGCTCGCCACCCGCCTGGCCCCCGAGACGCTCGAGGTGCTCGCTCAGGCGATCCCGGACGCCGACGTCCACCTCGTCGCGAGCGCCGCAACCCTCGGCCCGCTCCCGGAGCCGCGCGGCACGGTCGCGGTTGTCAGCGCCGGCACCTCCGACGCGCCGGTCGCCGCCGAGGCCGCGCTCAGCATCGCGGTCCACGGCGCGGCCGTCGACCGCATCAGCGACGTCGGGGTCGCCGGCCTGCACCGGCTGCTCGGCGTGCGCGACCGCCTGGACGCCGCCGACTGCCTCGTGGTGGTCGCCGGCATGGAGGGCGCCCTGCCGTCGGTGGTCGGCGGGCTGACCGGCGTCCCGATCGTCGCCGTCCCCACCAGCGTCGGGTACGGCGCCTCGCTCGGCGGGGTCGCGGCCCTGCTCGCCATGCTCAACTCCTGCGCGCCGGGGATCACGGTCGTCAACATCGACAACGGCTACGGCGCGGGCGTCCACGCCGCCAGGGTGGCGCGGCAGAGCGTGCCTCGATGACCGCGGTCTGGATCGACGCCTCCGCCGGGGCCAGCGGCGACATGCTGCTCGGCGCGCTCGTGGGCGCCGGCGTGCCCGTCGAGGTGCTCCAGTCGGCCGTCGACGCCGTGTCACCGGAGCCGGTCGCGCTCCGCGTCGAGGAGGTACGGCGTGGCGGGCTGGCCGCCACCCGGGTCCACGTCGACGTCGCGGACTCCCACACGCACCGCACCTGGCGCGACGTGCGGTCGCTGCTCGACGGGCACGACCTCGCGCTGGCCGCGTTCGAGCGGCTCGCGGTCGCCGAGGCGGCGGTGCACGGGACGACGCCCGCCGAGGTGCACTTCCACGAGGTCGGCGCCCTCGACGCGATCGCGGACATCGTCGGCGTCACTGCCGGGTTCGCCCATCTCGGCGCCACCGCGGTCACCGTCTCCCCCGTCGCGGTCGGCTCGGGGACGGTCGAGACCACCCACGGCACCCTGCCCGTCCCCCCGCCCGCCGTGGCCGAGCTGCTGCGGGGCGTGCCGACGCACGCCGGCCCCGTCGCGATGGAGCAGTGCACGCCCACGGGCGCCGCGCTGCTGACCTCGCTGGCCACGGCGTACGGCCCCCAGCCGTCCATGGCCGTCGACCGGATCGGTGTCGGCGCGGGCGGGCGCGACCCCGAGGGGCATGCCAACGTGGTACGCCTCTTCGTCGGTGCCGGGGTCGCGACAGGCTCGACCACCGAGGGGCCGCTGCTGCTGGAGTGCAACGTCGACGACCTCGACCCGCGGGTCTGGCCGGCGGTGATCGCCGCGCTGCTCGAGGCGGGCGCGTCCGACGCGTGGCTGACGCCGATCCTGATGAAGAAGGGCCGGCCCGCCCACACGCTCAGTGCCCTGGTCGACGCCGCCCGCGCCGGGGCCGTGCGCGCGGAGATCTTCCGCCAGACCACGACGATCGGGCTGCGCGAGCAGCCGCTGACCAAGCACGCCCTCGACCGCGAGATGGTCAGCGTCGACGTCGGCGGCCAGGTCGTCGCCGTCAAGGTGGCCCGCCACGACGGGGTGGTCGTCAACGCCCAGCCGGAGTACGACGACGTCGTCCGCGCCGCCGGGTCCCTCGGCCGCCCGGTGGCCGACGTGCTCGCCGAGGCGACGTCGCTGGCCAGGATCTTCCTCTGATGGACCCGGTCGTCATCGGCCTGACCTTCCTCGCCATCTTCGTCGTCGAGCTGCCGGACAAGACGTTCCTGGCGACCCTCGTGCTCACGACGAGGTACCGCCCCGTCCTCGTCTGGATCGGCGTCGGGCTCGCCTTCGCCGTGCAGACGACGGTCGCGGTGCTGCTCGGGCACGCCGTGTCGTTCCTCCCCGACGACGTCGTGCGCGCGGCCGCCGGCGCGATGTTCCTGGCCGGCGCCGTCATCCTCATCCGCGAGGGCCGCAGCCACCAGGCGAACGAGGGCGCCGACATCGAGACGAAGGACGTGCACGGCATCCAGGCCGTGATCGCGAGCTTCCTGGTCCTCTTCGCGGCCGAGTGGGGAGACCTCTCCCAGCTGCTCACGATCTCGCTGGTCGCGAAGTACGCCGAGCCCGCGTCGGTGTTCGTCGGCGCCCTGGCCGCGCTCCTCGTGGTCAGCGGGCTCGCCGTCATCGCCGGCCGGCAGCTCCAACGGTTCGTGAAGCTGCACGTGCTGCACTACGTCGGGGCGACGGTCTGCCTGCTGCTGGCCGCGCTCACGGCGTACGAGCTCCTGACCTAGGCTCGGCCCATGAACACCCACGGCGCCGACAGCGAGGTCGGCCGTCTCCGCACCGTCCTGCTCCACCGGCCGGGCAACGAGCTGCGGCGGCTGACGCCGCGCAACAACGACCGGCTGCTCTTCGACGGGATCCCCTGGGTCGCCCGCGCGCAGGAGGAGCACGACGCCTTCGCGGAGGCGCTGCGCGACCGCGGCGTCGAGGTGCTCTACCTGACCGACCTGCTCACCGAGGCGCTCCAGAGCGAGACGGCTCGCGAGGGCGCGATCACGACCGCGCTCGGCGGCCTGCACCTCGGCGACACGCTGCGCGACCACCTCACGGGGTTCCTGCGCGAGGCGTCGCCGGAGGACCTCACCGGCTACCTGACCGCGGGCATCCGCAACGACGAGGTGCGCGGCGGCTTCGGGCTGGTGACGTCGCTGCTCGCGCACGACGACTTCCTCGTCGACCCGCTGCCCAACCTGCTCTTCACCCGCGACTCCTCGGTCTGGGTGCGCGACCGGGTGGCGGTCACGTCGCTCGCGATGCCGGCCCGCTCGCGCGAGACCCAGCTGACGGAGCTGATCTACGCCGAGCACCCGCGCTTCCGCGGCACCCGCACCATCCACGGCTGGCGCAACGAGCACGTCGAAGGCGGCGACGTGCTGCTGCTCGCGCCGGGCGTCATCGCGGTCGGCGTCGGCGAGCGCACGACGCCGGCGGGCGTGGAGCGGTTCGCCCGGCAGGTGTTCTCCGACGGCCTGGCGCACACGGTGCTCGCGGTCCCGATCGCCCAGGAGCGCGCCACGATGCACCTCGACACGGTCTGCACCATGGTCGACGTCGACAAGATCGTGATGTACCCCAACGTCGCCGACTCCCTGCAGGCCTACGCCGTGACCCCGCTCGACGACGGCAGCCTCGCGGTCTCCGACGCCGAACCGTTCCTGGTGGCGGCTGCGAAGGCGATGGAGATCGACACCCTGCACCGGATCGACACCGGCCTCGACCCGGTCACCGCCGAGCGGGAGCAGTGGGACGACGGCAACAACACGCTCGCGGTCGCCCCACGGGTGGCGGTCGCCTACGAGCGCAACGTCGAGACCAACGCCCGGCTCGAGGAGGCGGGCATCGAGGTCGTGCGGATCGCGGGCTCCGAGCTCGGCTCCGGCCGCGGCGGGCCGCGCTGCATGAGCTGCCCGGTCACGCGGGAGCCGCTCCCGACGGACTGAGCGCGTTTTGCGCAGCCCCTCCCGGGGCACCGTGGAGGTTGGGGAGGGCTCGACGTGAAAGGCGAGCGCCTGTGCCCGACACCTTCTTCGACCGCTTCTCCCCTCGCGAGATCGCACAGATCTGTGCGGTCGGCACGCACGTGCACGTCCCGGAGGGCTGGTCGCCGATCTGGCAGGAGACACCGGCCGACAAGGCCTACGTGATCCTGGACGGCGCCGTCGCCGTACGCCGCGACGGGCACGAGGTCGCCCGGCTCGGGCCCGGCGACGTCGTCGGCGAGACGGCGCTGGTCAAGCACTCGCTGCGTACGGCGTCCGTCGTCGCCCTGACGGGCCTCGACATGGTGCACTTCACCGGCGGGGAGATCGAGCAGCTCTCCGAGGAGATGCCGGCCTTCAGCGAGGTGCTCGGCGAGATCGCGGAGGACCGCTTCCCGGCCTGACCGGACCCAGCCGGTCCGGGACATGGAAAGCCCGGTCGTCGGCGACGGGGGATGCGCCAACGACCGGGCTCCGTGAGCCTACGCGGCCCACCACAACCTTCCCAACTCGGGGGTAACAAAACCCGGTCGGAAGTCCGGGCTCAGCGGATCGTGACCTGGCGGTTCGCGAGGCCGGACCGCGCGGCGCGCTCCTCGGCCGTCAGGTCGGAGTCGTCGGCGAGCGCCGCCGCGAGGTCGGCGGCGAACCGCGCGGCCGGCTCCTCCAGCGCCTCGGGGCCGGTGCCGAGGGGCAGGTCCCAGACCGGCGCCAGCAGGCCGTGGGCGCGGAACATGCCGACGAAGCGCGAGTCCTCGACGAGCACGTCCTTGCCGGCCGCGTGCAGCCGCGCGAGGGCGTCGAGCAGGCGGTCCTCGGGCTCCGGCATCACCCAGCGCAGGTGCTCCTTGGTGCCGACATCGGTCCAGTACGCCGCCTCGACGCTCGTCAGCCGCGCCGTCGGGTTGGCGGCGGTGTTTGCCTGCTCGATCGCGGCAGTCGCGGCGGCCCGCTCGTCCTCGTCGACGTCGTCGAACCAGAAGTCGAACCCCTCGTGGACGTCGATCGTCAGCGGCCCGTCGTCCACGAGGTCCTGCAGGCGGGCACCCGGCCCCGGAGGAGCCGTCAGGCCCACGACGCCCGGCTCCGACTCGAGCGCGGCCTCGAGCACCGCCCCGAGGTCGCGCGACGGGTCCCCGAAGCTGTGCTGCACCTGGAGGCCGAGCCAGATCTCGCCGCTGTCGCGGACCATCGCCGGGGTGGCCATCGGCAGCAGCGTGCAGAGCCGCACCACCCGCTCCGGGTCGGCCGTGAGGGTCAGCCGCGCAGTGGCGGCCGGGACCAGCTCGCGCATCGCGACGATGTCGCACTCCGACGCCAGGTCCGCGAACGGCCGCGCGACGTACACGTCGGCGGCGCCCCCGGGCGCACCGTGGCAGGCCTTGTAGCGCTTGCCCGATCCGCAGGGGCAGGGCTGGCGCGGGCCGACTTCGCCGGGCGCGGTCTGCGGGCGGGACTTGGTGCGCGACTTCTTGGCCATGCGCGCGAGGCTATCGGTGGTCGCCGTCCCGCTGGTCGAGCAGGTCGAGCACGTACGCCGGCCGGTCGGTGATGACGGCGCGCACGCCGAGGTCGAGGCAGAGCTCGAGCTGCGCCTCGGTGTTGACCGTCCACACGTGGAGGTCGTGGCCGGCGGCGGTGATCCGGCGGCCGAGCTCGGGGTGCGCGGTCAGCTCTGCGATGCCCGGCCCGACCAGCCAGTCACGGCCGACCATGCGACGCAGCAGCGACCAGTTCCGCGCGTGCTCGACCAGCATCACCAGGCGCAGGTCCGGCGCCAGCCGCTGCACCCGCTGCAGCGCCGTCCACGAGAAGCTCATCACCCGCGCGGGCGACTCGGCGCCCTCCCAGCCGAAGTGCTTGAGCTGCTCGACGAGGCGGCGCTCGACCAGGCCGCCGTACCGCGTCGGGTGCTTGGTCTCGATCGCGATCTCGACCCGGCGGTCGTAGTCGGCGACGGTCTCGAGCAGGGTGCGCAGGGTCAGCACCCGGTCGAGCCGCTCGTCGGGGTCGGGCGCCTCGTCGTCGAGGTCGGCCCAGGGGTTCTTCCAGGAGTGGAAGTCGAGGGCGTCGAGGTCGGCGAGCTCGGTGTTGGAGATCAGCGCGCGGGTGCTGGCCGTCCGCCGCAGGTCGCGGTCGTGCACGCAGACGAGGTGCCCGTCGGCGGTGAGCCGCACGTCGCACTCGAGCGCCTGGGCGCCGGCGTCGAGGGCGGCGACGTACGCGCGCAGGGTGTGCTCGGCGTTCTCGTGGCTCGCGCCTCGATGGGCGACGACCTCGGGTCTCACGAGGACCATTCTCGCGTGTGAGTCAGCGACTTCTGAGGAACTTGCCGAAGTGCGGCACGGTGAATGCGACGCTCCCCCGCTCGGCGGCGAAGACGAGGCCCTTCTTGATCAGCCCGTCGCGCGCCGGTGACAGCGACTGCGGCTTGCGCGCGAGGTGGCGGGCGATCTCGGCCGTCGGGACCGCCGCGTCGCCGTGCTCGGCGCCGAGGTCGGCCATGGCCGACATGTAGTCGCGCTCGGCCGGCGTCGCCCGGTCGTAGCGCGCTCCGAAGAACCCGACCGCGAGCTCCGCCTCCGCCTCCGGCGCGGCGGCGTGCACGTCGGCGGCGCGGATCGGCGAGCCGACCGCGGCGTCCCACGTCACCTTGCCGTAGGCCTGCACGAAGTAGGGGTAGCCGTCGGTGAGCCGGTAGAGCTCGTCGAGCGCCTCCTGCTCGAAGTCCGCTCCCTCGGTGCCGGCGGGCACCCGCCAGGCGCGGTCGGCCATCTCCCGCGGCAGCCGGTCGACGGAGACGTAGCGGAACAGGCGCTCGGCGTACGACTTGGACGCGGCCAGCGCGACGGGGAGGTGCGGCAGGCCGGCGCCGACCACGATGAGCGGAGCGCCCTGCTGGCTGATCTCGTGGCAGGCGCCGCAGAGGGCGGCGAGCTCCGGGGTGGCGACGTCCTGCATCTCGTCGACGAAGAGCGCGATCCCGACGCCGAGGTCGCCGGCCAGGGTCGCGACGTCGGAGAACAGCTCGACCAGGTCGAGCTCGAGGTCGCCCGAGTCCGCGCGCCCCTTGGCGGCGGTGACGTCGACCGGCGGCGTCCACCGCATCCCGCGCCGGTCGTCGACGGTGGTCTTGAGCGCAAAGCTCTTCAGCACGCCGGCCACCTCGTCGACCCGGTCGGGGTCGCGGTGCCGGTGGGCGACCTCCCGCACGGCGGCGTGCACCGCCTGGGCGATCGGGATCCGCACGCTCTGGTCGGGGCGGGCCTCGATCTTGCCGGTCCCCCACGCGCGGCGTACCGCCTGCCCGCGGAGCGCGTTGAGCAGCACTGTCTTGCCCACCCCGCGCAGCCCCGAGAGCACCATGCTGCGCTCGGGGCGGCCCGCTCCCACCCGCTCCAGCGTGACCTCGAACTGCTCGAGCTCCCGGTCGCGGCCCGCCAGCTCGGGCGGTCGCTGGCCGGCGCCCGGCGCGTAGGGGTTGCGGATCGGGTCCATGTCAGGACGGTATCCGGATGTCTAGCGGATTCGTTAGATTTCGACTCGGGCGCGGCGGCGCGGCAGCTGTAACGGGGTGTTGTGGCTTCTGATCACCCGTCACAACGGGTCAGCAGACGTCCTAACACCCCGTTACAGCTGTGGTGCAGACGGGTCAGGCGGGCTCGGCCGCCTCCGGCCCGACGACGCCGAGCCGGTCGCGTGCGTCCTCGTAGGAGCGCACCAGCCCGGCCCGCAGCAGCTCGATCAGCTGGGGGACCTCGTCGATGGTCAGCCGGAAGGATCCGGCGCACACGTTGTCGCGCCACAGCGAGAGCACGACGACGCCGGACTCCTGGTGCCAGCTCACCCGGAGGGCGCGCTCGCCGCCGCGGGCGTCGAGGTAGATCGACCCCAGCTCCGGGAGCGGGCGGACGGTGGCCACGTCTCCATGATGCTCCCGGCACCCTGAGCGTGTCACCGGTTCTACACTCGGCACGTGCCCGAGCTGCCCGAGGTGGAAGCGCTGGCCCTCGACCTGCGGGGCCGGCTGGACGGTCACGCGATCGCGAAGATCCACGTCGCCCAGTTCAGTGCCCTCAAGACGTTCGACCCGCCGCTGAGCGCGCTCGAGGGCACGCTGGTCGACGACGTGACGCGGCACGGCAAGTTCCTCGACATCGAGGCCTCCGGCCTCCACTTCGTGCTCCACCTCGCCCGCGCCGGCTGGGTGCGCTGGCGCGACGAGGTGCCGACGATCCCGCCGAAGCCGAGCACCAAGTCGACGCTCGCGATCCGCGTCGTCCTCGACGACCAGTCCGGGCTGGACATCACCGAGGCCGGCACCCGCAAGAGCCTCGCGGCGTACGTCGTCCGCGACCCCCAGGACGTGCCCGGCATCGCCAGCCTCGGGCCGGACCCGCTCACCGACGAGTTCACGATCGACCGGCTCAAGGAGATCCTCGAGAAGGAGGGCGGCAAGCAGCTCAAGGGCGTGCTCCGCCACCAGGGCACGATCGCCGGCATCGGCAACGCCTACTCCGACGAGATCCTGCACGCGGCGAAGATGTCGCCGTTCAAGCCCTCCGGCCACCTCACCGACGACGAGCTCACGATCCTGTACGACGCGCTGCGCACCACCCTCGGTGACGCGGTCGCCCGCTCCCGCGGGCTCGCGGCCAGCGAGCTCAAGGGCGAGAAGAAGTCCAACCTCGCCGTGCACGGCCGCACCGGCCAGCCCTGTCCCGTCTGCGGCGACACCGTGCGTGAGGTGTCGTTCGCTGACTCAAGCCTGCAGTACTGCCCGACCTGCCAGACGGGCGGCAAGCCGCTCGCCGACCGGCGGATGAGCAAGCTGCTCAAGTAGGAGGCCTCCGATGTCGCAGATCCCCACCGTCGCCGTCGACGGCGTGCCCGACCCGCTGCCCGACGGGCTGGTGGTCCTCGACGTCCGCGAGCCGGTCGAGTGGGCGTACGGCCACATCGAGGGTGCCGTGCACATCCCGCTCTCGCTGCTGCCGGTGCGCCTCGGCGACCTGCCCGCGGGGCAGACACTGGTGGTCTGCAAGATCGGCGGCCGCTCGGCGCAGGCGGTGGCCTGGCTCCAGCACCAGGGGCACGACGCGGTCAACCTCGCGGGCGGCATGCTCGACTGGGAGGCCGCCGGCCGGCCGATGGTCAGCGAGACCGGACACGCTCCGCACGTGGTCTAGCTCCACCCCGCAGGCAGCGGCGCCTGCAGGGCGCGCGCCAGCCGCCGCAGGTACGCCGACCGGCTGACCTCGACCACGCCGAGCGACGCCAGATGCGGCGTCACCCACTGCACGTCGACGAGTCGCGCCTCCGCGTGGCGGTCGCGCAGCAGGTCGACCAGTCCGACGAGTGCGACCTTGGAGGCGTCCCGGTCGTGGTGGAACATCGACTCCCCGGCGAAGAGCCCGCCGATCGCGACGCCGTATAGCCCGCCGGCGAGGCGGCCGTCGCGCCAGGCCTCGACCGAGTGCGCCCAGCCGAGCTCGTGCAGCCGCACGTACGCCGCCCGGATGTCCCCGTCGATCCAGCCCTGCGGCCGGCCGGGGTCGGCGCAGGCGTCGACGACGGCGGGGAAGGCCGAGTCGACGCGGATCTCGAAGTCCCGGCACGAGCGGCGCAGCGACCTCGACACCACGAGCTCGTCGAGCGGCAACACACCGCGGCGGACCGGGCTGAACCAGTACATCGGGTCCCCGCGCGTGCCGGACGGCATCGGGAAGAGCCCCCGGCGGTACGCCGCCAGCAGGGTGCCCGGCTCCAGGTCCGCGCCGATGCCGACCAGGTCGTCGAGCGGGTCGTAGGCGGCCGGATCGCCGAACGTCCAGCGCGATGGCGGAGGCTCGACAGGTGGCACAACCGGCACGGTAGCGGTCCGTCCCACCCCGGCTCCGTAGGATCGAGCACATGGCGGGCAAGGACAGCGTGGGCCGGATGGCGGGGCGGTACGTCGTGCCGCGGCTGCCGGCGCTGGCGCCCGACCTCAACGCGACCTTCGTACGCGAGGCGCTGAACCGCGCGATCCACGGCGTCGGTCCCCTGGCCCCGGCGGCGGTCGCGGCCGAGCGCCGGCTGCGCGACACCAACGGTCGGCAGGACCGGGCGCTCGACGCGATCGTCGACGACCACGTCCGCCTCGCGGGCGCCCAGGGGATGCTGACCAGCGTCGGCGGCGCGCTGACGGCGGTCGTCGCGATGCCGACGAACATCACCGGCCTGGCGCTGATCCAGACCCGGATGGTGTCGGCGATCGCCCACCTGCGCGGCTACGACCTCGAGGACCCGCGGGTCCAGGACGCCGTGCTCGCCTGCCTCCTCGGCGAGGCCAAGGTCGACGCGCTGGTGCGGGATCAGAAGATCCCGGCGCCCCCGATGGCGCTGGCGACCGCGCCCGCCCACGACCCCGACACCCACCGGGTGCTGGCGGCCGAGGTGACCGCGGAGCTGATGACGAAGGTCGGCGGCAAGCGCGCCGCGGTCGCGTTCACCCGCAAGATCCCGATCGTCGGCGGCGTCGTCGGCATGGGCGTCGACGGCTTCGACACCTGGCGGATCGGCGACTACGCCGGGTCCGAGCTCCGCCCACGCGCCCGCCGGTAGGCCCGCAGCAGGGTGCGGCCGGGCTTGCTGTCCTGGAGGCGGCGCACCGTGCGTTGCCGCCAGCGGTACGTCGGGCGCAGGTAGGAGCGCTCCAGCGCCCGCTGGGTGTCGAGCAGCTCGCCACGCAGCTGGGCCTCGACGTGCCGCAGCCGCGCGGTCTCCAGAAGCACCGCCTTGAGCGCGTCGACGCCCGCCTCTGCCACCTGGGCCTCGTCGGGGTGGTCGGGGCTGACGTAGTCGGCCGCGGGCGGAGCTCCGACGAGGTCGTGCAGGTCGCCGATCACGTCGTACCCGCGCTTCTCGACCTCGGCGATCCACGACGCGGTGACCTCGCTGACCCACGGGTGCAGGTCGGGCGGCAAGGAGAGCCGCGGCGACGAGGTGCGCTCCGACAGGGTGTTGTGCGCCAGCAGCTCGCGCACCAGCGGCCGGTAGTCGGCCGGGTCGAGCTGCTGGTTGACGGCGCGGTTGATGCGCCGCACCAGCGTGGTCTCCGGGACGCCGAGCGACGGGTTGGCGCGCTCGGCCTCGAGGTCGAGGTCGATGCCGTCGAGGCCGAAGGCGACGCTGAACCGCTTCCACAGCAGCTGCTGCGGGCCGCCGGCCGGCGGGACCGTGACGACGTGGATGCGCTCGGGCGGCAGGTCGTGGCCCCACCGGTCGAGGATGTCGGGCAGCTCCTGCACGCCCCAGAACCACGTCGAGATCCGGGTGTCGCGGGCCGGGTCGGTGATCTGCTCGAGGAACGCGCGGTAGGGCAGCGCCGCCCGGTGCTTGACGTTCTCCTGCCACTCGGCGGGGATCTGGCGCACCAGGTCGCGCGCGGAGATCACCAGGTGGACCTCGGCGCCGTCGCCGTGCCCGAGCGAGGTGAGTGCCCGGCCGGCCTGCGCCCGCGAGGCGGTCGCGAGGATCTCGTGGCTGACGATGGCCGTGCCGCGGTGCCGGCGTACCTCCTCGGCGAGGCGGTCCCACGCACCGACGGCCTCGGCCTCGAGCCCGCCCCACGGCATCCGCATCAGGTCGAGCGCCGCGAGGAAGTGGGCGTCGAAGCGGTCGGCCGGGTAGAGGATCTCGTCCCGCAGCAGCCGCCGGCGGTTCCGGAAGAGCACGTCCTGCAGGTACGACGTGCCCGTCTTCGGGGTGCCGACGTGCAGGAGGACCCGCGTGCTCACTTCACTCTCCCGTTCTCCGGCTTCTCCAGGAGCAGGCGCATCCCGAGCGCCAGCGCGCCGGCGTCCGACGGCTCCGGGACTCCGGGGCGATCGACGGGCAGGAGGCTGTCCGGGTCGCCGTGGACAGCGTATCCACCGCGGAGCACCGCATCCCGCATCCGCGTCGCCTGCCCGTGCGCGCTCTCGAGGTGCCGTGCGGGCAGCACGAGCGCCGGCCCCTCGGCGGCGGTGAGCCGCGGCAGGAAGGTCCTGCGCAGCAGCTCGCGCCGCACCGGGGGTACGGCGAGCAGCCCGATCACCTGGCCGACCCGGCGGGCCAGGTCGACGGCGTCGGCGGTGAGCGGCGGCGCCCCAGCCGGCGCCCGGCGGACCCGGACCAGCCGCGGCAGGGCGGCGACGTCGAGCACGACCCGGACGCGCGCGGCGCCGACCTGTCCGGCCCAGAAGTCGGCCGTGCGGGCGAGGTCGATGCGGTGCGGCAGCTCGAGGGCCGCCCGGGCGACCCACTCGCGGAAGGGCGGCGCGCCGTACCCGAGGCTGCGGGCGGTCCACTCGTGGACGAGCATCCGGCCGACGTCGGTGCCGAGCACCAGCACCACGGACCGGCCGCCGCCCGGCGGCCGGCCACGGGCGATCAGGTCGTCGCGTCGGGGGTCGGCGAGCACCGGGTCGCCGACCAGGCGGTAGCGCTGCCGCCACGGCGGGATCGCGCGGGGCCGCGGCGGCGTGGGCAGGCCGGCGGCGACGACGTCCTCGGCGAGCAGGCCGGCGAGCACGCGCAGCAGCTCGTCATCGGGGAGGTCGGCGGGGTCGACGGGGGCCGGGCCGAACGACCGCGGCTCGACCGCGCCGACGAGCTCGAGGTCGGGCCGGCCACGGCCGGGCGCGCTGGCCTCGAGGACGCGGGTCGCGAGAGCGGGCGGGACGGCCCCGGTGAGGTTCAGCCGGCGGAGCAGCTCGAGCTGCTGGGCTCCCGGCAGGTAGCGGCCGCGGGGCTCGACAGCGCCCGCCCAGTCGCGCCAGGGCGTGGTGCCGCCGTCGTGCAGGTGGGTGTGCCAGCCCCAGGCGCGCCGGAGGCCGCCGGGGTCGGCGTCGGGGGTCACCGCTCGCGCAGCCGCTCGGCCTGGGTGCGCACCCGCGAGACCAGCGTCCGGTCGGGGTCGGGTCGGCGCGCGGCCTCGCGGGTCATCGCGGCGAGCGCGTTGAGCGCGGTGTCGAGCTGGCGCTTGCGGCCGACCCGGTCGGGGTGCCGGTAGCGCTCCTCGGGATCGGGCCGCACCGGCCGCAGCTCCTCGACGTCGCCGACGAGGTGGACGCCGCTGCCCTGGATCCACTCGATCCAGCGCTCGGCACGCTCCTCGGCCCAGTCGAAGTGGTCGGGGGGCAGGCGTACGGCGGCCGACTCCCGGCGCACCAGCTCGCCCTGGTCGAGCAGGTTGCGGATCAGCTCGTCGTACGCGCCCTCGTGGCGGGTGGCCCGCTTCATGCGCTTGTTGAGCTGGCGGATCACCTGGGTCTCGGACCGGCCGAGGGACCGGTTGGAGCGGTTGCTGTCCAGCGGGGCCCAGGCGGGGTCGATGCCGAACACCTCGCACATCCGGTCCCACAGCGGGTCGCCGTGCCGGCGGTGGTCGCCGGACTGCGGCACGGTCACGACGTGCACCCGCTCGGGCGGCAGCCCCGCGCCCCAGGTGCCGAGCACCCGAGGCAGGTCGAAGGCGCGGCTGAACCAGGTCTTGTTCTGCACCATCCGCTCGAGGAACCGCTCGTAGGTCCACGCGCGGCCCTGCTTGATGCTCTCCTGCCACGCGGCCGGCACCTGACGCGCCAGGTCGCGCGCGGTGTAGACGACGTGGATCTCGGCGCCGGCCAGGTCGCGCATCGCGCGGGCCACCTGGTCGGACGTCGCCGGCGCGAGGACCTCGTGGCTGATCACCACCGTGCCGGAGCGGCGCTTGACCTTGCGCACCATGGCCGGCCAGCCGCCCTCGGCGTGGCCGGCGGGCCCGCCCCAGTCCTGGCCGAGCAGGTCGAGAGCGGCGCGGAAGTTGAACAGCGCCGGGCTGGCCGTCGGGGCGCCCAGGAAGTGGACGCCGTGCGACCCCAGCGACCGGGCATTGAGCGAGAGCCGGTCCTGCACGTACGTCGTCCCGGTCTTCGGCGCACCGACGTGCAGGTAGACCCTCCGACTCATGAAGGGGATTCTGCCAGCGCCCTGACCACGGCGGACGGGCTGGGCCGTCCGAGGTGCCCGGCCATCCACACGCTGGCCGCGACGACCTGCTCGAGATCCACCCCGGTCTCGATGCCGAGGCCGCGCAGCATCCACACCAGGTCCTCGGTGGCGAGGTTGCCGGTGGCGCTCTTCGCGTAGGGGCAGCCGCCGAGCCCGCCGGCGCTCGCGTCGTACGTCGTGACGCCGGCCCGCAGCGCGGCGTACGTGTTGGCGAGCGCCTGGCCGTAGGTGTCGTGGAAGTGCATCGCGAGCTGGTCCAGGCTCATGCCGGCCTGCCCGAACGCCTCGACGAGCGCGGTGACGTGGCCCGCCGTGCCGACGCCGATGGTGTCGCCGAGGCTGAGCTGGCTGGCGCCGAGGTCGAAGAGCCGCTTGCCGACGCCCACGACCTGCTCGACCGGCACGGCGCCCTCCCACGGGTCGCCGAAGCACATGCTGACGTAGGCGCGGACGTCGAGGCCGGCGTCGCGGGCGCGGCGCACGGTCGGCTCGAACATCGCGAACTGCTCGTCGAGGCTGCGGTTGAGGTTCTTCTGCGCGAACGTCTCGGTGGCGGAGCCGAAGATCGCGATGTGCCGCGCCCCGAGCTCGAGGGCGCGATCGAGGCCGCGCTCGTTGGGTACCAGCACCGGGCAGTCGCGGCCCGCCTCGCCGAGCAGCTCCATGAGGTCGGCGGCGTCGGCGAGCTGGGGCACCCACTTCGGGTGCACGAAGCTGGTGGCCTCGACGACCGGCAGCCCGGCCGCGAGCAGCCGCTGCACGAACTCCGCCTTCACGCCGGTGGGCACGAGCGCCTTCTCGTTCTGCAGGCCGTCGCGGGGGCCGACCTCGTAGATCGTGACCCGCTCCGGCAGGCCGTCGGCGCGCACGGTCATCGGCAGGTCACTCATCCCGGCTGCACCTCCAGGAGCGTGGCGCCGAGCGCGACCTGAACGCCGGTGCTGGCGGTCAGCCCGGCGACGGTGCCGTCGAACGGCGCCTTGAGCGAGAGCTCCATCTTCATCGCCTCGAGCACGACCAGCACCTGGCCGGCCTCCACCCGGTCGCCGTCGGCGACCCGGACGTCGAGCACGGTGCCCGGCATCGGCGAGGTGATCGCCCCGTCGCCGAGGTCGAGCGCGTGGTCGCCGAAGACGTCGGGCCGCTGGAAGACGAACCGCTGGCCCTGGTGGACGATCTCCACGTGGTCGGTGCCGACCTCGGCCACCGGGCGGTGCCGGGGCTCGGATCCACTGAGCGTCACCGGCTCGTCGAGCTCGATCACGACCGGCGCCGGCTCGGCGCCGAGCCGGAAGCCGTCCGAGCGGAACGGCCCCTCCTCCTCACGCCGGGTCAGGTGGACCTCCCACGCCGCCAGTCGTCGGGCCTCGCCCGGGTCCGGCGCGGGTACGTCGTGCCGGTCCAGCCAGGCGGTGTCGATCGCGGCGTCGCGGAACTCGTCGCTGGCGACCAGCACGCGCAGGAACCCGGTGTTGGTGGTGAGGCCGAGGATCGCGGTCGCGTCGAGCGCGTCGACGAGCGCCGTGCGCGCCTCCTCGCGGGTCGCGCCGTGGGCGATCACCTTGCCGAGCATCGGGTCGTACGACGTGCTCACGACCTGGCCACTCTCGAGGGCGTGGTCGACGCGCACGTCGTCCGGCCAGCGCACCTCGGTGGCCTTGCCGGCCTGGGGCAGGAAGCCGCCGAACGAGTCCTCGGCGTACACCCGCGCCTCGATGGCGTGGCCGCTGACGGTGACGTCGCCCTGCTCGATCGGCAGCGGCTCGCCGGCGGCGACGAGGAGCTGGAGCTCGACGAGGTCGAGGCCCTGCCCCTTGATCAGCACGATCGCCTCGGTGACGGGGTGCTCGACCTGCAGGCGGGTGTTCATCTCCAGGAAGTAGGGCTCGCCGGTGCTCTCGTCGAGCAGGAACTCGACGGTGCCGGCGTTGCGGTAGCCGACCTGCTTCGCGAGCGCGACGGCGCTGCTGGTGACGAGGTCGCGGACCTCGGGCGTGATCGTCGGGGCGGGTGCCTCCTCGAGCACCTTCTGGTGCCGTCGCTGGGTGGAGCAGTCGCGCTCCCAGAGGTGCAGGACGTTGCCGTGGGCGTCGGCCAGCACCTGGACCTCGATGTGGCGGCCGCGCTCGACGTACTTCTCGACGAGGAGGGTGTCGTCGCCGAAGGCGCTGCGCGCCTCGCGCGCGGCCGCTGCCCTGGCCTCCTCGAGGTCGGCCTCGTCGCGCACGACGCGCATGCCCTTGCCGCCACCGCCGGAGGCCGCCTTCACCAGCACCGGGAAGCCGGCGTCCTCGCCGCGCGGGACGACCGGCACGCCGGCGGCGACCGCGATCTCACGCGCGTGGTCCTTGCGGGCCATCGCCTCCATGGCCTCGGGCGGCGGCCCGATCCAGGCGAGTCCGGCCGCGGTGACGGCGCGCGCGAAGCCGGGGTTCTCGGAGAGGAAGCCGTAGCCGGGGTGCACCGCGTCGGCACCGGCGGCGACCGCCTGCGCGACCTGGGCAGCGGGGTCGAGGTAGTCACCGGTGCTGGCGGTCGCGTCGATGCCCAGCCGGTGGCAGGTGCGGGCGATGCGGGCGGCGATCTCGCCGCGGTTCGCGATGAAGACGTTGGTGAACACCGCCATCACATCCGGAAGACGCCGTAGGACGGCGCGGGGACGGGGGCATTGGCGGCGGCCGCGAGGCCCAGGCCGAGGACGCGGCGGGTGTCGGCGGGGTCGATGATCCCGTCGTCCCACAGGCGGGCCGTGGCGTAGTAGGGCGAGCCCTGGGTCTCGTACTGGTCGCGGATCGGCGCCTTGAAGTCCTCGTCGTCCGGCTTCCCGGCGACGGTCGCGAGCACGGACGCCGCCTGCTCGCCGCCCATCACGGAGATCCGGGCGTTCGGCCACATCCAGAGGAATCGCGGGTCGTAGGCGCGGCCGCACATGCCGTAGTTGCCGGCGCCGAACGAGCCGCCGATGACGACGGTGAACTTCGGGACCACCGAGCAGGCGACGGCGGTGACGAGCTTGGCGCCGTCCTTGGCGATGCCGCCGTTCTCGTACTCCTTGCCGACCATGAAGCCGGTGATGTTCTGCAGGAACACCAGCGGGATGCCGCGCTGGTTGCAGAGCTCGATGAAGTGCGCGCCCTTGAGCGCGGACTCGCTGAAGAGGATGCCGTTGTTGGCGACGATGCCGACCGGGTGGCCCCAGATGTGCGCGAAGCCGGTCACCAGCGTCTCGCCGTACAGCTTCTTGAACTCGTGGAAGCGGCTGCCGTCGACGACCCGGCGGATCACCTCGCGGACGTCGTACGGCGTGCGGGTGTCCGCCGGCACGACGTCGTAGACGCTGCTCGGGTCGTCGTGCGGCTCCTCGACCTCGAGGACCTCCCAGGGCGCGGCGGTCGAGCGGGGCAGGGTGCCGACGATGCTGCGGACGATGGCCAGCGCGTGCCCGTCGTCCTCGGCGAGGTGGTCGACGACGCCGGAGGTGCGGGCGTGCACGTCGCCGCCGCCGAGCTCCTCGGCCGTGACGACCTCGCCGGTCGCGGCCTTCACCAGCGGCGGGCCGCCGAGGAAGATCGTGCCCTGGTTGCGCACGATCACTGTCTCGTCGGACATCGCGGGCACGTAGGCGCCGCCGGCGGTGCAGGAGCCCATCACGCTGGCGACCTGCGGGATGCCGCGCGCGGAGAGGTTGGCCTGGTTGAAGAAGATCCGGCCGAAGTGCTCGCGGTCGGGGAACACCTCGTCCTGCATCGGCAGGAACGCGCCGCCGGAGTCGACGAGGTAGACGCACGGCAGGTGGTTGTCGGAGGCGACGGTCTGCGCGCGCAGGTGCTTCTTGACCGTCATCGGGTAGTAGGTGCCGCCCTTCACGGTCGCGTCGTTGGCGACCACGACGACCTCGCGGCCGGCCACCCGGCCGATGCCGGTGACGACGCCGGCACTCGGCACCCCGCCGCCGTACATCTCGTACGCCGCCAGCGGGCTCAGCTCGAGGAACGGACTGCCCGGGTCGAGCAGCCGGTCCACCCGGTCGCGCACCAGCAGCTTGCCCCGGTCGGTGTGCTTCTGCCGCGCCGCCTCGCTGCCGCCCAGCCGGGCGATCGCCAGCCGCTCGCGCAGCTCGTCCACCAGCTCCTTCATGTGGCTCACCGGGTCAAGGTTAGCGATCGTTAACCGCCGGCGCCAGAACGCCGCCAACCATTCGTGATCAAACGATTGACAAGCCGGGTGTGACCCCCGTTACTGTGCAGAGCGCGCAATCGTTTGATCAACCATCGAGTCTCGGGAGCTCTGGATGTCGACCTGTAGTGCACGCGCGGCCGCGCTGGCCGCCCTCACCCTGATATCGGCGGGCCTGCCCTGCCTCACCACCGCCGCGGCCGCGGCCGCACCCCCCGCAGCCGACCGGGCCGGAACCTCGGTCGCCTGGCGCGGGGACGACCTCCGGGTCGACACGGCGAAGGTCGTCGCCCGTTCGGACCTCGTCCTCGAGCAGCCCGCCTGGCGCGACGAGCAGAGCATGCCGCTCGGCAACGGCCGGCTCGGCGCCGCGGTGTGGAACCGCGACGGCTTCACCGCCCAGCTCAACCGCAACGACACCTTCCCCAGCCTCCGGACCGCCGGGCGCCTCGTCGTACCGGGGCTGATGCGGCTGGCGACAGCCGGCGACTACCGCGGCCGGGTCGACCTCTACGACGCCGAGCTCGAGCAGCGCGGGCGCGGGATGTCCGCCACCGCCTTCGTGCGCGCCGACACCGACCAGCTCGTCCTCGACGTGACCGGTGCGCCGGCGGGGGTGCGCCAGACGGCGGAGCTGCGCCTCCCGGCGAACCGGAAGCCCAGCACCTACGCGGCGGGCGACGTCGCTGCCCTCGCCGAGACCTTCACGGCCCGCAACGGCACGACGGGCGCGGTCGCCGCGATGACCGCGCAGGCCCGGAACGTCACCGCGACGGTCGTCGACGATCAGACCGTCCGGCTGGAGTTCACGCCGGCGCCCGACGGCAGCTTCCGCCTCGTCGTCGGCGCCCCGTCGTACACGGGTGGTGACCTCGCCACCGCGACCACGAACGCCGTCGCCGGCGCCTCGGGCGCGGCCCCCGAGCGGCACCACCTCACCTGGTGGCACCGGTTCTGGGACCGCGAGGTCGCGCCGCTGCGGATCGAGTCCCCGGACGGCGTGGGCGAGTACATGGAGGCGCTGCGGGCGCAGCAGCTGTACACGACGGCCGCGACCCAGCGGAACGAGCTCCCGACCGGCCAGGCCGGAGCGGCGAACATGCTCTACCCCTGGCCGGACTCCGCCGTGTCCCCGTCCACCTGGTTCCACTTCAACGTGCGCCAGCAGGTCTTCGCCAACCTCGGCGCCGGGACCGCGGCCTTCAACGCTCCCTACCTGCGCCTCTTCACCACGCACCTCGAGCAGCTCCGGCAGGTGACCCGGGAGCACTGGGCGGGCGCCGAGGGCGTCTGCGTTCCCGAGCTCATCGACTACGACGGGACGACGCCGGACGGGTGCGACAGCGACGCCGGCCCCACCTGGACGAACCGCATCCTGAGCGGTGGCCTGGAGGTCGCCCACAACGCCTGGCAGACCTACCGCTACACCGGTGACGACACCTACCTCAGCGAGGGCTACCCGCTGATGCGCGAGGTCGCCCTCTTCTACCTGTCGATCCTGGAGCCCGGCGACGACGGCCGCCTCCACCTCCACCACGTCAACTCGTTCGAGACCCAGTGGGACACCACCGACCCGATGCCCGACGTCGCCGGCATGAAGGTGATGTTCCCGATCATCGCGCGGCTCGCCGAGCAGCGCGGCGACAGCGACCTCGCCGAGCGGCTCGACGCCGCGGTGCCGCAGCTGCCCGACCTGCCGACGACCACGCGCCGCGGCAACGACGTCTACGGCTGGTCCGCCACCAACGAGCCGGCGAAGAACACCCAGAACACCGATCTCGAGGCGGTCTACCCCTGGGGTCTCGCCGAGGCCTCCTCCCCGCTCGCCCAGCGGACGTTCCGGGACCGGGTCTTCCCGCTGACCCGCGAGTGGAACGAGGACCCGATCTGGGCGGCCCGCCTGCACCTGCCGGACCAGATGAAGGAGCTGCTGGTGCAGGGCACCGAGGACCTGCAGAAGTACGCCAACGGCTTCACCGTCCACGGCAAGAACGACGACCCCCAGGCCAGCCACAACCTCTACAGCTCGTGGAACGGCATCGTCGCCGGCGCCCTCCAGGAGGGTCTCGTCCAGTCGTACGACGGCACCGTCCGGGTGGCCGCCTCGGTGCCGGAGGACTGGGACGTCGACGGCACGGTGGTGCTGCCCGGCGGACACCGGGCGAGCACCCAGGTCCGCTCGGGATCGCCGCTCTACCTCGGCATCGAGGCGGGCTCCGACGAGACGCTGACGGTCGCCAACCCGTGGCCGGGCGAGGCGGTGCGCGTGGTGAGCGATGACACGACCGTCGTGGCGCCGAGCCGGGTCGACACCGTGGACGTGCCGGTCGTGGCGGGGCGTTCGTACCTCCTCGAGCGCGTCGCCCACCCGGTCACGTCGTACCGCTTCGCCGCGGTGACGGGCGCCGCCGCCGGCGCCGCCAAGCACCTCGGTGAGCGGACGCTCGGCGTCGACGACGGCATCCCGCAGATCGAATCCGACCTGGTGACCGACGTGGCGCCGGAGAAGCTCCACGCCCTGGTCCGGGCCCGCTCCGGGAACCCGCTCTACGTCGACCGCAGCGACACCATCGCGACCCTCCCGCAACAGCTCGCCGGCGCCGTCCAGGTCCAGGGCGCGCAGGCCGACGCCCGGGCGACGACCCCGGCCGACTACCTGTCCTTCGACCTCGCGCGCCCGGCGACGGTGTACGCCGCCTTCGACGCCCGCGGCGAGGGGACCTGGTGGCCGGGCTGGCTGGCTCAGCAGGGGTTCGAGCGGACGCCGCTGACCGTCGGCACCCGCAACTACCTCCGCCGGTTCGACATCCAGCAGGGTCACTTGCGCGCCTCCGGCGGCGGCGTGACGCTCTCGAAGCAGGGGGTGGACTGGGGCGACCAGGTGGTCGACGTGACGCTCCGGCAGATCCAGGTCGGCGCGAGCCTCGTGTTCCGAGCGCCCGACAGCCGGAACGGCTACGTGTGGCAGATCGGCGGCTCCCTGGGCAGCGACGGCGGCCTGGGCCAGCTCAGGATGAGCAAGATGGTCGATGGGCGCACCACCCTGCTCGGCCGGGTCGTGCCGATCGAGCCCGCACCGGGGAACACCTACCACCTGCGGATCGAGGCGGTCGGAGACCGCATCCGGACCTTCCTCGACGGCAAGCTCGTGGACGAGCGGACCGACGGTACGTTCGCGGCCGGCCGGGTCGGCTTCAACCTGGGCGGCTCGGACGTCGGCGAGTACGACGACCTGTCGGTGTCGACGCCCGCCGGAGCGACGCTCTTCGAGGAGGACTTCTCCGGCGACCTGTCGGCGTGGGACCTGCCGCCGCGCCGCGAGGACGTGCCGCTCGTCGTCTTCGCCAAGCAGGTGCCCGCCGGACGGGTGACGCTCGGGCCGAACTCCGGGACCGGACAGGGCGACGCCAGCTACGTCACGTTCGTGAAGGAGTAGTCCCGGAGCAGCTTCCGGGGGAGGGCCGCCCGCGCGGCGGCCCTCCCCCCGGAACAATCCCCGCCGTCGAGCCGTTGGAACGGCATGACCGCAGTAGCGCTGACCGCCGACACCTTCGAGCAGACCGTCGTCGACAACGACATCGTGCTCGTCGACTTCTGGGCGTCCTGGTGCGGCCCGTGCCGCCAGTTCGCGCCCGTCTTCGAGGCAGCGTCCGACCAGCACTCCGACGTCGTCTTCGGCAAGGTGGACACCGAGGCCGAGCAGTCCCTGGCGGCGGCCGCGCAGATCACCTCGATCCCCACGCTGATGGCCTTCCGCGACGGCATCCTCGTCTTCGCCCAGCCCGGCGCCCTCCCGGCCCCGGCACTCGAGCAGGTGATCACGGCGGTCAAGGACCTCGACATGGACGACGTACGCCGTCAGATCGCCGCGCAAGAGTCTGCCGCTCAGGGGGACGAGCAGCAGGGTTAACAGCCGCTAACCTTGGCGGCATGAGCCGCCGCCCGGATCGACGCAGTCAGATCCTCGACACCGCGGCGGAGCTGTTCGCGGCGCGCGGCTACCACGGGGTCTCGGTCGCCGACCTCGGCGCCGCGTGCGGGATCTCCGGGCCGGCGCTCTACAAGCACTTCGAGTCCAAGCAGGCGATGCTCGCGGAGATGCTGGTCTCGATCAGCGAGGAACTGTTGCGCGTGGGCCGGCAGCGCGCCGCGGACGCCGCCGACCCCGCGGCCGCCCTCGCCGCACTCGTCGACTGGCACGTCGACTTCGCGCTCCGGCACCGGCCGCTGATCGTCGTGCAGGACCGCGACTGGGAGTCGCTCCCGGAGGACGCGCGCGAGCAGGTGCGCCGCCTCCAGCGCGAGTACGTCGACCTCTGGGCCGCCCAGCTGCGGCTGGTCGACCCCGCGCGCGACCTCCCCACCGCCCGGGCCATGGCGCACGCGGCCTTCGGCCTCATCAACTCCACCCCGCACAGCTCACTGCTCCCCGACGCCCAGATGCGCGAGGTGCTCACCCGGATGGCGGTGGGGGCGCTCCGCGGATGAGCACGCTGGCCAGCAGGCCGACGGCGGCGCCCGCGAGCGTCGAGACGAGCCGGCCGGTCACGGCCGACGAGCTGCCGGAGACGACGCTGCCCGCCACCGTGAGGACGGTCGTGCCCAGCGTCGTCAGGAACGGGCTCCGCAGGAGGTAGGCCAGGCCGGCGACCATCGCGACCACGCCGAAGGCGATGACCGCCCAGTCCGGCGCCACCAGCCCGACCGCGCCCGTGACGAGCACCGCGGCCACGACCCCGGCCACGCGCGCGAGGGCGCGGTCGACGGTGTCGGAGGCAACCGGCTGCGTCACCGAGAAGGCGACCACCAGCGCGTACAGCGCGACGGGGTCGCGCCACGCCTCGAGCACCGCCACCATCGGCACGAGAACGACGACCCGGCGTACGGCGAGCCGCGCCCACTGGTTGTGCTGTCGCTCGCGGAGCGCGGTCGCGATCGCGGCGCCCAGCCGGGTCGCGAACCGCCCCGGCAGGCGGTCCGGAGCGTCGCCCGGCTCCTCGCGCCGCGCCCGGAGCGCCGCGACACCGACGATGAGCGCGGCGGCCGTGCCCAGGCCGACCGCGCCCGCGACGAACGTGTGCGAGAGCGGCGCGTCGCGCACGAGCCCGAGGCCGACCGCGAGCACGTACGCCGTGCCGCCGAGCGCGCCGACGAGCCGCCCGGTCGGCTCGTCCTGCTGGGCGAGCGCGGTCACCGCGAACACCACGGCCGCGACGAGCGCGGCCACCACCGGGCGCCCCTCCCCGGCGAGTGCGAGCGGCGGGGCGAGGGCGACGGCGACACCGGCCGGGAGCGCGACCTGCGTGGTCAGGGCGGGCGGCACGAGGACCCCGCCCACGGTCGCCAGCGCCGCCACGAACCCGGCCGACAGTGCGACGTCGGCGTACCCGAGCGCCGCGGCGACCCCGGCTCCGCAGCCGACGCTGAGCAGGACGATCACCGCGACCGGCCACACGGTCGGCAGCGCGGCGTTGCTGGCGATCGCCGCCCGCAGCCGCGACCCGCTGCTCATCGTCAGGACCGGTCGGAGCCGAGCTCGTCGAGCCGGCGCTGGATGAGGTCGAGCTGGGCGCGCATCGCGGCCAGCTCCGCCGCGACGTCGGCGTCACCCGCCGCAGCGGCGGACTGGCGCCGGGCGCGCTCGACGAAGTTCGAGGTGATCGCGGCGGTGGCGATCGCGACGAACGCGATCGACTCCAGCATGATCACGGCGCCGATGACGCGACCCCAGGCGTCCTGGGGCACGACGTCGCCGTACCCGACCGTCGTGACCGTCTGCAGCGACCACCACAGGCCGGTCCCGAGGTCGGGGAACTCCTCGGGGTCGAGGAGGCGGATCAGGATGCCGCCGGCGACGACGCTCACGAAGGTCGCCGTGACGATCACCGCCATCGCTCGCCGGACCGACAGGGGTGCGCGCAGGAACTTCGTGAACTGGCGCTCGACCACACGGAATCGGGACACCATCGCCGGACCTCCTCCCGCCGGGCTCATCATCCCGCCGGCGACACGGGAGGGCCAGACCCGTCCTCCTCCAGCACTCGCGCCGCGTAGAGCGCGGCCTCGACGGCGAGGTCGAGGTCGCGGTCGGCATCGGTCTCGGTGTCGGTCTCGCGGGGAGCCTGCCGCGCGTGCAGGCGCGCCAGCAGGTCGTCGCGCGGCAGCCCGCGCAGCTGCAGGAGCAGCAGCGGGTCCGCGTCGACCAGCCACGCCAGCTGGTGGAGCACGGCGAGCGCGTGGACGCACGGGTCGGCCCAGTGGTCGCACCCGCTCGGCAGCACCTCGGCGCCGGCCTCCTCCGCCTGCTCGACCAGGTCGTGCGGGAGGTCGCCGGCCAGCAGCGACGCGATCCGGCCGGCCTCCGCCGCGACCGTCTCGACCAGCGCGTCGAGGCCCGCGCCGTCGAGCACCGGCAGCGAGCCGTCGACGGTCCAGAGGCCGCGGGCGTCGTCGACCGACGCGACGAAGCGTCCCGGCTCGGTCGCGATCTGCCCGACGTGGCCACCGCGCGCGAGCGCCCGGGCGGCCTTGAGGTCCGCGTCGGCGTACGCCGCCTCCTCGACCGCGCGCACCCACGCCTTGCCCCACCACGTCGTGGCGCGGGCGGCGCCGCGCCGGGGCTGGACCCGCGGGTGCAGGACGGCCGGCACTACTCCTCCATCGCGTCGGGGCGCAGCGCGACCAGGTCGCGGAGCTCGTCGTTGCTGAGCTCGGTCAACGCCGCCTCGCCGCGGCCGAGGACCGCGTCGGCCAGCGCCCGCTTGCGGCCCAGCAGCTCGGCGATCCGCTCCTCGATCGTGCCGCGCGTGATGATCCGGTGCACCTGCACCGGCCGGGTCTGGCCGATCCGGTAGGCGCGGTCGGTCGCCTGCTCCTCGACGGCGGGGTTCCACCACCGGTCGACGTGGATGACGTGGTCGGCGCGGGTGAGGTTGAGGCCGGTGCCGCCCGCCTTGAGGGACAGCAGGAACACCGGGACGTCGCCACCCTGGAAGCGCCGCACCATCGCCTCGCGCTCCCGCACCGGCGTGCCGCCGTGCAGGAGCTGGTGGGGCACGCCGGCCCGCCCGAGGTGCGACTCGAGGAGGCGGGCCATCTCGACGTACTGGGTGAACACCAGCGCCGCGCCGTCCTCGGCGAGCACGGTGCCGAGCAGCTCGTCGAGGAGGTCGATCTTCTGCGAGCGACCGGACAGGCGGACCGCGCCCTGCTTCAAGAAGTGGGCCGGGTGGTTGCAGATCTGCTTGAGCCCGGTGAGGAGCTTGAGCACGAGCCCGCGCCGGGTGTCCTCGTCGGCGCGCTCGATGCGCTCCATGATGTCGCGCACGAACGACTCGTAGAGCACGACCTGCTCGCGGGTCAGCCCGATCCGGTGGTCGGTCTCGGTCTTCGCCGGCAGCTCGGGCGCGATGCCGGGGTCGGACTTGCGGCGGCGCAGCAGGAACGGCCCGATCAGGTCGGCGAACTGCTTCGCCTTCGTGGGCTCCCGGCCCGACTCGATCGGCGCGGCCCACGCCTTCCGGAAGGCGTTGCGGCTGCCGAGCAGCCCCGGGATCGCCCAGTCGAGGATCGCCCAGAGCTCGGTCAGGTTGTTCTCGACCGGCGTCCCGGTCAGCGCGACCCGGGCACGGCTGGGGATCGAGCGGAGCGCCCGCGCGGTCGACGTACGCGGGTTCTTGATGTGCTGCGCCTCGTCTGCGACCACGAGGTCCCAGTCGACGGAGGCGAGCCGCTCGGCGTCGCGCTGCATGGTGCCGTACGTCGTCAGGACGAACCCGTCACCCATCGCGTCGAGGTCGCGAGCGCTCCCGTGGAAGCGCACCACGGGGGTGCCGGGCGCGAAGCGGCCCACCTCGTCCTCCCAGTTGCCCAGCAGGCTGGCCGGGCAGACGACGAGCGTGGGGCCGGTCGCGCCCTCCTGGCGACGGTGCAGGTGGAGCGCGATCAGCGTGATGGTCTTGCCGAGGCCCATGTCGTCGGCGAGGCAGGCGCCGAGCCCGAGCGAGGTGAGCTCGGCCAGCCAGGTGAGGCCGTGCTGCTGGTACTCGCGCAACTCCGCGGCGAGCGCGGTCGGGGGAGCGACCGGCTCGCGGGTGGCCGCTGTGAGCAGCTGCTCGCGCACCTTCAGGAGGCTGGCGCCGACGATCACCTGCTCCTGGTCCTCCGGGCCGGTCTGCACCACGCCGGTCAGGGCGGCGGCGACCGCCTCGGCCGGCTTGACCGTGCGCAGCAGCCGCTTGCGCGCCTTGCGGACGATCGCCGGGTCGACGACGGTCCAGTTGCCGCGCAGCCGCATCAGCGGGGTGGCCGACGAGGCGAGCTGGTCCATCTCGGCCTCGGTGAGCGGGTCGCCGTGCAGCGCGACCTGCCACCGGAAGGCGAAGAGCGACTCTGTGCCGAGCAGCGGCTCGTTGAGGGGCTCCTCGCGGATCTCGCCGGGCGCGGCCGGGCTCGCACGGTCGAGGGTCGCGGTCGCGCTGAGGTCGCGGCCGAGACTGCGCGGCCACAGCACGTCGACGCCGCGGTCACGCAGCGCGCCGACGCCCTCGTCGAGCAGGCCCACCAGCTCGTCGGTGTCGAGCGTGATCTGGTCGGGGACGCGCAGCTCGAGCAGCCGGTCGAGCACCGGCCACGCGTCGGCGGCGGCCCGCAGCGCGATCGTCGCGTGGGTGCGGGCGCGCTCGCCGAACCCGTGCTCCTCCGGCCCGTGCGTCCACAGCAGGGCGAGGTCGCACAGGTGCAGGGGGTTCTGCTCGTCGTGTGCCTGGGGGACCAGGCGTACGGCGCCCGCGACGAGCTCCTCCTCGTCGGCCTCGACCCGGACCGACAGCCGCACCAGCTGCGGCAGGTCGCTCGGCTCCACGCGCCGGTGCCGGGCCAGCCGCGCCTGCAGCCGCTCCTCGAACGTCGGTCCCCGCCGCGCAGGAACGCGCTCGGGCACCTCGACCGGTGGCTGCCGCGGCATCGCGTCGACGATCGCGTCGATGAGGTCGCGCACCAGCGCCTCGTCGTCCCGCTGCGCGCGGGCGAGCATCTCGATGCGGTCCTCGTCGTCGGCGTCGAGACCACTCACCCGCCAGCTCGGCTGGCTGCCCGCCCCCGCGGCGCTCGGCGCGAACTTCCCCGCCGCCACCAGTCGCATGCCCAGCAGCGCGGCTCCACTCAGCAGCCCGACCGTCGGGTGCAGGTCGTCGCGGTTGCGGGCCCTCGTGAGCACCGGGAGCGCCGCCCGGATCGGCAGCGCGACCGTGCGTCGTGCGTCGCTGAACTCGACGACCCCCTCCCGCGGCGGGTCACCGGCGCGGAACGTCGCCGGGCCGGTGAGGGGGACGAAGGACACGCTGAGACGTTAGCCGGGCGCGACGACAGTGATGCCGGCGAGCGTCGCGCGATCGAAGACCGGCAGCAGCCGGGCCGCCTCCTCGAGGCCGATGGTGCGCTCGACGAGCCGCTGGGGCTGCAGCGCACCCTGCTCGATCAGCGCCAGCATCTCGGGGTAGTCGGCGGCCGCCATCCCGTGGCTGCCGAGCAGGTCGAGCTCCCAGGCGATCGCCCGCGCCATCGGTACTCGCGGGTGGCCGTCCACCGGCGGCAGCAGCCCGACCTGGACGTGCCGCCCGCGGCGACGCAGGCCGAGGATCGCGTCGGCGCAGGTCTGCTCGCTGCCGACGGCGTCCACGGACACGTGCGCCCCTCCGCCGGTGAGCTCGGCGATCGCCGCCGGCACGTCGGCGTCAGCCAGCACGGTGCGCTCCGCGCCGAGCTCGACCGCGAGGGCGAGGGCCTCCGGGTTCCGGTCGACGGCGACGACGTGTGCGCCCACGGCCCGGGCGATCATGATTGCGCTGAGCCCGACGCCACCCGCGCCGACCACCGCCACCCACTCGCCCGGGCGCACCCGCGCTCGCCCGACCAGGGCGCGGTACGCCGTGGCGAACCGGCAGCCCAGGCCGGCGGCGGTGGCGAAGTCGACCTCGTCGGGCAGCGCCACGAGGTTGGCGTCCGCCGCGTGCAGGGCCACGCGCTCGGCGAACGACCCCCAGTGGGTGAAGCCCGGCTGCTGCTGGTGCGGGCAGACCTGGGCGTCCCCGACCAGGCACCACTCGCAGCGGCCGCAGCCGCACACGAACGGCACCGTCACACGGTCACCGATGCCCCATCGCTCGACGCCGGTCCCGACCTCGACCACGACGCCGGCGAGCTCGTGGCCCGGCACGTGGGGGAACACGATGTCGTCGTCGTGCCCGGCCCACCCATGCCAGTCACTGCGGCACATGCCGGTCGCCATCACCCGGACCACGACGCCGCCGTCCGGCGACGTCGGGGTGGGAACCTCCCGTACCTCGGGCAGGGCTCGGACCGCATCGACGACCATGGCTCGCACGAGGCAATCGTGTCAGCCAGGGAGCAGCGCAACCCCGCGCCCGCCGTACCCCGCTTCGCTGCCTGTCGGCCGCGAGCCCAGCGACCCGCAGGCCGGTGGGAATCGGCCGTCAGCCGACCGCGTCGCGCCGGACGGCGGACGCGCGCTCGCACTCGGCGGCGTCGCACCGGACCAGGGCGGCCCGACGCTTGGTGTGCGCGTCGACGAGCAGGACGCGGTCGGTCTCCCACTCGACGCTGCCGAACCAGTACGCCGCGTAGGTGGCGATCCTCCGGCCGCCGATCGTGCGGGCGTGCACCTCACCGGGGCCGAGGCCGTCGGTGAGGATGTGGACCGTCGCCATCCGGCGCCCGTTCGGCGAGAACGCGATGACGGCCTCCTGGCACGAGCGCCACAGCTCCCGGCGCGGCCGGGTCAGCGAGGTGACGACCGTGCAGCCGCCGTCGTACGGGTCGCCCGTGAACGTCGCGAGCCGGTCGGCACGGATGTCGGCGTGCCCGGCGGGCCGGCCGACGATCCGGGACGTGCTGTCCTCCTCGAAGTCCCACCACAGGGTCCGGCCCGGCGACCAGGTCGAGAGCACCGCGCGACCCCCGTCGGCGTCGATCACGGCGGCGTAGTCCGGGAACGTCCGCCGCGCCACCCTCGCGCCGGTCTCGGCGTCGAGGACCGTCACCTGGCTGCGGCCGCCACGCTGGAAGCGCGTGACGATGACGTGCGCTCCGTCGCCACTGAGCTGGAGCTCGGCGTCGTCGGCGGTCGACGCGATCTGCGTCCTGGTGCCGTCATCCTCCATGCGCAGCAGGCGTCCGCTCGCGGCGACGACGTACGCCGTGCCGGACCTGCCGAGCAGGTAGGAGCTCGCCGGCAATGGCACCCGGGCGTCGCCCTCGAGGACGTGGCGGCCGGCCTGGGCCGGGATCGCCGGCCCCTCCCCCAGCGGCAGCGAACCGGGCCGGATCGGGACGGTCGGGGCGTCGGCACGACCGACCGCGGGCGAGCCGGGCACGAGGACGAGCGCCGCGAGCGCGACGAGGAGCAGGAACCGGGATCTCATGCCAGGGAGACGCGCGCCGCCGCCGAATGGTTGCAGTCAGGCGGCGGCAGGCTCCTTCCGCCTCTTGATCCCGAACAGCGTGTAGAGGAGCGCGATGGTGGCGGTGATGGCCAGCAGCAGCAGGCCGATCGTGTAGCTGTGGTCGGCCTCGTCGTACGTCGCGCCCATCACCAGCGGCGGGAAGAAGCCGCCCAGGCCTCCGGCGGCGCCGACGATGCCGGCGACGCTGCCGACCCGCTCCTTGGGCGCCATCGCGGCGACCCAGGCGAAGACGCCGCCCGTGCCGAGGCCGAGGAAGGCAGCCAGCAGGACGAACGAGATGCCGGCGGGCACCTCCGGCTCGGGCTGGAGGGTCTCGACGACGGCCAGCACCGCGGCGCCGGCGAAGGAGACCGCCGCCACCAGGCGCGGGCCGACCCGGTCGGAGAGCACGCCGCCGATCGGGCGGCAGATCACCGCGGCGATCGCGAACCCGGCCGTGCGGGTGCCGGCCTCGGTGATGTCGAACTCGTAGACGTCCTTGAGGTAGGTGGGCAGGTACGTCGAGAACGCCACGAACCCGCCGAACGCGACCGCGTAGAGGAACGACATCTGCCAGGTCACCGGGAGCTTCAGCGCGCCGACGAGCTTGGGCACGACCGCGTCGGTGTTGGGGCGCCACGCGGGCGAGTCCCGCATCGCCGACCACACCAGGAAGGCGACGACGACCAGGGCTGCCGCGATGATCAGGTGCGTCACGCCGTACCCGAACCAGTTCACGAACCGCGGGGTGAAGAACGCCGACAGCGCGGTGCCGCCCATGCCGGCGCCGAAGACGCCCGTGGCGAAGCCGCGCCGGTCGGCGGCGTACCAGGCGTTGACGAAGGGGATGCCGACGGCGAACGTGGTGCCGCCGATGCCGAGGAAGAAGCCGAAGAGCAGCATCAGCCCGTAGGAGTCCCGGTCGCCGGCGATCGAGACCAGCAGCACGAACGGCGCGGTCGCGAGCAGCAGGAGCGTGAACATCAGCCGGCCGCCGAAGCGGTCGGTCAACGCTCCCGTGACGATCCGGCCGAGCGAGCCGACCAGCACCGGCGTCGCCACGAGCAGCGACTTCTCGCCCGAGGAGAGGCCCATGCTCTCGGCGTACCGCACGCCCAGCGGGGCGATCATGTTCCACGCCCAGAAGCTGATGGCGAAGGCGAGCGTCGCGAGCGCGAGGTTGCGGCCCTGCCCCTGCCGGAGGTCGGGTACGGCGGACGCGGCGGTGGCGTCGGTCATCGGGTGCTCCTGTCCCGGTCGGGCGTGCCCACGGGGCTCCAGCCGGCGCGCGGGCGGCCGGTCGGCGCCGGGACCCGGGCGTCGCGGCTGCGATAGACGATGTAGGGCCGGAAGAGGTAGTGCACCGGCGCGGTGAAGGCGTGCACCAGGCGCGTGAACGGCCATGCCGCGAACAGCAGCATCCCGACCAGCACGTGCACGTGGAACTGGATCGGCGCCTCGGACATCGCGTGGACGTCGGGGTTGAGCCGCCAGATCGAGCGGAACCACGGCGAGACGGTCTCGCGGTAGTTGTGGGCGTCGTGGCCGGCGCCGACCGCGACGAGGGTGGTCCAGAGCCCGAGGGTGATGGCGCCGACGAGCAGCACGTACATCACCTTGTCGTTGATGGTGGTGGCCATGAAGACCGGCCCCGTCTTCCGCCGCCGGATCACCAGGATCACGATGCCGGCCAGCGTGCAGACGCCGGCGATCCCGCCGAAGAGCAGCGCGTTGAAGTGGTACATGCCCTCGGAGATGCCGACCGCCTCGGTCCAGTCCTCGGGGATGAGCAGCCCGCCGACGTGGCCGATGAAGACCACCAGGATGCCGAAGTGGAAGAGCGGCGACCCGATGCGCAGCAGCCGCGACTCGTAGAGCTGCGACGACCGCGTCGTCCACCCGAACTTGTCGTAGCGGTAGCGCCAGATCGTGCCCAGCACGAGGGTGGCGATCACCAGGTAGGGCAGCACGCCCCAGAGCAGTGTGTTCATCGCTGTGAGCTCATCTCTGGGCAACTCATCTCTGGCCGGCCATCGGGAGGAGTCGGGGGTCGTAGGGCTCGAGGCCGACGGACTCGGTCGGCGGGCCGTCGGCCATCGCCTGCACCGCGGCCCGGTCCTTCGGCGGGGCGCCGGGCAGGGTCGCGCAGACGGCGGCGACGACGGCGGCGTACGGCGTGCCGTCCTCCTCGAGGCCGATCCGCAGCATCTCGAGGCTGGGGCGGTAGTCGCGCAGGATCTCCTCGCCCGTGTCGGGGTCGGCGATCGCCGCGAACTCGAGCACCATCGGCAGGTAGTCGGGCAGCTCGCCGGCGGTGTCGACGAGGTACCCGCTGGCCCGGTAGGCCGCCTTGAACCGGCCCAGCACCTCACCCCGGCGGCGGGTGTCGCCGTCGGTCCAGTAGGAGAGGTAGAGAGCGTGCCGCCGGGACAGGTCGAAGACGTCGACGTACTGGCGCTCGAGCTCGCGCAGCGGCGTGCGCTCGAGGTGGTCGAGCAGCGCGTCGAGCGTCGTCACGCGCTGCTCGGCCAGCGCGGCCCGGAGGACCGGCACCCGGTCGAGCAGGGCCTGGTCGGGGTAGGAGAGCAGGTACGACGCGGCCTGCCGCACGACCCGCGCCTTCATGACGCCACCGCCGGGGTGGTTTCGAGACGGTTGCTGCGCAACCTCCTCAACCACCGTGGCGCCCCGGTGGTTGAGGAAGGCGCGCTAGCGCCTGTCTCGAAGCCACTCGGCCACCTCATGACCACGGCTCCTCGCGCTTGTCGGGGAACAGCCCGGCCGGGGTGCCGTTGCCGTCCCAGTTGAGCAGGTTGACCCGGCCGCGGAGCTCCTCGTTGCCGGTCGGCTCGTCGGTGGTCTGGCGCTGCCGCAGGGCGTGGTAGGTCTCGACCGCGACCGGCACCGGCCGGCCGCTGGCCTCGCCGAACGGCCCGGAGTCGTACATGCCGGGGCCCTCGTCGTAGTCGAGGGAGCAGCCGAGCTCCTCGAGGTCGTGGGCCTGCTCTACGTGCGCCTTCGGGATGACGTAGCGCTCTTCGTACTTCGCGATCGCCATCAGCCGGTACATCTCGTACATCGACTCCTCGGTCATCCCGACCGAGTCGGGGATCGAGCCGTCGGGCTCGCGGCCGAGGTTGACCCCGCGCATGTAGGAGCGCATCGCGGCGAGCTTGCGGAGCACGCCCTCGATCACCGCCGTGTCGCCGGCGGTGAACAGCTCGGCGAGGTACTCGACCGGGATCCGCAGCGAGTCGATCGCGCCGAAGAGCACGTCGCGGTCCTCGGCGTCGTGCCCCTGCTCGGACAGCAGGTCGACCACCGGCGAGAGCGGCGGGACGTACCAGACCATCGGCATCGTGCGGTACTCCGGGTGCAGCGGCAGCGCGACGCGGTACTTCTTCGCGAGCGCGTAGACCGGCGAGCGCCGGGCGTGGTCGAGCCAGTCCTCGGGGATGCCCTGCTCCCGCGCCGCGGCGATGACGGCCGGGTCCTCGGGGTCGAGGAGCAGGTCCATCTGCGCCTCGTAGAGGTCCTTCTCGTCCTCGACCGACGCGGCCGCGGTGACGGCGTCGGCGTCGTACAGGAAGAGCCCGAGGTAGCGCAGCCGGCCCACGCACGTCTCCGCGCAGACAGTCGGGATGCCGACCTCGATGCGCGGGTAGCAGAACGTGCACTTCTCGGCCTTGCCGGACTTGTGGTTGAAGTAGATCTTCTTGTACGGGCAGCCGGTGATGCACTGGCGCCAGCCGCGGCAGCGGTCCTGGTCGACGAGGACGATGCCGTCCTCGGAGCGCTTGTAGATGGCGCCGGAGGGGCACGAGGCCATGCACGACGGGTTGAGGCAGTGCTCGCAGATCCTCGGCAGGTAGAACATGAAGGTCTGCTCGAGCTCGAACTTGATCTTGTCCTCGGACTCCTTGCGGACCTTCTCGACGAGCGGGTCGAGGTGGCCCATCTCCGAGGCGCCGCCGAGGTTGTCGTCCCAGTTGGCCGACCAGGTGATCTTCGTGTCCTCGCCGGTGATCAGCGACTTCGGCCGGGCGACCGGGAAGTCGTCGCCGAGCGGCGCCTCGACCAGCGTCTTGTAGTCGTAGGTCCACGGCTCGTAGTAGTCGCCGAGCTCGGGCTGCACGGGGCTGGCGAAGATCGACAGCAGCCGCTTGAGCCGGCCGCCGGTGCGGAGCTGGAGGCGGCCGCGCGGGTTGAGCTCCCAGCCGCCGCGCCACTTCTCCTGGTCCTCGTAGCGCCGCGGGTAGCCCTGCCCGGGCCGCGTCTCCACGTTGTTGAACCAGACGTACTCGGTGCCGGCGCGGTTGGTCCACGCCTGCTTGCAGGTCACCGAGCACGTGTGGCAGCCGATGCACTTGTCGAGGTTCATCACCATGCCCATCTGGGCCATGACGCGCATCAGTAGGTCACCTCCTGCGAGCGCTTGCGGACCGTGGTCACCATGTCGCGCTGGTTGCCGGTGGGGCCGAGGTAGTTGAACGTGTAGGACAGCTGGGCGTAGCCGCCGATCAGGTGCGTCGGCTTCACCAGCAATCGGGTCACGGAGTTGTGGATGCCGCCGCGCCGGCCGGTCGCCTCGGACTTCGGTACGTCGATCGTGCGCTCCTGCGCGTGGTAGACGTACACGACGCCCTGCGGCATCCGGTGGCTCACGATCGCGCGGGCCACGAGCACGCCGTTCTCGTTGACGCACTCGACCCACTCGTTGTCGTGGACGTCGATCGACGCCGCGTCCTGCGGGCTCATCCAGACCGTCGGCCCGCCGCGGCTCAGCGACAGCATGAACAGGTTGTCCTGGTACTCCGAGTGGATCGACCACTTCGAGTGCGGCGTCAGGTAGCGCACGGTCACCTGGAGCTGCCCGTCCGGGCCGAGCGCGGGCTCGCCGAAGAGCCGTTGCATGTCCAGGGGTGGTCGGTACGTCGGGAGCGCCTCGCCGACGTCGGTCATCCAGTCGTGGTCGAGGTAGAAGTGCATCCGGCCGGTCAGCGTGTGGAACGGCTTGAGCCGCTCGATGTTGACGGTGAACGGCGCGTAGCGGCGCCCGCCGGTCTCCGAGCCCGACCACTCCGGCGACGTGATCACCGGCACCGGCGCGGCCTGGGTGTCGGCGAAGCTGATCCGCTTCTCCTCCGACCCCTCCGCGAGGTCGTGCAGGGGCTTGCCCACCCGCTGCTCGAGGTCGTGGAAGCCCTGGACGGCGAGCGCGCCGTTCGTCGTACCGGAGAAGCGCAGGATCGCCTCGGCGAGCTTCTTGTCGGTGTCGATCGCGGGTCGGCCCGCGCCCGCGCCGGCGGACATGACGCCGTTGCTGCGGGCCAGCGCGGCCGTCTGCTCCTCGAGCCGGTAGGTGACGTTCTTGACCGTGAAGCCGAGCCTGTCGGCGAGCGGACCGACGCTGGCCAGCTTGTCGGCGATGGCGGTGTAGTCGCGCTCGACGACCTGGAAGACCGGCGTGTTGACCCCCGGCACCGCCGGCACGTCGGGGTCCTTCCAGTCGCGCACGACGCCGCCGGCCTGCTGGGTCTCGCCGGGGGTGTCGTGCTGCAGCGGTACGGCGACCAGGTCGCGCCGGGTGCCGAGGTGGTCCTTGGCGAGCTCGGAGAGCCGGCGGGCGATCGCGTGGAACGCCTCGAAGTCGGTGCGCGCCTCCCACGGCGGGTCGATCGCCGGGCTGAACGCGTGCACGAAGGGGTGCATGTCGGTCGAGGACAGGTCGTGCTTCTCGTACCAGGTGGCGGCCGGCAGCACGACGTCGGAGAGCAGCGTCGTCGACGTCATCCGGAAGTCCGCCGACACCAGCAGGTCGAGCTTCCCCTCCGGCGTCTCGTCGTGCCAGGCCACGTCGGCGGGCCGCGGTGCCTCGGGGTTCTCGGTGCCCATCACGTTGGAGTGGGTGCCGAGCAGGTTCTTGAGGAAGTACTCGTTGCCCTTCGCCGACGAGCCGAAGAGGTTCGACCGCCACAGCACCAGCGTGCGCGGCCACGCCTCGGGGGCGTCGACGTCGGCGATCGCCGGGCTGAGCTTGCCCGTCTGGAGCGCGTCGACGACGTACGACGCGGCGTCCTCCGCCTCGCCGTTCTCGACCGCGGCGGTGGCGGCTTCGGCGACGTCCATCGGGTTCTGGTCGAACTGGGGATAGAAAGGCATCCAGCCCAGCCGCGCGGACTGCGCGATCGTGTCGGCGGTGTGCTTGCCCTTGAGGTGGCCCTTCGCCAGCGGCGAGCTGAGCGAGTCGGCGGAGTAGCCGTCGTTGCGCCACTGCCCGGTGTGCATGTACCAGAACGACGTGCCCGTCATCGTGCGCGGCGGCCGGCCCCAGTCGAGGGCGTTGGCCAGCGAGATCCAGCCGGTGATCGGGCGGCACTTCTCCTGCCCGACGTAGTGCGCCCAGCCGCCGCCGTTGCGGCCCATCGCGCCGGTGAGGATCAGCAACGAGAGGATCGCGCGGTAGGTGGCGTCGCCGTGGAACCACTGGCAGATGCCGGCGCCCATGATGATCATCGACCGGCCGCCGGACTCCTCGGAGTTGCGCGCGAACTCGCGGGCGATCCGGATGCACTGCTCGGCCGGCACGCTGGTGCGCTCCGCCTGCCAGGCCGGGGTGTACGGCGTGCTCGCGTCGTCGTAGCCGGTCGGCCACTCGCCCGGGAGGCCGTCGCGCCCGACGCCGTACTGCGCGAGCATCAGGTCGAACACCGTGGTGACCCGGTGCCCGCCCACCGTCCGCGTCGGCACGCCGCGGCGCACCACCGAGCCGGTGCCGTCGGCCTCGACGAACGCCGGGAGCAGCACCTCGGTGGCCTCGCTCCCCTCGCCGGCGAGGGTGAGCGTGGGGCTGACGCCCTCGAGGTCGAGGTTCCACTTGCCCTTGCCGGACTCGGCGTACCGGAAACCCATCGAGCCGTTCGGCACCACCGGCTGCCCGGACGCGCCGTCCATGAGCACGGTCTTCCAGGCGTCCTCCGGCGCGGTCCCACCGAGGTCGGCGGCGGTGAGGAACTTGCCGGGCACCAGCCCGCCCTCCTCGTGCTCCTCCAGCCGGATCAGGAACGGGAGGTCGGTGTACTTCTGCACGTAGTCGACGAAGAACGGCGTGCGCCGGTCGACGAAGAACTCCTTGAGCAGCACGTGGCCCATGCCCATCGCCAGCGCGGCGTCGGAGCCGGCCTGGGCGGGCATCCACTCGTCGGCGAACTTGGTGTTGTCGGCGTAGTCCGGGCTGACCGTGACCACCTTGGTGCCGCGGTAGCGGACCTCCGCCATCCAGTGCGCGTCGGGCGTGCGCGTGACGGGGACGTTGGAGCCCCACATCATCAGGTACGTCGCGTCCCACCAGTCGCCGGACTCCGGCACGTCGGTCTGGTCGCCGAACACCTGCGGGCTCGCGACGGGCAGGTCGGCGTACCAGTCGTAGAACGACGTCATCACGCCGCCGATGAGCTGGATGAAGCGGGTGCCGACGCAGTGGGACACCATCGACATCGCGGGGATCGGCGAGAAGCCCGTGCAGCGGTCGGGCCCGTGGGTCTTGATCGTGTGCACGTGGGCCGCGGCGATCATGTCGACGGCGTCGCGCCAGCTGACCCGCACCAGGCCGCCCTTGCCGCGGGCCTGCTGGTAGCGCTTGCGCTTCGCGGGGTCGCCGACGATCTCGGCCCACGCCTCGACGGAGTCACCGAGCCGCTCGCGGGCCTCGCGGAACATGTCGACGAGGACCCCGCGGGCGTACGGGTAGCGGACCCGGGTCGGCGAGTAGGTGTACCAGGAGAAGGCAGCGCCCCGCGGGCAGCCGCGGGGCTCGTACTCGGGACGGTCGGGCCCGACCGAGGGATAGTCGGTCTCCTGGCTCTCCCAGGTGATGATCCCGTCCTTGACGTAGACCTTCCACGAGCAGGAGCCCGTGCAGTTCACGCCGTGGGTGGACCGGACGACCTTGTCGTGGCTCCACCTGTCCCGGTAGAAGACGTCGCCGGCGCGGCCGCCCTCGCGGAAGACCGCCCTGCCGTCGTCGGTCTCCTCCCACCTCGTGAAGAAGCGCCCGGTCTTCAGCAGCGCATCGCTGCCGAGACCGTCCAGACGTGCCCGAGACGTGTCGGTCATGCCATTCAAGTTAGGGAACCTCCACGGGCCGTGACAAGGAAGATGCGGTGATCGTGGCGTGTCGTTGACCCTGCCGATCAGGGACGGAAGTCCCTCGCTCCAGTGCCGATGGGCCCCGCTGGATCGACCACCGCGGGGTGGTTTCGAGACAGGCGCCAGGGCGCCTTCCTCAACCGCCGGCCTCGGTGGTTGAGGAGGTTGCGCTGGCAACCGTCTCGAAACCGCCGGCCTCGGTGGTTGAGGAGGTTGCGCTGGCAACCGTCTCGAAACCGCCGGCCTCGGTGGTTGAGGAGGTTGCGCTAGCAACCGTCTCGAAACCACCGCCCAGCGGAGTCAGCGCACCTCGATGACCCCGTGCGCCCCGCGCTCGGCGTCGACCATCACGTGCGAGACGAACGGGTAGCGACCGGGCTCGTCCAGCTCCAGCTCCACGAAGCCGCCCTGGGCGGCGCCGAGCGCCAGGGACTGGGCACCACCGTCGCCGCGCGGTCCGCCGTCGCGGAGCAGGTAGGCGCCCTCGGCGTACGTCGTCGAGAACTGGCCGCCGACCACGTGGAACGACGTCGACCGGTTGGGGCCGGCGTCCAGCACCCAGATGCGCAGCCGCTCGCCGGACCGCACGTGCAGCGGGTCGTGGTCGTACTGGTTCGGGTACCCGTTGAAGACGACGGCGTCGGGCTGCTCGGCCTGCACCTTGTCGGCGTCGACGGTGCCGCCGTCCGGTCCGTAGTAGTGCTCGCTCTGGACCAGGAGGAAGCTGCGGTCGACGGGCGCCAGGTCGCGGGGCTCGATGACGACCGCGCCGAACATGCCGTTGGCGATGTGCGCGCTCATCGGCATCGTCGAGCAGTGGTACATCCAGATCCCGGCCCGCTCGGCGGTGAACCGGTAGGTGAGCGACTGCCCCGGCTCGAGGGTCCGCATCGGGCGGTCCGGCGCCAACGCGCCGGCGTGGAAGTCGATGGAGTGGCCGATCGTGCCGTCGTTCACCAGCGTGACGACGAACCGGTCCCCGACGCGGCCGTGCAGTACCGGGCCGGGCGCCTGCCCGTTGTACGTCCAGAGCCGCTGGGTGAGGCCGGGCGCCACCTCACGCTCGACCTCGCCCACCGTGAGCGTCAGCCGGTGGGTGCGCGGGCCTCCGTCGGGTAGTTGCGGCAGCGCAGCGTCGCGGGCCGGGAGCACACCCTCCGATCCGTGGTCGGACCCGTGCTCGTGCGCCCCGGCCACCTTCACGTCCAGCGTCATGCCCATCTGCCGGTGGCCGACGAGGGAGCACCAGCCGTCGAGGTCGCGACCGACGACGCCCACGTCGACCCGGGCCGTCTCCCCGGGCGAGACTCGGCCGGAGTCGGCGCCGGTCTCGAGCACGAGGTCGTGGACGTCGGAGTCGGTGTTCACGACCTCGATCACGAGCCGGTCGCCCGCGGTCACCGTGATCGACGACGGCACGAACCGCATGTCCGCCGCCTCGACCCGCACGGTCGTCGTGTGCCCCGTCGCCGCGACCCCGGCGGCAGCCGACGCCACCCGGCCGGTCCCGAGCGCGGACGGGTCGACGGCGACCCCGGCGGCGACGGTCACCGTCACCACGGCGACGCCGGCGACCGCGGAGCCCAGGGCGCGGCGGCGTCGCATACCGGCCGATGCCTCGTCGGGGAGCGCCGGTCCGGCTCCGGTACGCCGCGCGACCCGCGACGCCCGGATCGCCAGCACGAGCAGGGGGAGCTCGGCGGCCAGCGCGAGCAGGACGACCGCGGAGCACGCCACCACGACGGCGCTGGGGGCGGGCAGCAGGCAGGCGAGCAGCCCGAGGTTGACGGCGGCGATCCGGAACGCGCCGGCCCGGTCCAGCACGGCACCGGCGGCGCGTACGGCCGTGCCGCCACCGCCGAGCGCGGTCGGGATCAGGTGCCCCATCGCGCCGAGCAGCACCTGGGCCGCGAAGCCCGCCGCCAGGAACGGCACCAGGGCCCCGAATCGGTCGTGCACGACATGGCCGTCGCCCCCGGCGGCGAGGATCGCCGCCCACGCGACCAGGCACCCCAGCAGCCAGAGCAGCCCCGCGGCCACCGACCAGGTCGGGTGGCCGGCGGGAGGCTTCCGGCGCGCCGCCTCGACCATGGGGATCCCGATGAGCACCGCGCCGACGACGTACGTCGCGATGCCGGCCGCCGCGAGCGGCCAGCGGCCGAGCAGGCAGGCCACGACGGTCACGACGACCCCGGCCAGCAGCACCGGGAGGGCGCGCTGCAGCGCCGCGTCGGAGCCGGCCCCGAGGCGGGTGCGCAGCATCGTCGGCCACAGCGTGACGACCGTGCCCGCGACGGTCAGGCCCACCCAGCCCAGCAGGTTGACCGCGACGTGGGCGAGGAGCACTCGCGAGTGCCACGGCTCCGCAGGGCCGCGCGCGAGCAGCACGCCGAGCGCGGCGCCCACGGGCAGCAGGGCCGCGGCGGCGACGTAGAAGCGCACGACGCCGGCGAAGCGGGCCGGGAGGGCGCGACGGAGCTGTCCACCGAGGCGAGCGGCGTGCCAGACGACGGCGCCGGTGACCGCGCAGGCGCCGACCAGGGTCACCGGCCAGCGGGCCGTCTGGGTGCCGACCATCACCGCCAGCGCGCCCAGGTTGAGCAGGGCCAGCAGCCGGGGCCGCTGCGTCGACGGGGCGTGCAGGAGGGTGTCGGCGAAGTGCTGGCTCCACACGACGATCGAGTGCGTGACCGCGCCCAGAAGCAGCAGGTGCAGGATCAGCCAGCGCGGCTCGGGGATCCACGGGTGCGCGAACGCGACACCCGGGATCGCCAGCAGCCAGACCAGCGCCGGCAGGTCCCGCCACGGCGAGAAGCCGCGGCTCATCGCCGCGCTCCGACCACGACCCGCGACGCCGCAAGGGCCACGAATCCCAGCAGAGCGACGATGTTGAGCACCGCGCCCACCCGCCAGGCATGCGGTACGCCGAGCCCGTCCCCGAGCCAGACCCGCACGACGAGCGAGCCGTGCAGCGACGCGACCGGGGCGTACAGCGCCGGGTGGTAGGGCAGCGAGCGGCCGGTCACCGCCGGCAGGATCACCGGCGCATGCGCCATGATCATCGAGAGGGTGAAGCCGAGGAACACCGCGTGCACGACGGCGTCGTACCGACCGCCGTCGGTGACGCTCCCTCCCGTCAGCCAGACGGCGGCCGCGACCAGTGCCCAGGCGTAGCCCGCCAGCATGCAGGCCGCCATGTAGCGGGGCAGGCCGGTCGCCCGGACCGTACGCCGCGCCACGTCGTGGGTCGCCAGCCAGACCACGAGCCCGGCCAGGGCGGCGCCGAGCAGCACCGACCCGGCCTGCGGCACCAGCAGCGCGGCGACGACCGCGGCGCTCAGCGCGGTCGCGAGCAGCACCAGCACCGGGCCCGCCGACGGCCCCATCGCCAGCCGGGCGAGCTCGAGCCGTTCCCCGGCGATCGTCAGCACCACGAACGCCATCAGCCAGGGCAGCAGGACCGGCACGTCGACGCCACCGAGCCACAGCACGGCTGCGCCGGCGGCGAGGGCAGCACCGAGCGCCTGCACGAGCACGGCCTCGTCGGCCTGCCGGCGCCAGAGCGGCACGTAGACCGCGACCAGCGCCGCGGCACCCGCGACCAGCACGGCCTGGCCGACCCGCAGCGGAGCCGGCGTCAGGGTCAGGACCGCCCCGGCGCCGAGCAACACGGGCGCCGCGAGTGCCCACCGGGTGCGGAGCGCGACGGCCCGCTCGAGGGAGATCAGGGTGCCGACGAAGCCCAGCACGAGCAGCATCCCGTGCACGTCGGGCAGCCGGTCGGCGTCGACCGGCGCCGGCAGGTCGAGCAGGAGCAGGGCGGCGTCGAGGCCGGCGAGCAGGGAGACGCCGGCCGGCACGAGCAGCACCGGCCGCCAGGCGGCGGTGCGCCCACGCGGGGCGTCGACGACGGTGCTCATCCGCGCCGGCCGAGACGCAGCAGGCAGGCACCGGGCTCCACGAACGGCAGCAGGTCGAGGCCGTCCGTCGACGCGTCGTACGTCTCCAGGGCGCCCTGCGCGATGCCCAGGTGCACGGCGCACACGACCTCGGGCTGCTGGTGGGCCGCCTCGAGCAGCGGGCACCGGGTGAGCCGTACCTCGCGAGCCTCCCGGTCCGGCTCGGGTGCGAAGCCCATGTCGTCGAAGAGCCCGACGACACCCTGCCGGGCCGCCCGCTCGCCGCCCTTCCCGGGCACGCCGGCGTCGTGCGCCAGCCGTCGGCCCCACTCGGCCCCCGCGCGGCGCGCGTCGGCGGCAGGCTCCGGGCTCGTGCGTACGACGACCGCTGCGAGCGCGGCCGCCAGCCCGGCGTACTCCGGGCGCGGATCCTCGTGGCTCTGCGGCGTCGCCTCGTACAGCCAGCCGGGGCGGCCGCGCCCCGTGGGCGGCGCCGGCGTCCGGTCGACGAGCCCGCTGCGCCGGAGCCCATCCAGGTGCTCGCGCACGGTGTTGGCATGCAGGCCCGTCATCGCGACGAGCGCCGGCAGGCTGGTCGGCTCGGGCTGCGCCTGCAGCGTCTCGAGCAACGAGGCCCGTGTCGGCGAGAGCCGCCGGCCGCTCGCCGCGCGGGCCGGACGTGGGCCACGTCTCCCCGGTTGATTATTTTCCACGGAGTTCATTGTGCCAAAATGGCGGACGCCGGTCACGCGGATCGGCTGTGACGAAGGAGACGACATGGGAATCGGCGAGGACCTCGGCCTGCGGGAGAGCGGGCACGGCGGCTGCGGCTGCGGCGCGGTCGACGAGGCGCTGCCCGAGCTGGACGCGCGGGCGATCCCCCACGCGATCCGGCACGCCGCCATCAAGGGAGCGCTCGGCTCGCTCCAGCCGGGCGCCGGGATGGTGCTCGTCGCACCGCACGACCCGATCCCGCTCCTCCAACAGGTCGAGGCCGAGCAGCCGGGCGTCTTCGGCTTCGAGTACGTCGAGCGCGGCCCGGAGTCCTGGCGCATCGCCTTCGTCCGACGCTGATCGGCCGACCCGTAGGGTCGGGGGCATGAGCATCCTCGACTCCTCGATCGCGCGGCTCGACGGCACGCCCGCCACCCTCGGCGAGCTGACCGGCGGCCGGCCCGCCCTCCTCGTCAACGTCGCGAGCAAGTGCGGGCTGACCCCGCAGTACACCGGCCTCGAGCAGCTGCAGGAGAAGTACGCCGAGCGCGGGTTCACCGTCGTGGGCCTGCCCTGCAACCAGTTCATGGGGCAGGAGCCGGGCACGGCCGCGGAGATCCAGGAGTTCTGCTCCGCGACGTACGGCGTCACCTTCCCCATGACCGAGAAGATCGAGGTCAACGGCGACGCCCGGCACGACATCTACCGGACCCTGACCGAGACCACGAACGAGAAGGGCGAGGCCGGCGACGTCCAGTGGAACTTCGAGAAGTTCCTGGTCTCCGCCGACGGCCGGGTCGTCCAGCGGTTCTCCCCGCAGGTGGAGCCCCAGGACGAGCGCGTCGTCGACGCGATCGAGGCACAGCTGGGCTGACACGACGCGGGTGACGCAGCGTGGGTGACGCAGCCCACGTGTGCGGACGACGAAAGTCGGATGCCACTGTCGGTGGCGCCACCTAGCCTCGATCGGGTGACCACAGAGACCACCCCCACTCCTCCCGCCACCGCGGGGGCGCCCGACAAGCTCGACCGCGGCGTGCTGCTGACCGCAGGCGTCGTCGTGCTCGGCGCCATCATGTCGATCCTCGACATCACCGTCGTTTCGGTGGCCCTGCAGACCTTCCAGAAGGAGTTCGAGGCGACGTCCGCGCAGGTCGCGTGGACGATGACCGGCTACACGCTGGCGCTCGCCACGGTGATCCCGCTGACCGGCTGGGCCGCCGACCGGTTCGGCACCAAGCGGCTCTACCTGCTGGCGGTCCTGCTCTTCACGCTCGGCTCCGTGCTGTGCGCGGCCGCGACCTCGCTCGAGATGCTCGTGACCTTCCGCGTCCTCCAGGGCCTCGGCGGCGGCATGCTGATGCCGCTCGGCATGACGATCCTGACCCGCGCCGCCGGCCCCGAGCGCGTGGGCCGCGTGATGGCGATCATGGGCATCCCGATGCTGCTCGGCCCGATCTTCGGCCCGATCCTCGGCGGCGCGCTGATCGACTCGGCGAGCTGGCACTGGATCTTCCTCATCAACCTGCCGATCGGCATCCTCGCGCTGTTCTACGCCTCCGTCGTGCTCCCCAAGGACCACGTCGAGCCGTCCGAGACCTTCGACTGGCTCGGCATGGTGCTGCTCTCCCCCGGTCTCGCCGCGTTCCTGTACGGCGTCTCGTCGATCCCCGCCGCGAAGGAGGAGCACGGCACCGTGTGGACCGCCCAGGTGGTCGGGCCGGCCGTCGTCGGCGTGGTGCTGATCGCGGCGTTCGTGCCGTGGGCCCTCAACCGCAAGAACATCCACCCGCTCGTCGACCTGCGGCTGTTCGCCAACCGGACCATGACGGTCGCGGTCGTCGCGATGTCGCTGTTCGCGATCGCGTTCTTCGGTGCGAGCCTGCTGTTCCCGCTCTACTTCCAGTCGGTGCGCGGCGAGGACGCCATGAGCGCCGGCCTGCTGCTGGCGCCCCAGGGCATCGGCGCGATGATCACGATGCCGATCGCGGGCGTGCTCGCCGACAGGATCGGCCCCGGCAAGATCGTGATGACGGGCATCAGCGTCATCACCATCGGCATGGCGATGTTCACCCAGCTCGAGGCGGACACGTCGTACGCGTATCTGCTCACCGCCCTCTTCATCATGGGCCTCGGCATGGGCAGCACGATGATGCCGATCATGTCGGCGGCGCTGGCGACCCTGAAGGCGCACACGATCGCGCGCGGCTCGACGCTGATGAACATCGTCCAGCAGGTCGCGGCCTCGATCGGCACCGCGGTCTTCTCGGTGCTGCTGACCAGCGGCACCATCGACCTCGACCCGACCGACCCGGCCACGTACGTCCCCGGGCTCGCGGACGCGTTCGCCGACGTGTTCGTGGTCGCGACGGTCATGGTTGCGGTGGTCCTGGTGCCGGCGTTCTTCCTGCCGCGCAAGAAGATCGAGCACCAGGTCGACCCGGCCCTGATGGCCGGGCACTGATCAGGCGATGATCGCAGCCTCGTCCTCGGTGGCCACGCCGCCGAGGACGAGGCGGTCGCGCAGCGCGACCAGCTCGGAGACGGTCTCGAGGAACCGGGTCGTGCTGTCGCCGACCTGGAGGTCGTCGAAGTAGTGGTGCCGCATCGCCACCCGGGCCAGGTGGTGCTCGTCGTGCTCGAGCCGGGCCGCGAACAGCGCGGTCAGGTCCGGTACGTCGAGCCCGTCGGCCGTGTCGAGCACGTCGGCGCACCGGCTGACCGGGACCTCGCGGCGCAGCCGCTCCGCGTCGTGGTGCCGGTCGGTGATGAAGATCGGGCACTCGGTGCGCAGGTAGAGCCAGTCCAGCCCGACCGACGAGACGTCGGTGACGATCGCGTCGCAGTCGGGCATCACCGCGAGGATGTCGCCGGCGGTGATCGCGGCGTGGCCCGCTGACGGATCGCGGCGGCCCGCCTCCGCGACGATCGTCAGGATGGCCTGGTGGGCGTCGCGGACCGACGGCGTCCGGCTCGTGATGACCTTGGGGTGCGGCTTGTAGACCAGGCGCACGCCCGGGATCGCCAGCACCGCCCGGACGATGTCGATGCCGAGCGTGTCGACCGACGTGTAGTCGTTGTACTCCGCATCGCCCTCCCACGTCGGGGCGTAGAGGACCGTGCGCAGCCCGGTGGGCTCGAGGAGGGACGCCGGGCGCAGGTCGAGCTGCGGGCGGCCGATCCGGACCAGCTTGCCGGTGTCGAGCTCGAGCAGCTCGGCGGCGTACCGCTGCACGGCGGCCTCGCCGGCGACGAAGACGCGGTCGTAGGCCTTGGCGTTGTTGCTCGCCATGCTCTGCTTGTCACTCTCGCCGTGGTTGATGTGCACGTGGAGCTTGCGGCCGTGGAGCAGCGACTGGAAGTTCAGCATCGAGTTGTTGACGTAGAGGACGACCCTGGCGTCGACCTCGCCGTACAGCTCCGCGAGCTCGGTGAACGCCGGCACCACCGCGACCGGGAGCTGCGTGCGCTCCCGGATGATCTCCGCCGACGCGTGGCTGCGCAGCACCAGCCCGACCGGCTGCTGCTGGTCGAGCAGCTCGAGGACGGGCAGCCACTGGATCAGCTGGTAGGTGCGGGAGGGGTCGTCGGCGAAGTACGCGAGGGTGGAGACGTGGTGCACCGGCCAAGTTTACGGCCGGAATGTCACCGCGACGTAACCGGCTACGCGGTCGTCAGGTCGACGTCGCCAGCACCAGCGGCCGCACCTCGGCGGCGCCTGCCGCGCGGACCGCGCGGGCGGCCAGGGTGACCGTCCAGCCGGTGCCGACGCGGTCGTCGACGAGCAGGATCCGGGCGCCCTCGGGGACATCGGCGTGCAGGTCGAAGCGGCGCCCGACCGCGGCGATCCGCTGGGCGGAGTTGGCCGCGCCCTGGCCGGGTACGACGTCGGGATCGACGATCGCCCAGCGTCCGACGACCGGCACCTTCAGGTAGCGGGAGAGCCCGTCGGCGAGGTCGGCGGTCAGCGTCGGCCGGGTCGCGGACTCGACCACCACGATGCCGTCGACCGGCGGCCGCCAGTCGCCCAGCACCTCGATCACGGCACGGACCAGCGACACCGGCACCGGCCCGTCCGGGGTCGCCGGGGAGAAGAGCTCGCGCAGCGCGTTGCCGTAGCCGAGGTCGGTCAGCCGGGCGACCGCGCGCCCCTCCTCGGCGGCCTCCCGGATCTTGCCCTTGAGGTCGACGCCGAGGTTGGCGAGCGCGGTCGGCCACATCTTGCGCGGCTCGACCACGACGCCGGGCCGGGCCAGCCGGGCCTCGGCCTCCTCGACCGCGGCGGCGGAGATCTCGGTGGCCACGCTCAGGCCCCCGCAGTTGTCGCACCGGCCGCAGTCGACGGCGTCGGGGTCGTCGAGCTGCTCGCGCAGGTAGCGCATCCGGCACCGGTCGGTGGCGATGTAGTCGAGCATCGCCTGCTGCTCGCGCTCCCGGGCCTCGCGCACCCGGCGGTAGCGCTCCTCGTCGTAGCTCCACGGCTGCCCGGTCGCCTCCCAGCCGCCCCGCACCCGCCGGACGGCGCCGTCGACGTCGAGCACCTTGAGCATGGTCTCGAGGCGGGTGCGGTTGAGGTCGACGTACGTCTCGAGGCCGGCGGTGCTCAGCGGGCGCCCCTGGTCGGCCAGCACGTCGAGGGTGCGGCGCACCTGCTCCTCGCGCGGGAACGCGAGCGAGGCGAAGTAGGCCCAGATGTCGCGGTCCTCGATCGCCGGCAGCAGCACGACCGTGGCGCTCTCCAGATCGTTGGGCAGTCCACGGCCTGCGCGACCGACCTGCTGGTAGTAGGACACCGGCGACGACGGCGCCCCGAGGTTGACGACGAAGCCGAGCGTCGCGTCGAAGCCCATGCCGAGGGCGCTCGTCGCGACGAGCGCCTTGACCCGGCCGGCCGCGAGATCCTGCTCGAGGGCGTGCCGCTCGGTGGTCTCGGTCTGGCCGGAGTACGCCGCGACGTCGTGGCCGCGCGAGCGGAGATAGTCGGCCACCTCCTGGGTGGCGGCGACGGTCAGGCAGTAGACGATGCCGGAGCCGGGCTGCTCGGCGAGGTGGTCGGCCAGCCAGGCGAGCCGCTGCTCGGGGGTCTTCAGGCGGACGACGGCCAGACGCAGCGACTCCCGGTCCAGCGAGCCGCGAAGCACCAGGACATCCGTGCCCATCTGCTCGGCGACGTCCTGGGTGACCCGCGCGTTGGCCGTCGCGGTCGTCGCGAGCACGGGGATGCCGTCGGGCAGGTCGTCGAGCAGCGTGCGGATGCGCCGGTAGTCGGGGCGGAAGTCGTGGCCCCAGTCGGAGATGCAGTGCGCCTCGTCGACGACGAGCAGCCCGCAGGTCGCGGCCAGCCGGGGCAGCACCTCGTCGCGGAAGCCGGGGTTGTTGAGCCGCTCGGGGCTGACCAGCAGCACGTCGACGTCGCCGGCCCGGATCGACTCCTGGATCGGCTCCCAGTCCTCCATGTTGGTGGAGTTGATCGTCACCGCCCGGATGCCGGCACGCTCGGCCGCCGCGATCTGGTTGCGCATCAGCGCGAGCAGCGGCGACACGATCACCGTCGGGCCGGCGCCCTGCTCGCGCAGGAGGAGGGTCGCCACGAAGTAGACCGCCGACTTGCCCCAGCCGGTCTTCTGCACGACCAGCGCTCGGCGGCGGTGCACCGCGAGCGCCTCGATCGCCGACCACTGGTCCTCGCGCAGCACCGCGTCATCGGTGCCGACCAGCGCGCGCAGGTGGGCCTCGGCGCTCGCCCGGACGTCGGTGACGGTGGTGTCCATGCCGACCTGTCTACCAGCGGGTGCCGACGGCGGATCCCCGCCCTCCACAGGCGATGGTCTGGACCGAGGTATCTGGGCGCCGGACCCGCGCTCTTGAGGAGTGTCAGCGCACAACACGGGGGTGTGTCGCTGGCAGGGGTCACACCCGGGTGGGTGACCCTGCGTTGGCCCCACCGGCGCAGGGCACCCGCCCCTTCTCTCTCAGACCAGCCAGCGACCGTCGCGCATCAGGGTCCGGCCGGCGATCTCGTTCGCCTCACGCCACGCCATGACGCGCTCGGGCCGCAGCACGAGGAAGACGTACGCCGCGTCGCCGCGCGGGTCCCAGTCGGCCTGCGCGGCGTACGCCTCGCCCAGCGCGACCTCCTCGTCCACGCCCACCTGCCGTTCGAGCACGGCGTCGACCATCGTCACGTCGCGGGTCGGCCCGACCGCCAGCCGCGCGCGTCTGCTCACGGCGAGGTCGCGGGCCGACCGCGACCTGGCCTGCACCGCCACCACGAGGCGCTCGTCGACCCAGGCCAGTGACAGCGGCACGAGGTGCGGGGTCCCGTCGGTCGACGCCGTCGCGAGCCAGACGTCGATCGCCGGGGTCGCCCACATCGCGAGCGTGTCGGCCTTGCGGGTGGCCGCGTCTCGAGGTCCGGTCATGGGCCCGGAGTCTGTCAGCCCGCGACGAAGGCGTCACCCTGCAGCACCGGTACGACGTCGCTGGCGTCGAGCTCGGCCGCCAGGGCGACGTCGCCCGCGAACCCGATCTCGACGAGCTCCCGCCCGCTCGCGCACGCGTACAGCTCCTCGGCCAGCCTCGGCTCGACCGCCCGGAACGCCTGCTCGGCCACGCGTGCCTCCGGGCTCAGGCCGTCGACCCCCAGGGCGACCAGCGCGGCGACGACGGCGCCCGCACCCCAGAGGTCCTCGACGGCCGGCCGCAGCGACCCGTCCTCCCAGCGCTCGCCGGCCGCCACCACCGCGACCGGGCCGGGCCGGTCCACCAGCCAGCGGGCGACCGCCGACCGGTTGCGCAGCGAGGCACCGACGACCGACGCGCCGGCGTCCGCGAGCCCGAAGCTGATCGCGGAGCCGTTGGGCGACGGCAGCACCAGTCGCTCGACACCGACCGCCTCCCGCACCGACACCGGCGACAGGCTCACGCCCTCCCGGCGCGACCGGCCGGTTGCGAGCACGGCGTCGCGCTCCGCTGCGTACGCCGCCGCCCGCTCGTCCTTCCACCGGAACGGATGGACGGTGATGCCGCGCTCGACCGCCACCGTCAGCGTCGTGGTGAACGACAGCACGTCGACGACCACGGTCACCGGCGCCGCGACGGCCGCGGCGCCGGTCGGGCCCCACTCGAGGCGGACGTCGTACGTCGCCTGCCGGTGGACGGGCTTCACCAGATGCGCACGCGCTCGGACGGGTCGAGCCAGAGGCCGTCTCCGTCCGAGGTCTCGAAGACCTCGTGGAACTCGTCGAGGTTGCGCACGATGTTGGCGCGGAACTCCGGCGGGCTGTGCGGGTCGATCGTGAGGTACTGCTGGTCGAGCTCCTTGCGGCGCTTCGAGCGCCAGCAGAAGGCCCAGTTCATGAACAGCCTGCGGCGGTCCTCGACGGCCGCCTCGCCACCGCGGGCGATGAGGTACGCCGTGTGGCCGATGGTCAGGCCGCCGAGGTCGCCGATGTTCTCGCCGACCGTGAGGGCGCCGTTGACGCGCTCGCCGGGCAGGGCTCGCGGCTCGAAGCCGTCGTACTGCTCGATGAGCTTCTTCGACTTGACCTCGAACGCGGCCTTGTCGTCGGGCGTCCACCAGTCGTTGAGGTTGCCGGCGCCGTCGTACTGCGCACCCTGGTCGTCGAAGCCGTGGCCGATCTCGTGGCCGATGACCGCGCCGATGCCGCCGTAGTTCTCGGCCTCCTCGGCGTCGGCCGAGAAGAACGGCTTCTGCAGGATGCCGGCCGGGAAGCAGATCTCGTTGGTGCCCGGGTTGTAGTAGGCGTTCACGGTCTGCGGGAGCATGAACCACTCGTCGCGGTCGACCGGCGCACCGATCTTCGCGAGCTCGCGGTCGGTCTCGAAGGCCGACGCGGCCGCGACGTTGCCGAGCAGGTCGTCGCGGCGCACGTGCAGGCGCGAGTAGTCGCGGAACTTCTCGGGGTAGCCGATCTTCGGGCGGAACGTGTCGAGCTTCTCGTAGGCCCGCTGCTTGGTCTCCTCGGTCATCCAGTCGAGCTTGGAGATCGACTGCCGGTAGGCGGCGAGCAGGTTCGCCACCAGCTCGTCCATCATCGCCTTGGACCGGGGCGGGAAGTGCCGCGCGACGTACTCCTTGCCGACGGACTCGCCGATCGCGCCCTCGACGAAGGAGACCCCGCGCTTCCAGCGCGCCCGCAGCTCCGGGGTGCCGTTGAGCGTGCGGCCGTAGAAGTCGAAGTTGGTCTCGACGAAGTCGTCGGTCAGGTAGCCGGCCGCCGCGCGCAGCACGTGGGAGAGCAGCCACTCGCGCCACTCGTCGATCGGCACCTCGCCGAGGACGGTCGAGAGGTGCGAGAAGTACGACGGCTGCCGCACGCACACCTCGGCCAGCGTCTCGTCGCTGCCGCCGAGGTTGGTGACGTAGGCGTCCCAGTCGAAGCCCGGGCAGATCTCGACGAGCTCCGCCTTGGTCCTCAGGTTGTAGGTCTTCTGGACCTCGCGGGTCTCGGCCCGCTCCCAGTGGCCGGCGGCGAGCTTCGTGTCGATGGCCAGCACGGTGGCCGCGGCTGCCTCCGGGTCGGCGTGCCGGGCGAGGGTGAGGAGGCGCGTCAGGTAGGCGACGTACTTCTCGCGGACCTCGGCGAACTTGTCCTCGCGGTAGTAGGACTCGTCCGGCAGCCCGAGCCCGCCCTGGACCAGGTTGAAGAGGTAGCGGTCGGAGTTCTTGCTGTCGGTGTCGACGTACGACCCGAAGAGGCCGTGCCCGCCGGCCCGCTCGAACTCGCCGAGGAACGCCGCGAGGTCGCGGACGTCGCGCAGCCCGGCGACGGCGTTCAGCAGCGGCTGCACGGGCGCGAGGCCCTTCGCGGCGATCGTCTCGGTGTCCATGAACGAGTGGAAGAGGTCGCCGATCTTGCGCGCGTCCTCGTCGACGTCCTCACCCGCGGCGACCCGCTGCGCGAGATCCTCGATGATCGCGTGCACCTGCTCCTCGGCGACCTCCGCGAGCTGGACGAACGGCCCCCAGCTCGAGCGGTCGGACGGGATCTCCGTCTCCACCAGCCAGCGGCCGTTGACGTGGCCGAACAGGTCGTCCTGCGGCCGGACGGTGGGGTCCATGCCCTCGCGGGCGTCGTCGAGAATACTCACGGGGCCGACCCTAGCCCGCGTTGCCACGATCCGCCGTAGGGAGGCGACGTCGGTTCGGTGGTCCGGGCATCACCGCTCGACGCGCCGGAAGCCGTCCACGGCGTCCCAGAGCCAGATCGCCAGCGCGACGACCACGACGACCGTGTTCACCGTGTCGGGATCGAAGCCGGCCCAGCCGTCCTGGATCTCGGCGACCGCAGCCGGGTTGAGCAGCTTGTCGGTCGCCGCCAGATAGGCGATCGGCGCGGCGAACACGGCGCCGAGCACCGCATTGACGGTCGCCAGCGCGGGGGTCCACCGACCGATGCGGTACTTGACCACCTCGAACACCGCCTCCGCCACGAGCAGCACCAGGATCAGCGGCAGCCAGAAGCTCCACAGGTCGGGGTCGAGCAGGGGCACCCCGCCGTCCAGCGGCGACTGGACCTCCTGCCACACGATCGCGAGGCCGATGAGCCCGAGCCAGACGAGGCTCGCGATCAGGTCGCTCAGGGAGCCGCGCCGGCTCGGCAGGTCGGGGAGCTGGTCGACGGTCGACGCGACGCCCAGCGACGAAGGCAGGTTCGCGGCGCCGTCCGCGGTCCGCTCGACGATCGCGAAGACGAGGGTGACCCAGAAGGCGACCTGGACGACGAGCGACACGGCGAGGCCGACCGCACCTCCGACGATGTCGCCGAGCGACTCCCCGGAGAGCGCGTCGATGACCGCCACCAGGATCGTCACCGCCGGCACGGCGATCACCAGCACCGGCTTGAGCAGTCGCTCGTACGCCGGGTAGAGGTCCGGCCCGATCAGCTGGAGCCGGCGACCGGTGTAGCCGGCGGCGAGACGGTCGGGATCGCCCAGCTCCTGGAGCGCGAGTCGCTCGTTCGCCGCGTGGTCTGCGTCGGAACGCTGCGCGGCCAGCGTGTCGATCCGGTCCGCGATGGTCGCGCGCAGCTCCTCGGCGACATCGGCGCGCTGGTCCTCCGGCAGCCGTCGCGTGACGGCGTGGAGGTAGCGCTCGGTCAGGCTCGACCCGCTCGGGGCGCTCGGGGCGGCGGACACGGACATGGTGGTCACCTCAGGCACCGGTGGTCGAGCTTGTCGAGACCCCAGAAGCCACTGTGCCCACGGTGAGGGCCGACGCCCTGCGGGTTCGTTGGGCTTGCGACCAAAAGGCAGCGAAGCCGGGCGGCGGGCGCGGGGTTGCGGTCCGTCGCCGGCTTGCGTGCGCACCCGGTGGTCGAGCTTGTCGAGACCCCTTCAGCGCGTGCGCGCGCGGTGAGTGGGCACCCTGCGGGTTCGTTGGGCTTCTGACCGACAGGCAGCGAAGCGGGGACGGCGGGCGCGGGGTTGCGGTCCGTCGCCGGCTTTCCGACCGCACCCACGACGCGGATCTGGGTGCACACGATCTTGACTGATCGAAAATATGTTCGATACAATGGAGCATGGCCCCGCACCCGCACACCGACACCGCCGCCGAGGCGGCTGCACTGGTGGACGCGATCCGGGACCTCGAGGACCGCAAGTCCCGGGCCGCGGCGGAGCAGGCCGACCTCACCGTCCGGCTCGCGGCACTGCGTCCCGACGATGCCGCCGGGCTGGTCGCGCACGCGCGGCGGGAGTCCCCGGCCCGCGCGGTCCGCC